>NZ_JBTOQG010000035.1:0-23607 GCF_055283955.1 Pseudomonas sp. HP_12
GTGGGCCGAGCGGCATGGATGCCGCGAGAGCCGCCCCCCGCCATGGATGGCGGATGGCGGCGGGCCCACGGAGCGAGACCGGAGTGAAGGAACCCTGAGGAACGAAGGGCCAAACCGAGAGCAAGCACCCTTGGTTACTTGGGGTGCTTTTCCAAGTAACTCGCCGAAGGCGAAATGTCTGCCGTTAGGCAGACGCTCTTCCCGGCTGAAGCCGGTCCCACTAAATGCAGGTGGGGAACGCACGATCCCCCTGGCTTGTCGATTAAAGCAAGACCGCGACGCGTCGCTTAATCGAACGATGTCACCCAGGAGCATTGCCCATGTGCAGGAACCACACCCGTAACCCCATCCTCTGCCTCATCCCCCCGTACCTGCTCGACCAGATCGCCCGCAACGGCAACAAAGCCCAGCGCGAAGCGGCCCTGCGCACGCGCGCCAAAGACAACACCTTCCGCTCCCTGCGCCTCAGCGCGCAACCCGATCGACGCCTCGTTCACCTGGCCGCCGTAGCCCCCACCGGCAAACGACGCTCCATCTACACCGCCGACGGCGGCGAAACCCTGCCCGGCACCCTCGTCCGCGGCGAAGGCCAGCCCGTCAGCGGCGACATCGCCGTCGACGAAGCCTACGACGGCCTCGGCGCCACCTTCGACTTCTTCTTCGACGTCTTCGACCGCAACTCCATCGACGACGCCGGCATGGCCCTCGACGCCACCGTGCACTTCGGCAAGGGCTACAACAACGCCTTCTGGAACTCCGCGCAGATGGTCTTCGGCGACGGCGACCAGTCACTGTTCAACCGCTTCACCATCGCCCTCGACGTGATCGGCCACGAACTGGCCCACGGCGTCACCGAAGACGAAGCCGGGCTCGTCTACTTCAACCAGGCCGGCGCGCTGAACGAATCGATGTCCGACGTGTTCGGCTCGCTGATCAAGCAGTACGCCCTGAAACAAACCGCCAAGCAGGCCAGCTGGCTGATCGGCGAAGGCCTGTTCACCGACAAGATCACCGGCAGCGCCCTGCGCTCGATGAAAGCTCCCGGCACTGCGTTCGATGACAAGGTGCTGGGCAAAGACCCGCAACCGGGTCACATGGACGACTTCGTCCACACCTACGACGACAACGGCGGCGTGCACATCAACTCGGGCATCCCCAACCATGCGTTTTATCAAGTGGCGACGCGCATTGGCGGTCATGCCTGGGAAAAGGCCGGGCGCATCTGGTACGACGCGCTGCGCGATTCGCGTCTGCGGCCCAATGCCGGCTTCGTGCGGTTCGCGCGGATCACCCACGATGTGGCCGGCCGGCTGTACGGTGTAGGCGAAGAAGCCCAAATCGCGGTAAAAGAAGGTTGGGCGGCCGTGGGCATCAATGCGCAATGATCCGCCATGGCCATCTGGCAAAAGAAGGAGCCACCCACATGCGTATCTCATTCAGCGAAAGCGGCGGGGTCGCCTATTTTCCGGGCTTGAACAAGCCCAACACCATTGAAGTGGACGCCCTGCCGGAGGGCGACCAGAAGGAGCTGCGGCAACTAGTCGACGCGTCCGAATTCTTCGCGTTGCCGGAAGGTCGGCACCCCGCCCGTGCGCTGCGCGGCATGCAGCATTACACGCTGACCATCAGCGAAGGCGACCGGGAGCGCACGGTCTGCGTTCCTGCTCCGGTGGAATCCGGCCCATTGCAGGGCCTGATGCAGTGTGTCCGGCGCCACGTATCCGGCTAGTCCCATGACCGCGCGCCGGGCAAACCGCTATGCTCGGCGCCATTACTCCCTGCTCCTCAGGAATCCTGTGCCCAACCTTCTCTCATCTGTCCACCATCGATTTACGCCAACAGCCCGCAGTGCCGACGCGTCACGCGGTACAAATCGATGATGCCTGTCCGCCGCCTGTGCCTGGTTCTCGGCGATCAGCTGTCCTTCGACCTGGCCTGCCTCGCCGAACTCGACGCCGAGCGCGACGCCGTGCTGATGGTCGAGGTCATGGAAGAAGCCACCCACGTCGCCCATCACCCACAAAAGATCGCCCTGATCTTCAGCGCCATGCGCCATTTCGCCCAGGCGCTGCAGGAGCGCGGCATCATCGTTCAGTACGTCACGCTGGACGATCCGCTGAACACCGGCTCGGTGCCGACTGAGTTGCAGCGCTGGCACGCGTCCTTGCAGGCCGAAGAAGTCCACGCCACCGAGTGCGGCGACTGGCGCCTGGAGCATTCGATCAGGGAATGCGGCCTGCCGCTGGTCTGGCACAGCGACACGCGCTTTCTGTGCTCCCGCGAAGAGTTTGCCAAATGGGCCAGCGGCAAGATCCAGCTGCGCATGGAATTCTTCTACCGCGAGATGCGCCGCAAGCAGCGCCTGCTGCTCAACAGCGACGGCACGCCCGTAGGCGGTGCCTGGAACTTCGACGCGGAAAACCGCAAGGCGCTGCCGAAGCGGGTCTCGGCGCCCTACCCCGCGCGTTTCGCACCGGACGCCATCACCCGTGACGTGCTGGAGCTGGTGCGTGAGCGATTCGCCAGTCACTACGGCTCTCTGGACAATTTTGACTACCCGGTGACCCACGCCGACGCCCAGGCGCTGTGGCAGTACTTTCTCGATTACGGGCTGGCGGCCTTCGGCGACTATCAGGACGCCATGGCCATGGACGAGCCCTTCCTCTTCCACGCGCGCATCAGTGCGGCGCTGAACATCGGTTTGCTGGATCTGCGCCAGCTGTGCAGCGACGTCGAGTCGGCCTACTGGTCGGGGGGCGTCGCGCTAAACGCGGCGGAGGGCTTCATCCGCCAACTGATCGGCTGGCGGGAATACGTGCGCGGCGTTTACTGGCTGAAGATGCCGGATTACGCCGACGGCAATTCATTCGGCAATACCCGGGCGCTGCCGGAGTTCTACTGGACCGGGCAGACCAAGATGAACTGCATGAGCCAGGCCATCGGCCAGAGCCTTGAACACGCCTACGCTCATCACATTCAGCGGCTGATGGTCACCGGCAACTTCGCCCTGCTGGCCGGCATCGCGCCCAAAGATATCTGCGAGTGGTACCTGGCGATTTACATGGACGCCTTCGACTGGGTCGAGTTGCCCAACACCCTCGGCATGGTCATGCACGCCGACGGCGGTTATCTGGGTTCCAAGCCCTATTGCGCCAGCGGCCAGTACATCAAGCGGATGTCCGATTACTGCGGCAGCTGCGCGTACAAGGTCAAGGAAAGCACGACGGAGGACGCCTGCCCGTTCAATTCGCTGTACTGGCATTTCGTGATGCGCCACAGCAACCTGCTGCGCGCCAATCAACGGATGGGCATGGTTTACAAGAACCTCGACCGGATGACCGAAGCGAAACAGGACGCGCTGTGGCAAAGGGGCGAGTCCCTGCTGGGCAAGCTCGACGCCGGAGAGGCGATTTGAAGAAGAGCGAGCTGCCGGTAAAGACCTGCGTGGTGTGTGGGCTGCCGTTCACCTGGCGGAAGAAATGGGCGCGCTGCTGGGACGAGGTGCGTTACTGCTCGGAGCGTTGCCGACGGGGCAAGCGCTCCGGGTCGTGAAAGGGTCAATCGGCGTCAGCTGGCCAATACGGGGGGCCGCGCCTGATCAGTGGACCTGGGCGCGACTGGCTCTGCCGATCAGCCTGATCAACAACTGCTGTTTGGGGCCTGCGGTGGTCTCGCGCGCCACCTTGATCAAGTATTCCTGCGGGATCAGCCCGCCCGCCTCGGCCAGGGCTTCGTAAATGGCAAACAGCCGCGAATCAATCGTCGTCTCCTCGGCGCATTCGATCAGATAGGCAATTCCCGGATTGGCTTGTTCGTTCACAGTGGATCCTCCTTGTATGTCAGTTACTTCAAAGGAGAGGCACGCGCGGCGGGAGTTCCCACTTTCTGGACAGGGCTCACCCGAACGGTGGCACCCGCCTGCCGGCAGTCCTGAATATCAGTTTTCGCTTGCCAAAACCCGGTCGCACCCTTAAACAGAGCGTGCCGTTTCAGCACCCGCGACGACTTGCCGCGCCCGTTCTGCCGGTTGCGCCCTCGCAACCCGCCGTCGCGACAGGCCTGCCGAAACGCCCAGACACCTGCAAATCATGGAGACGCCAGGTAAACCCGATGACAGGAAATACGTCAGACACACTCCCCCGCACCCGTCGCGCCCCCAAGGGTGAAAAGCGCCGCGAAGAACTGCTCGACGCTGCGCTGCAATTGTTTTCGCTGGAGGGCTACACCGGCGCCTCCATTGCCCGCATCGCCGACATTGTCGGCATCTCGGTAGCGGGCGTGCTGCATCACTTCCCGAACAAAGTCGCCCTGCTGATGGGCGTGCTCGCCCGTCGCGACGAGGTCAACCACAAAGTGATCAGCAGCCTGCACAGCGAGCCGACGCTGCAGGGCTTCGTCAGCGGCCTTCGGCAGATCAACCGTTCCAACGCGACGGCGCCCGGCGTGATCCGCGCGTTCAGCATGCTGAACGCCGAAAGCCTGGTGGACAGCCATCCGGGGTGGGAATGGTTTCAGTCCCGCTACGTGACGATTCACGGACGCATGCGCGCACGGCTCGACCATCTGGTGGCCACCGGCGAAGTGCGTGGGGATGTGGATCTGGACGCGATCGTTCACCAGATACTGGCGATGATGGACGGGCTGCAGCTGCAATGGCTGCGCTTCCCGGAGACGGTGGATCTGGTGCAGCGTTTCGACAGTTACATGGCACAGGTCGAGCGCGATATCCGCGCATAAAAAATGAGGCGATCCGGGCTGGCCGGATCGCCTCATTCTCTGTTTCTCAAGCTCAGGTTGTCACTCGGGTTCAGGCCTCAGCCAGCGCCGGAATCAACTCCCCGGCGCCGACCTGTTGCTCAGCCCTTTCCCGTTGCGATCAATCAGTACTCGGTGTTGCCGTCGTAGTCCGTGTTGCCATTGGCTGCGTCGGTGTCTTCGGCCTGATCAAGCACACCGCCGGTCTTCACCGCTGGCAAGGTCACTTTGACCGAGTTCAGCGCCGAACGTGGCAGCGGGTTGCTGGTGGTGGTCGACAGTTCCTGACGGAACGGGTTGACCAGCTTGGCGTTCAGACGGATGTCGTCCGAAGCCGCGCCCAGGCTGATGTTGAAGGTGTCGGCATCGATCACCCACTGCTTGCTTGCCTCGTCGAAGTACGCCAGCGAACGGTCGTTCAGTTCGATGGTGACGTGACGGGTTTCGCCCGGCTGCAGGAAGACCTTCTTGTAGCCTTTCAGCTCTTTGACGGCGCGCTCGACTTTCGGGTTCTGCTGGCCGACGTACAGCTCGGCGACTTCGGAACCGGCACGCTTGCCGCTGTTGGTCAGGTCGAACGAGACCTTGATCGGCGTGTTGCCCACTGCAACGCCCGGGGTGACCGAGATGTTGTTGTAGGTGAACTGGGTGTACGACAGGCCGTGACCGAACGCGAACAGCGGTTTGGTGTTGGTCTTGTCGTAGCCACGGTAGCCGAGCATGGTCAGGTCGTGGGCGTAGGTGATTTCCTTGACCTTGGTGCGTGTGTTATCGAAGGCCGGGAAATCCTTGTACAGCGGATTGTCTTCGATGTTGCGCTCGATACTGATCGGCAGTTTGCCCGACGGGTTGACCTTGCCGAACAGGATCTCGGCCAGGGCCTGACCGCCGTTCTGACCCGGGTAGAACGCGTGCAGCGCAGCCGGCACCTGGTCGATCCAGTCGCTCATTTTCAGCGCGGTACCGCCGTGCATGGTCACCACGGTGTTCGGGTTGGCCTTGGCGATGTTCTGGATCAGCTCGTTCTGGTACTCAGGCAGATCGAAGCTGTGGTCGAAACCTTCACCTTCGTATTCGGCGCTGTTACCCACGGCAACCACGACCGCGTCGTATTGCGACAGGTCGGAAGGTGCAGTCAGCGAAGCGGTCGACATCTGCACGCCCACCAGGCCGCCCATGGTCGACAGGTAACCGTCACGGCGCGAGTACTCAAGCTTCACGTCGTAAGCCTTGCCGGCTTCCAGCTTGATCTTGCCGGAAACAGGGATGGTCGGCGGAATGCTCTTGTTGGTGATGTTCTCACCGTCGCCGTTGTCGATGATCTTCTCGCCGTTGACCCACAGACGCACGGCGCCGTCAGCACGGACTTTGAAGACCTGGTCGCCGCTGATGGTCGGGGTGACCTGACCGCTCCACCGAATAGAGGTATTGGCGGTGTCGCCGTTGCTCGGCACGCTGTCGGTGGACCAGTCCAGATTGACGTAGGTGTCGATCTGGGTGGCCGACGGGTCGCCGGACCAGGTGGCGTTGTTGAAGTACTCGGTCTTCATGCCAGCGACGCTGTTGCCTTTGCTGTCGGTGGTGGTCCAGTGCATGGCCGTTGGATCGAGGGACAGCGTGTCGAGGAACTCGACCTGAGCGCCCGGGGCGATCTGACGCAGGCCGCTCAGCTCGCTGATGTAACGGGTGGCGTCAACGTGAGCACTGCCGAAACCGGTCGGCGGCGCGTACTTGGCCAGGTCGCCAACAACGGCGATGCGCTTGACCTTGTTCTTGTCCAGTGGCAGCACGTCGCCCTGGTTTTTCAGCAGCACGATGCCTTCGCGAGCGATGTTCAGAGCGACCTTGTTGCTGGTGGCGCTGTTCATGTTGTGCGTGGTCAGCGGTGCAAACTTGTCGAACTGATACAGGTAGATGTTCTTCAGGATGCGGCGGACCTTGTCGTCGATGGTCGCCATGTCCAGCTCGCCGCTGTCCAGGTACGGCTTGAGCACCGAACTGTTCATCTGGCCGCCCATCATGTCCAGGTCGGTGCCGGCTTGTGCCGCTGGCAGACCGTGGACGACGGCGTTGTAGTCACTCTGCACCAGGCCCTTGAAGCCCCATTCCTTCTTCAGGATGTCGGCGATCAGGTGCTTGTTCTCGCAGGCGTACTCGCCGTTCACTTTCTGGAACGAGCACATCATCATCGCCACGGTGCCGTTTTTGGTCGCGGACTCGAACGGCGGCAGGGTCATCTCACGCAGAACGCGCTCAGGCATGACCTGGTTGAGGATGAAACGGTTGGTTTCCTGGTCGTTACCGGCGTAGTGCTTGGCTTCCGCCCAGACGCGACGCTGCTGGATACCGTTGATGACCGCAGGGCCCAGGCTTGCGCCGAGGAACGGGTCTTCACCGGAGAGGTATTCGAAGGCACGGCCGCTCCACGGCATGCGGTACAGGTTCATGCCTGGGCCGGTGACGAACTGGTAGCCGCCGCTCGCGGTGTCGTAGCCCAGGGCGCGACCGAAATCGATGGCGCGACGCGGGTTGAAGGTGGCCGCCAGGTTCGGGCCGGACGGATAGACCACGCCCGGATCGTTGCCTTCGCTGGTGTAACGGATGCCCGCGCCACCGTCGGCGCCGTGGATCTGTGGCACGCCGTACTGGGTCAGCGGCTTGACGTCCCAACCACCGATGCCGCCGATGTAGGCCAGCTTTTCTTCCTGAGTCATCTTCGCCAGGGTTTTTTCTGCCGCTTTGTCAGCGCGCAGTTCCTTGGCCGCCAGTTGCTCTTGGGTCGTGGTGTCGGCTGCGTTGGCGTGGCAGATAGCCAGGCTCAACAAAGCCAGTGCCGAGTGGGCACCGAAAGTTTTACGGTTTCGCATAGGGGACGCTCTCCAAGTATCACCCGCGCTCATTTGTCGCAGTTGACACGCCACAAGCCTTTAATTCAGGCATGATTCGGCCTATACCGAAGTTCTCGAAAGAACATCGGTGAACGGGAAAGTGGCGTTACAACGTGACGATGAGTGTGGGCAATTTGATCTTCTGTAACTAACGTTAATGGCGATGAGCCACCGAACTGCACGAGCGTTGCCCGAGACGTTTAAATTAAGGCAATTGTTTTCAATTGATGTCAAACAAAAAAATCAATCTTCAACAAACTCGACATTTTTTGATACATCATCTGAACTCTTGCTAAACCTACAGGTCTGTAGGTTTAGCAATTTTCACCGCTCAATGCCTGAAACCCCGTAAACGCTGGGTTTCACCCCTGAAACGAGCGGTGGGCCCACGCTGAAGCCAGCGTTGCGATCATTTCAAACACATGACAAACATTGGAGAAACATCACATGAAACTGCCAGTACTGGGCGCCATCGCTGCACTGACCCTGTCGTTTGCAACTGCAACAATGGCCGCTGACTCCGATACTCAGGAAACTGTTTCCGGCGCAGCAGATTCCACTGTCATGACGCAAACACAAAAAGATGCCACCACCGTGAAAGCCACCAAACAGAATCAGGCTGATGAAAACAAGCGTGGCCGTCCGACCGCTAATACGTCGTCTGCGACAAACTAACGCACTCCGTTAGTTACTGTTTTATTACGGCTGTTTATACATCACCCCGAGGTCTCGTCAGAGGCCTCACTTATTTGAATCCCCGTTGTGTCCATAAAACTGTCCCCTATCAATAGCCAACAACTGACCGCGCACTCGGCCGAAGCGCTGTGTGCGTGGCTGTTGGCCAATGCCGGACTGAAGACAGGTGATCTGGAACGGGCACAGCGGCTGGCCCAGGAATCCGAAGGCAGCTCGCTCACCGAATTGCTGACCCGCCTGGGGTTGGTCTCGGAACTGGACCTGGCAAAGGCATGGGCTTCGACGCTGCAAGCGCCCTTGCTGCTGGCGGAAAACGTGACGCTGTCGGGTGAACCGCTGCCGGAATTGAGCGAGCGCTTTCTGCGCCACTATCGCCTGCTGCCCATCGGCGCTTATGCCGATGGCGTGCATGTGTTGGCCGCCAACCCCGGCAATGCCTACGGGCTGGACGCCGTGGCCTACGCCTGCCAGGCGCCGGTGTATGTGTCGGTGGGTGCTGGTAGCGAGGTCGACGGGCTGATCGAGCGTTATTACGGCCAGGGCCGCTCGGCCATGGGCTCGCTCATCGAAACCCTCGACGAACACGGCGGCGCCGAAGAAGACATCGAGCACCTCAAGGACCTGGCGTCCGAGGCGCCGGTCATTCGACTGGTCAACCTGATCCTGCAGCGAGCCGTCGAGCAACGCGCCTCGGACATTCATATAGAGCCGTTCGAAAGCCAGCTGAAAGTGCGCTATCGCATCGACGGCGTGCTCCACGAAGCCGAGGCTCCACCGTCCAGTTCATCAGCGGCGATCATTTCGCGACTGAAGATCATGGCGCGGCTGGACATCGCCGAGCGTCGCCTGCCCCAGGACGGCCGCATCATGCTGCGCATCCAGGGCAAAGAGCTGGACCTGCGGGTGAGCACGGTGCCCACCAGTTTCGGCGAGTCGGTGGTGATGCGTCTGCTGGATCGGCAGACCGTCAGTTTCGACTTCCCCAGCCTGGGCATGGACGGCGAGCGCCTGCAGAACTTCCTCGACGTGCTGGAAAACCCCCACGGCATTCTGTTGGTGACGGGCCCCACCGGTTCCGGCAAAACCACCACGCTGTACACCGCGCTGTCGCGGCTCAACACCGCCGAGCGCAAGATCATCACCGTTGAAGACCCGGTCGAGTACCAGCTTGAGGGCATCAATCAGATTCAAGTGAAGCCGGCCATTGGCCTGGACTTCGCCGGCGCCCTGCGCTCCATTGTCCGCCAAGACCCGGACGTAATCATGATCGGCGAGATGCGCGACCTGGAAACCTGCCGCATCGCCATCCAATCGTCGCTGACCGGTCACCTGGTGCTCTCGACCCTGCACACCAACAGTGCCGCCGCGAGTATCACCCGGTTGCTGGACATGGGCGTCGAAAGCTACCTGATCGCCTCCACCGTTAAAGGCATTCTGGCCCAGCGGCTGGTGCGCAGGCTGGATCCGCTCACGCGCATCGCCTTTGAAGCACCGCAGGAACTGGTCGCCGAGCACGGGCTGGACCGCTTTACCGATCAACGCCCGATTACGCTCTATCGCCCCGCCAGCGAATTGCCCGGCGGCGGCTATCACGGCCGTAGCGCTATCACCGAATTGCTGGTCATGAACGAAGAACTGCGCGGCCTGCTGATGCGCCAGGCCGATGCCTCGACGCTGGAGCAAGCCGCCCGTCGCGGTGGCCTGCGTACCCTATATGAGGAAGGCCTGCGTCAGGCCGTGGCGGGCGTGACCTCCCTTGAAGAGGTGCTGCGCGTTACGCGTGGCGACTGACCATGGCCCATTTCAAATACCGCGCACTGGACGCCGACGGCGTCGCCCAACACGGCACCCTGGAAGCGGCCGATCAAACCGCAGCGACCGCGATTCTGCACAAGCGCGGCCTGTTGCTGCTCAGCCTCGAAGCCAGTGCCAACAGCGGCCTGCGCGCGGCCATGCGCCGGGGTGCGATGAACGGCGCGGCGCTGGTGAGTTTCACCCAGCAACTGGCGACCCTGCTCGGGGCCGGCCAGCCGCTGGAACGGGCCCTGACCATCCTCCTCAAGCAGACCCACGAACCCAAGCGCCAGGCGCTGCTCGAACGGATTCGCGAACAGGTCAAGGCCGGTAAACCCTTGAGCCAGGCGCTGGAAGAAGAGCACGGCCAGTTTTCCAGCCTGTACATCAGCATGGTGCGCGCGGGCGAAGCCGGCGGGTCCCTGGAAAACACCCTGCGCCAGCTCAGCGATTATCTGGAACGCAGCCAGATGCTGCGCGGCGAAGTCATCAACGCGCTGATCTACCCGATCTTTCTGGTGGTCGGCGTGCTGGGGTCGCTGGCCCTGCTGCTGGCCTACGTGGTGCCGCAGTTCGTGCCGATCTTTCGTGATCTGGGCGTGCCGATCCCGTTCATCACCCAGGCGATCCTGTGGCTGGGGGAATTCCTCAGCGCCTACGGATTGCTGTTGCTCGGCGCCATCGTCGGATTGATCTGGACCGTCGCGGTGCTGCGCCGCGATCCACAGCGGCGTCAACGGCATGACCGGCGCCTGCTGTTTATCAAAGTCATCGGCCCGCTGTTGCAGCGGATCGAAGCGGCGCGTCTGGCGCGAACCCTCGGCACGCTGCTGAGCAACGGCGTCGCGCTGCTGCAGGCGATGACCATCGTCCGTCAGGTATGCGGCAACTACGCCCTGCGTGCGCAGGTCGAGCAGGCAACCGAGTGGGTCAAGGGTGGCGGCACCCTGGCCCAGGCATTCGGCGAACAACCGCTGCTGCCGGAACTGGCGCTGCAAATGATCGAAGTCGGCGAACAGGCCGGCAACCTGGACGGCATGCTGCTGAAAGTCGCCGACGTGTTCGACGTCGAAGCCAAGCGCGGCATCGACCGTCTGCTCGCCGCGCTGGTGCCGAGCCTGACCGTTGTCATGGCGGTGATGGTGGCGGTGATCATGCTCGCCATCATGCTGCCGCTGATGAGCCTTACCAGTAACATTTGAGGAAATAGACATGTCCCGATTTAACGCTGTCCAAGGCCGTCGCCAGGGCGGTTTCACCCTGCTGGAAATGCTCGCCGTGATCGTGCTGCTGGGCATCGTCGCCACCATCGTCGTGCGTCAGGTCGGCGGCAACGTCGACAAGGGCAAATACGGCGCGGGCAAGGCGCAACTCGCCAGCCTCGGCATGAAAGTCGAAAGCTACGGCCTGGACGTCGGTACGCCGCCGGCCAATCTGCAGCAACTGGTGACCAAGCCGGCCAATGCCACCGGTTGGGCCGGCCCGTACGCCAAGCCTTCGGACCTGAAAGACCCGTTCGGCCACGCGTTCGGCTATCGCTACCCGGGCGAGCACGGCAGCTTTGACCTGATCTTCTTCGGTCAGGACGGCCAGCCTGGCGGTGACGGCTACAAGGCCGACATCGGTAACTGGGAATAACATGCACGCCCTGCCCCGCGCCCGCGGCTTCACCCTGTTCGAATTGCTGGTGGTGATCGTTCTGATCGGCATCAGCGTCGGGCTGGTGAGCTTCGGCGTGGGTCGGGGTTTGCACGCGGCCAGTGAGCGCCGGGCGTTGAGCGAGGTGGTGCAGTCACTGCGCGCGGCGCGGGTGCAGGCGATCGTCACCGGGCAACCGGCGCAGACGCGCTTTGATCTGCGCAACGGTCGGCTTCAAGGCCCGCACCTGAAGCCGGTGCGATTGCCCACCGACATGCGCGTGCAATTGCAGACCGCTGACGGCCTGGGCCCGGCGTTCGAGTTCTATCCGGACGGCGGTTCCAGCGGCGGTCACTTGCTGTTGGCCCGGGGCGACAAACACTGGCGCGTCGACATCAACTGGCTGACCGGCAACGTTCAGTTGCGCACGCTCAATTGAGGCGTCAGCGCGGTTTCACATTGCTGGAAATGCTCGCGGCCCTGGCTGTGCTGGCGGTGTGCAGCAGTGTGCTGGTGGTGGCGTTCGGGCAGAGCGCACGGGCCCTGCAGCAGGCGCAACGCAGTGACCGGTTAAGCCTGGCCGCGCGTTCGCTGATTGATGAAGCCAGCGCCGGTCACTTGCAGCCGGGCCGGACCGAGGGCAAGTGGAGCGGCGTGAACTGGCAGATGGACGTCAGCGCGCTGCCCCGCGGCAACAGCCCGGCGACGGCATGGCGGCTGGATCTCGAAGTGAGGGACGGAGCGCGCCGCGCCTATTACAGCAGCCTGCAAGTGCGCAGTGCTGACTCGGGTGCCGCTCAATGAAGCGCAGCGCTCGGGGTTTTACCCTGCTCGAAGTGCTGGTGGTGCTGAGCCTGCTCGGGGTGCTGCTGACCATGGTCGGCGCGGCGATCACCGGGGCCAACCGCGCCATGGCCAAGGCCGAGCGCTACAGCACGCGGCTGGACGAAATACGTTCGACACAGAATTTCCTGCGCAGCGCCATCGGTCAGGCCCTACCCCTCGCGGCCGGCGGGGCCGAGCCCGGTCAGGCGCCGGTGTTCGAGGGCGACGCCCAGGCCATGAGCTTTTATGCGCCGCTGCCCGCCACATTAGGCGGGGGTTTGTACCGGCACAGCGTGACGCTGGCGGCCGGTCAGCGTCTGCAGATCAGCCTGGAGCGCTTGCGCGGTCAGGCCTTGCTGCCGGCCGAAGAGCCCCAGGTGTTGTTGCATGAAGTGCGCGCGCTGCAACTGAGTTATCGCGGCGTGTCGCCCACCGGCGAATCAACCGCGTGGCTGGATCACTGGCCGTGGCCGGGACGATTGCCGATCAGCGTGCGCATCGACGCGCAACTGGGCGGCCCCGTACCGTGGCCGCTGCAAAGCATCAATCTGCGCCTGGATTTGTCCGGCGAGGCGCACACGTTATGACAGGCCGTCGGCAAAAGGGCGTCGCGCTGCTCCTGGTGTTGTGGGTGCTGGCGCTGCTCAGTACCCTGCTCGCCGGTTTGCTGGGCTGGGTGCACCTGCAGAACCGTCAGGCCCTGTGGCAAGGCCAGCACACCCAGGCGGTACTCGCCGCAGAAGCCGGTATCGGCATGGCGGTGCTGGCGCAACTGGACCGCGACCCGCAACGGCACTGGAAAGCCGACAACCAGCCTCATGGATTGCGTTTCGATGAGGCCGCGCTGGCGGTGAGTCTCGGCAGCGAGACCGGCAAGCTCGACCTCAACGCGGCGCCGGCGGAATCCTTCGCCCGCCTGCTGGTGGCGTGCGGGGCAAATCCGGACCTGGCCCGGCAAGTGGCCCAGGGCCTGGAGCAGCGTCGCGGTGGCGGCCGGGCGCCGCTGCGGATGATCGAGGAAGTGCGCGAACTGCCGGGCATCGGCCAGCCGCTGTACCAGTGCGCCAGCCCGCACGTCACGTTATGGAGCGGCCTGACCGCGCCGGATCCGCGCATGGCGTCGCCCTGGCTGCGGCAAGCGTTGGGTCTGCCGCAAGCGGGCCCCGCAACCGAAGACGCCGGCCCGGTCGTCAGTATTCGAAGCCAGGCGACATTGCCGGGCGGTTACACCACGACGCTCAACGTCACGTTGTTATTGAACCCATCGAAGGAGGGAGCGCGACCGTATCGCGTTCTGCGTTGGCAAGAATGAAGCAATCACTTTTACAGCAGCTGGCGCCCTTGCAGGCCCGGGTGCGCAGTCAGTGGCGTGACAGCCCGGCGCAGCATCTCTGGCAGGCCTGGCTCGAGGAGTTGCAGGCGCTGCTGCCCGCCGGCGTTCGCGCACGGCTGATGCCCCAGGTGCGTGAGCGGCTGATTGACTGGCCGCTGCCCGAGCACATCACCCACGAGAGCGGCGAGCGGCTGATCCTGATGCTCCCCGCCGGCATGGTCCTGGCGCAGCCGCTGCAACTGCCGCAGGCGGCGCTGCGGGATCTGCACAGCGTGGTCGGTTTCGAGCTGGACAAATACACGCCCTACCCCCGCGAGCAGATGCAGTACGTCGCGCGCGTCACCGCCAAGGGTAAAACCCTGGCCCAGGTGCTGCTGGTGGCGGTGCTGCGCGAGCGTTTGCAGCCGGTCATCGACACCTGCAAGGCACGCGGCCTGCCGCTGTATGCCGTGGATGCGCGTAACGGCAAAGGCGAACGGCTGAATGTCGATCTGCTGCCGGCCGAGCTGAAGCCGGCATCTGCAGGTTCCGCGCGCCTGCCGCGTTTCCTCGCCGTGGTCTGTGGCGCCTTGCTGCTGACCTGCATGGTGCTCTGGCTGAATGCACGCACGGCCCAGGTCGAAGCGATGCAACAGCACGTGGACGAGCAACGCAGCCAGGTGCAAGCCGTGCAAAACCTGCGCCGCGAACTGATCAACACCCAGGGCGCCGCGCGTTACCTGGCCCAGCAAAAAGCCGCGCAGCCGACCACCTCCAGCGTGCTCGCCGACCTCACCGGTTGCCTGGGCGCCGACACCTGGGTCGAGCAGCTGGAAATCTCTGACGGCGGCAGCGTGTCGATCACCGGCCAGAGCGCCAAGGCCAGCGCCCTCATCAGCCGCATGAAAGACTGCCGCACCCTCACCGACGCGCAGTTCCAGGGGATCATTCAGCCCGACGCGCAGACCGGCAAAGAGCGCTTTTCCTTGCGCGCCCAGTTGCGCAAGGAGGCCGCCGATGCGCCGTGAACTGCCCCCCCGTGAACGTCGCGGCGCCGCATTGATTGCCCTGGCCCTGGTGCTGTGGGCGGCGTGGTGGTTGCTGGTGCAAAGCTGGTTTCTCGACCCGTTGAGCGACCTGCAGGATCAGGCCGATACCCTGCGTAACCAGGAGCAACGCTATGCCGGCGCCCTCGCTCAGCGCGAAAGCCTTGAGCAGCAGCTGCAGGCCGCCCGCCGCGACCCGTCGAGCCGCAGCAGCCTGTTACCCGGCGAAGACCCGAGCGCCGTGGCGGCCGATCTGATGCAGCGCAGCCTCGATCTGGTCAAGGCCCACGCCGATCAGGGCCCCGGCTGCCAGGTCACCCAGCGCATGCCGATCACCCCCGAGCACGACAGTGCCGAGCCGTATCGTCAGGTCAAAGTCAGCCTGACCCTGGACTGCGCCATGGAGCCGCTGGTGGGTTTGCTGCACGAACTGGAATACGGCCAGCCGTTTCTGTTCATCGACAACCTGAGCATTCGCCGCGCCACAACCGCCCCCGCCACTGGCGGCGCCGGACGCTTGCAGGTGCATCTGCTGTTGCGCGGTTATCTGCAGCAGGCCGCGCCGCATAAGGCGCAGCCGTCGAAAGCGCCTGACGCCGAGCCGCAGCCCGAAAGGCAGCAGCCCGATCCCTCCGAGCAGTCCACCGAGGAGCCTGACGCATGAAGTTCGACTCCCTTACCCTCGCGCTCGGCGCTGCCACGCTTGCCCTCGCGGCCGTCGCCGTCAGCCTGAGCATGGGCGCCGGTCAGGACATCGATTGGCTGCCGGCTGGCGAAGCGCGCGAAGCCACACCATCGGCCGGGCCTGCGGCATTGCCTGCGCTGCCGGCCCAGGTGCTCACCCTGACGTGGCAGCAATCGATGTTCAGCCCGGACCGCAAGCCTGATCTGGTCACCGGCAAGTCCCAGGCCTCGTCCCTGGACGGCATCAGCCTGAGCGGCGTGATCATCGATGGCCCTTCTCAATGGGTGCTGCTGCAATTGCCGCAGAAGCGCCGCCTGAAGCTGGCCGTCGGCAGCACACTGGACAACGGCTGGACCCTGGATTCGGTCACGCCGCAACACGCCACTTTCAGCCATCAGGGCCAGACCCGCGAACTGCGTCTGCCCATGCTGCGCCTTCCGCCGCCGTCGAAAGTCCCCCCTATTACTCTTCCAAACGTACCCACACCATGAACAATCGCACCCCTGAGTTTTCCCGTCTGCGCAGCCCGTTGTTGTGCCTGGCCACCGCCGTGGCCCTGGCCGGATGCGCGTCCACTCCGGAACGTTTCGAAAACGATCCGGCCCTGATGCAGGAAGCACTCAATGGCACCGGCTCGCAGCGAGGCCCGGTCAGCGATCCGGTTGAGGCGCCGAGCCCGAACAACCCCGGCGCCAAGCCTGCGCCCGCGCGCCAGCAGATCATTCGTGGCAACCAGACCTTCGTGCGCGGTGCGGGCCCGGCCCAGACCGGCGCGGGTGGAAAAGGCGCGTCGGCGGCCGCCGGTGACATCACGTTCAACTTCGCCAATCAGCCCATCGAAGCGGTGATCAACACCGTGCTCGGCGATTTGCTGCACGAGAACTACAGCATCAATCAGGGCGTAAAAGGCGACGTCAGCTTCTCGACCTCGCAGCCGGTGAACAAGCAGCAGGCGCTGTCGATTCTGGAAACGCTGCTGTCGTGGACCGACAACGCAATGATCCGTCAAGGCGACCGTTACGTGATTCTCCCGGCCAATCAGGCTGTGGCCGGCAAACTGGTGCCGGAGATGCCGGTGGCGCGACCGTCCACCGGGCTGTCGGCACGGCTGTTCCCGCTGCGCTTCATCTCGGCCACCGAGATGCAGAAGCTGCTCAAACCCTTCGCCCGTGACAACGCCTTTCTGCTGGTCGATCCGGCGCGCAACGTACTGAGCCTTGCCGGCACGCCGGATGAGCTGGCCAACTACCAGGACACCATCGACACCTTCGACGTCGACTGGCTCAAGGGCATGTCCATCGCCGTCTACGGCCTGCAACGCGCGAGCGTCGGCGAGCTGATGCCCGAGCTGCAGAAGATGTTCGGCCCGGACAGCGGCATGCCGTTGGCGGGCATGGTCAAGTTTCTGCCCATTGAGCGGACCAACTCGGTCGTCGCCATTTCTTCCCAGCCGCGTTACCTGAGCGAAGTCGGCGACTGGATTCACACCATCGACGAAGGCGGCGGCAACGAGCCGCAGATGTACGTCTACGACGTGCGCAACATGAAGGCCTCGGACCTGGCCAAATACCTGCGGCAGATCTACGGCAACGGCCAGATCAAGGACGACACCGCGGCCAAGGTTGCACCGGGTCTGCGCACCCGTTCGCTGTCCTCGCTGAACGGCAGTGGCACCGGCAGCAGCGGCGGCCTGAGCGGCAGCGGTCAGGGCCTGAACAGCAGCTCCTCCGGGATCGGTGGCGGCATGGGTTCAGGGATGGGTGGCGCCAATGGTGGTTTGCAAACCGGCACTCAGCAAGGCGATGAAGAGCAGGACGGCGAGACGTCCGAAGACAGCGCCGACAGCAGCGGTCAGGGCGACAGCTCGGACGCTGCGGCCAGCGGCTCTGGCGCCAGCAAGCGTCTGGACGACAGCACCCGCATCACCGCCCAGCAGAGCAGCAACCAGTTGCTGATTCGCACGCGCCCTGCTCAGTGGGCGGAGATCGAATCCGCCATCAAGCGGCTGGACAACGCCCCGATGCAGGTGCAGATCGAGACACGGATTCTTGAAGTGAATCTGACCGGTGAGCTGGACCTTGGCGTGCAGTGGTACCTCGGCCGTCTGGCCGGCAATTCCACCAGCACCACCGTGGCGAACACCGCCGGCAGTCAGGGCGCACTCGGTGCCGGCGGCGCAGGTCTTGGCGCCACCGATTCGCTGTTTTACTCGTTCGTCAGCAACAACCTGCAGATCGCCCTTCACGCGCTGGAACAGAGCGGCCGCACGCAAGTGCTGTCGGCGCCGTCGCTGGTGGTGATGAACAACCAGCAGGCGCAGATTCAGGTCGGTGACAACATCCCGATCAGCCAGACCACGGTCAACACCTCGGCCACCACCGCTACCCTGAGCAGCGTCGAATACGTGCAGACCGGGGTCATCCTCGACGTCGTGCCGCGCATCAATCCGGGCGGCCTGGTGTACATGGACATCCAGCAGCAGGTCAGCGACGCCAATGACACGTCGACTGACGCCAACGGCAACCCGCGGATCTCGACCCGCTCGGTGTCGACCCAGGTGGCGGTGCAGAGTGGTCAGACCGTGTTGCTTGGTGGCCTGATCAAACAGGACAACGCCGACACCGTGTCCGCCGTGCCGTACCTGGGCCGCATCCCCGGCCTGCGCTGGCTGTTCGGCAATACCAGCAAGAGCAAGAAGCGCACCGAACTGGTCGTGCTGATCACCCCACGGGTCATCACCAGCAACAGCCAGGCGCGGCAAGTGACCGATGACTATCGCCAGCAGTTGCAGCTGATCAAGCCGACACCGCCGATGGGTAGCCGGTAGTTTGTTGATCGTTCCCACGCAGAGCGTGGGCACGAGCAGATACTCGTGGCCATGCACGATCGCCCCGGCATATACGCTGCGGCAGGCGTCAACTGTTGTGGTCACGCACGTGAAACTCTCGGCCTCGGACGAAGCCCAAGTCAGTACCCAACACTGGCGGGTATGAGCCCGAGAGAGAGCACGCAATTGGACAGCAACGACGGTTTGCATTTTCCCGACGACGAACTGGCGCAGGCGCGGCGCTTCAACCAGAAGCTGGCCTGGCTGCCGCGCTTTCGTATCCGCAACCGCTTCACCCCGCTTTTGATTCAGTCGCTGTTGCGCGTCGGTCAGCTCAATGGCGCGGCGAAGCTGGCCCGCCATGGCCTGCACGCCGAACGCACCACGGCGTTTATCGACGGTCATCGCGTGCCGGTCCGGATCATCCGGCCCAAGGGCAAGGCCAAAGGCGTGGTGCTGGACATTCATGGCGGCGGCTGGGTGATCGGCAACGCGCAGATGAACGACGACCTGAACATGGCCATGGTGCGGGCGTGCGATGTGGCCGTTGTTTCGGTCGATTATCGGCTGGCGGTGTCAACGCCGGTCGAAGGGCTGATGGAAGACTGCCTGGTCGCGGCGCGATGGCTGCTGGGTGACGGTTGCCCGGAGTTCGCAGGGTTGCCGGTGATCGTCGTCGGTGAATCGGCAGGCGGGCATCTGGCGGCGACGACGCTGTTGCAGCTCAAGGCCTGGCCCGAGATGTTCAAGCGGGTGTGCGGCGCCCTGCTCTATTACGGGGTTTATGACCTGACCGGCACGCCGAGCGTGCGAGCGGCAGGCAAGGACACGCTGGTGCTGAACGGACCGGGCATGGTTGCCGCCCTGCGCTTGCTCACGCCAGACATCAGCGATGCCCAGCGTCAGGCGCCGCCGCTGTCGCCGCTGTATGGGGATCTATCCGGTTTCCCGGCCGCATTGATGTGGGTCGGCGAACTGGACCCGCTGCGCGATGACACCCTGCAAATGGCGGATCGCTGGGCGAAAACCGCCGGCGTCGAAGTGCACCTGTTGCCCGACGCGCCCCACGGTTTCATCCATTTCCCGACCATGATGGCCGACCGCGTGCTGGAGCACAGCCGCGCCTGGATTCGTCAGCGCATTCAATCTGCGGCAAGTTGATCGCTTTGGTTTTAGTGGGACCGGCTTTAGCCGGGAAGGCGTCTGCGGCCACACCGCAAAATTGATGGCGTGCACACTGGCCTCTTCCCGGCTAAAGCCGGTTCCGCTAAAAGCATCGAGTGCAGCCATCGGGATCCCGCTGATGCCGGTCCTGCAATAAGCAACCTGATCGAACCCCTTGCGCGCTCCCGGGTCTGCTCATCTATTGCTTAACCGGAGAACCTTCGATGTCCCCGCATCACACCCTTGTCCTGCTTGCCCGTTCGGGCTACGCCGCCCGCGGCGTTCTGTACCTGATCATCGGCATTTTCGCCTTGCTGGCTGCCCGCGATTCGTCACGCCCCAAAGACAGCCACAGCAGCCTCGAAGCCCTGTTCAGCCAACCGTTCGGCCACATTCTGGTGGGGCTGGTGGTGGCGGGCCTGCTCGCGTTTGCTGCCTGGCGGGTATTGCAGGCGACGCGGGACGTGGACCATCACGGCAGCGAATTCAAGGGCCTGGTGATCCGTGGCGGGCTGCTCGCGGGTGGGCTGGTCAACGGTGCGCTGGCGTTCTTTGCCCTGGGCCTGCTGATCGACGGCCTGCGCAGTTCCGGCGGTGGCGGCGGTCAGACCCAAGACCTGCTCGCCACCCTGCTGTCGTGGAAACACTCCAACCTGGTGGTCTACCTCGTTGCGCTGGTGCCCCTTGGCGTCGGCATCGCGCATTTCTTCAAGGGCTGGAAAGCCTCGTTCGAGAAGTATTTCGAGGCCGACGAAGAGGTCATGAAATACGTGACTCCGGTGTCCCGCTTCGGCCTGATCGCGCGCGGCGTGGCGTTTGTCGAAATGGGCGTGCTGCTGGCCATCAGCGGTTCGAGCTATCAGGCGATGCACCCGCCGGGGCTGAAAGACGCGCTCAACGCCCTGCAAAACCTGCCCGCCGGTGGCGTGGTGCTGATGGTCATGGCGCTGGGGCTGATCGCGTTTTCGGTGTACAGCTTTGCCGAAGCCGCCTGGCGCCGGATCAACATGGACGTGCCCGGCATGGCGCACGTCTGACTTTCAGTTCAATGCGCCCTCTTCAGGGCGCGGCTGCTGAATCGGCAGCTCGATGCGGAACGTCGTGCCGACCCCTTCCACGCTGCGCACGCTGATCGTTCCGCGATGCTTTTGCACAATCCCGTACGACAGCGACAGTCCCAGCCCGGTGCCCTGGCCCACCGGTTTGGTGGTGAAGAACGGGTCGAAAATCTTCGGCAGCACGTCCGGGGCAATGCCGCTCCCGGTGTCGCTGATCTCAAGCCACACGCTGTCCCCCTGCACGCCGTTGCGCAAGGTAATGGTGCCGCGCTCCGGGCCAATCGCCTGGGCCGCGTTCACCACCAGATTCATGATCACTTGATTGAGCTGCGCCGGCAGGCATTCGATGTCCGGCAACGGCACATAGTGTTTGACGATGTCCGCCTTGCACTTGACTGCATAGGCGGCGATGTTCAGCGTCGAATCGATACCCCGCTGCAGGCTTGCCCACTGCCATTGCGGGTGGGTGTCGGCCCGGGAAAAGTCCTTGAGGTCCTTGATGATCTGCGCGGCGCGGGCCACCCCCTCCCGCGACTCCTGAATCAACAACGGGATTTCCGCCTCGACGAAGGCCAGGTCCATGCGCGTTTTCAGGGCATTGAGTGATTCAAGCACCTCAGCCACTCCGAGCTGATCCTCGGCCGCTTTGTAGGCCTCAAGCACTTCCTGGATCTTGCCGAAATAGACCGCCAGGGTGCCGAGGTTCGACGAAATGAATCCGATGGGGTTGTTGATTTCGTGAGCGATGCCGGCGGCCATCTGCCCCAGAGAGGCGAGCTTTTCAGCGCCGATCAACTGGCTCTCCAGCTGCTTGCGCTCGTCGATCTCGACCTGCAACGCATGACTGGCCTGCCTGAATTCCCGGGTGCGCTCTTCGACGCGCTGCTCCAGTCCTTCGTTGGCCGCCCGCAGGTCCTCGTTGACCCGGTTGATCACCTGATAACTGTGCAGCAGCCAGCGACCCAGCAGCACCAGCAGGCAGACGGAAATGATCGAGAATATCTGCAGGAGCAACATGATCGACCAAGCGCCTCAATCCGTGGACTCATGCCCTTGTGTCGGCCCGCCGAAGGTGAAGTTGAGGGGGCGATTTATATTGCGCAAAAGCCGCGAAGAGTCGCGATATCTCAACTAATCTTGCGGCATCCAGCTGTCCTTGTCGGTGATGATGCCAGTCGGGATGGCAGCCAAGGCACGGGCACGATGTCGGTACGAACGGGGGTCAATCATGGAAGCCTCAACCAGTGTTTCGTTGCAGCAACGCCCCACCGTCCTGCTGGTGGACGATGAAGAGTCGATTCTGAACAGCCTGCGCCGCCTGCTTCGCGAGCAGCCCTATGACCTTTTGCTGGCCACCAGCGGCGAACAGGCCCTGGCGATCATGGCCGAAAAGCCGGTTGATCTGATCGTCAGCGACGCGCGCATGCCAGGCATGGACGGCGCGGCGCTGCTGGCGCGGGTCTACAGCCTGTACCCGGACACCACACGCATCCTGCTGACCGGCTACGCCGACCTCGAAACCATCGTCAAAGCCATCAACCAGGGCCATGTGCATCGGTACATCGCCAAGCCCTGGACCGACGAAGAGCTGGTGCTGACCCTGCGTCAGTCGCTGGCATTCCAGTTTTCCGAACGCGAAAGGCAGCGCCTTGAACAGCTCACCCAGCGGCAGAACGATGAGCTGAAAAGCCTTAACGCCACCCTGGAAAACCGTGTGCTGGCGCGCACCGCCGAATTGCAGCAGACCGCCGACATGCTTGATCTGGCCTATGACGAGCTCAAGCACAGTTACGCCACCGGCACCGAGGTGTTTTCGATGCTGGTCAATCAGCGACTGCCCGTGGACAAGCAGACCAATCGCGACGTCATCGACCTGATCAACGCGTGCAGCAGCCAACTCAATCTGGACGAGTCCACCCGCCGCGACCTGTGCATGGCCGCCGCGCTGTACAACATCGGCAAGCTCGGCTGGAGCGACGCGCTGATCAACACGCCGTCGGACATGGTCAGCCACGCCGACCGCGACACCTGGCGCAGTTACCCGCGGCAGAGCGAATCGTTGCTGATGACCCTCGAACCCATCCAGGACGCTGCCAGTCTGATTCTGCATCACCAGGAGCGCTGGGACGGCAGCGGCTTTCCGGCGCACCTCAAGGGTGAAGCGATTCCCTACGGCGCACGGCTGCTCAAGCTGGCCGTGGACTTCATCGAACTGCAGCGCGGGCTGATTCTGGAAAGACACCTGAGCAGCGGCGAGGCCTTGCTGTTCATCCGCCGCTACGCCGGCAAGCTCTACGACCCCGGCTTGATCGAGGATTTCGCCAAGGCCTGCGCGGCGTATCTGGACGATGCGGTGCTCAACGACCCGACCGTCAAGGCCGTCACCACCCGCGAGCTGGTGCCGGGCATGATTCTGGTGCGCAACCTGAACGCCGACAACGGCATGCTGCTGCTGAACGCGGGCAAGGTGGTCAACGCCGCGCTGATCGACAAACTGGCGGCCTTCGAGGCCATCGAAAACAAGACCCGCTATAGCATTTTCGTGCGCCTGCCCGAACACGTGCCCGGGTCAGAACCGCCGAAAACCCACTGGACTCAGGTCGGTTGATGCGCTGAGCAATCGAAGGATCGCGTGCGCCGCGAATTGTGGGACCGGCTTTAGCCGGGAAAGCGTCAGGTGGCGCGCGGCAAGATTGAGAGTGAATGCACGGGCCTCTTCCCGGCTGAAGCCGGTCCTACCAAGCATGCGTGCATTCAGAAGTATCGCGTGCGCCGCAAAATTGTGGGACCGGCTTCAGCCGGGAAGGCTGAAGTGGTCAACTTTTTCCGGACACCTCAATCGGTGATTGTCAGACCGCTTGCCGCTCGTACTGATTGGGCGTCATGTTGCCCAACGTCGAGTGCAATCGCCCCTCGTTA
>NZ_JBTOQG010000036.1:0-20262 GCF_055283955.1 Pseudomonas sp. HP_12
ATCAATTTGCGATTCTGTACGGAGATCGATTTATCAGGCCGACCTGGTAAAAGCACGGCCTGCCTAACGGCAGGCCGCTACCAGCCCGCACACAAAAAATCTGACAGTCCCAAGTAACTCGCCGAAGGCGAAATGTCTGCCGTTAGGCAGACGCTCTTGACCTTCAGAACGCCGACAGTCTCCAAGAGACCATAAAAAAGCCCCGCGTCTCTCAACGCGGGGCTTTCAGTTACAGACGACTAAACCATCACACCACAGCCGTCTGCCCACTCATCGCCAGATCCAGCAACTCACGGTTAGCGACCGCATACATCGCATAATCGTTACCGCTTGCCGCACGCAACTCCACCAACATCGCGCGCCAGCGCTCGACCATCGGCAAATGCTGCTCCAGCCACAGACTCAAACGCTCCTCGACATCCGCAGGACCATTCGCCATCTGCAACACCGACACCGTAATCGCCCGCTGCTGCCAATCGATATCATCACGGAACGCCTCACGGGCCAGCGCCTGCCAATTGTTCTCCACCGGCAACGCACTGATCTGCTGCAGATACCACGTCACATCCAGCGAACTGCCCACCGCGAAATACACCTTCGCCACATCCGCTGCATTCTGACCGGTCACATCAGACGCCTCGATGATCGGCAACAGCGTGTACAAATGACTCGTACCCGCCACCATCCGCGCCAGCAACTCCGGCACGCCGGCTGCCACGTACTCCTGATATCGCGTCTGCCAGACCTCACGGGTCGGGCCTTCCAGCAACTCGTCCAGCTTCAGACCCAGCGCCGCGATGTGTGGACCGAAGTGCGCCACATCACGCGCCGCGTCCAGCTCGTTGCGACGGCTGCGCAAGAACCAGCGCGTCGCGCGACGGCCCAGACGCATCAGCTCATCCATCAACGCCAGTTGAATCTCGGCCGGGACCTTGTAGTCCAGCGCCTCAATCTGACGGAACCAGTGCGGGAGATGGAAAATATCACGCACGATCACGTAAGCACCGGCCACGTTGGCCGCGGTCATGCCGGTCGACTCTTTGAGTCGCTGCACGAACGTGATGCCCATGTGGTTGACCAGGTCGTTGGCGATCTGCGTGCTGACGATTTCGCGCTTCAGACGGTGACGACGCATCGACTCGGAGAACTTCGCGCCCAGTGACGGCGGGAACGCCGTTTCCATGTCGCGGGCCAGGTAGTCGTCATCCGGAACGCGGGATTCCAGCAGCGCTTCCTTGAGGTCGATCTTGCTGTAGGAAATCAGCACCGACAGCTCGGCCCGGGTCAGGCCCTTCTTCTCGGCGATGCGCTCGGCCAGTTGATCTTCCGCCGGCAGGAACTCGATGGCGCGGTCCAGCTTGCCGCGCGCTTCCAGGTCGCTCATCAGGCGCTTGTACTCGGCGATGCGCTCGTAGGCACGGCGCTCCGCCAGGGACAGGGCCTGGGTCTGCTTGTAGTTGTTGCCGAGAACGAGGTTGCCCACTTCGTCGGTCATGCTTTCGAGCAGCAGGTTGCGCTGCTTCTCGGTCATGTCGCCGGCCTGGACCACTTCGTTCAGGAGGATCTTGATGTTTACTTCGTGGTCGGAGCAGTCCACACCACCGGCGTTGTCGATGAAGTCGGTGTTGGTCGCGCCGCCCATCAGGCCGAATTCGACACGGCCCAGCTGGGTCATGCCGAGGTTGCCGCCCTCGCCCACCACTTTGCAGCGCAGCTGATTGCCGTTGACGCGCAGTGCATCGTTGGCCTTGTCGCCGACGTCCGCGTGGGATTCGGTGCTGGCCTTGACGTAGGTGCCGATGCCGCCGTTCCACAGCAGATCCACTGGCGCCTTGAGCAGCGCGTGCATCAGTTCGGTCGGGGTCAGCTTGTCAGCGGTGATGTCAAAGCGCGCTTTCATCTGCGGGGTGATCGCGATGCTTTTCGCGCTGCGCGGGAAGATACCGCCGCCTTCGGACATCAGGCTGGTGTCGTAATCGGTCCACGCCGAACGCGGCAGGTCGAACAGACGCTGACGCTCGACGAAGCTGCTCGCCGGGTCCGGATTCGGATCGATGAAGATATGCAGGTGGTTGAAGGCCGCGACCAGTTGCAGCTTGTCGGACATCAACAGACCGTTGCCGAACACGTCGCCGGCCATGTCGCCGACGCCGATCACGCTGATGCTGTCCTGCTGCACATTGATGCCGCGCTCGCGGAAGTGGCGCTGCACGCCGACCCATGCGCCCTTGGCGGTGATGCCCATTTTCTTGTGGTCGTAACCCGCCGAGCCGCCGGAAGCGAAGGCGTCGCCGAGCCAGAAGCCGTAGTCGATGGCGATACCATTGGCGATGTCGGAGAAGGTCGCGGTGCCTTTGTCGGCGGCGACGACCAGGTACGGGTCATCGTCGTCGTGGCGCACGACGTTGGCCGGCGGCACCAGCGCGCCTTCTTTCAGGTTGTCGGTGATGTCCAGCAGACCGGAAATGAACAGGCGATAGCAGGCAATCGCTTCGGCCTGGATTTCATCGCGGGTCCCGGTGGTCGGCAGACGACGGGGCAGGAAGCCGCCCTTGGCGCCGACCGGCACAATGACCGAGTTCTTCACTTGCTGGGCTTTGACCAGACCCAGCACTTCGGTGCGGAAGTCTTCTTCACGGTCGGACCAGCGCAGGCCGCCACGGGCCACGTTGCCAAAGCGCAGGTGCACGCCTTCGACGCGCGGCGAGTAGACGAAGATTTCGAACTTCGGCACTGGCTTCGGCAGCTCTGGGATCAGGCGCGGGTTGAACTTGAAGCTGAAGTAGCTCTTGCTCTGGCCGTTGGCGTCGGTCTGATAGAAGTTGGTGCGCATGGTCGCCTTGATCAGGTCAAGGTAGCGACGCAGGATGCGGTCTTCGTTGAGCACTTGCACGCCGTCCAGGGCGGTCAGAATCGCCTGCTCCAGACGCTGCTGCATATCGTCGAGGTCGCCGCCGCTGAGCTTGCGCGCCAGATAGAAGCGGGTCTTGAACAGACGCGTCAGCTCGCGAGCGATGTCGGCGTGGTTGTTCAGCGTGCTGGCGATGTAACCCAGGTCGAAGCCCAGACGGATCTGCTTCAGGTAACGCGCGTAGGCACGCAGCAGCGCCACGTCGCGCCACGGCAGACCGGCCGTCAGCACCAGACGGTTGAAGGCGTCGTTTTCGGCTTCGCCACGGACGATGTGGACGAAGGCGTCCTGCAGCGTGTCGTTGAGCTGTTGCAGGTCCAGTTTCAGACCTTCGCCGTAGGTGAACGCGAAGTCGTGAATCCAGAATTCGCGGCCGTTGGTGTGGCGCAGGCGGTACGGGAATTCACCGAGCACGCGCAGGCCGAGGTTTTCCAGAATCGGCAGCACGTCGGACAGCGCCAGCGGCGTGTCAGCGTGGTACAGCTTGCAGTGCAGCTGCGCCTTGTCGCCCGACAGCGGCTGATAAAAGCTCATCACCAGCGGATTGGCTTCGGACAGGCTCAGCACGTGCTGCATGTCGACCACGGCGGAGTGTGCGGCGAAACGCTCGCGGTAGCCTGCCGGGAAACCTTTCGGGAAGTCGGCCAGAACGTTGGTGCCCTGGGCTTCACCGAAGCTTTCGATGACCAGACTGGCGTAGTCGTCTTTCCACGAACGGCAGGCCTGGATGACTTCGTTTTCCAGCTGCTGCGGGTCGATGTCGAGGGTGACTTTCGGGTCCACACGAAGGATCAGCTGAACGCGCGCCAGTACCGACTCGGAGAAGAAGGTCCAGAACTCGCAATCGGTCGCCTTCAGACGATCCATCAGCACTTGCTGGATCTTCTGACGGACTTCGGTGGAATAGACGTCGCGCGGCACGTAGGCCAGGCAGTAGCAGAAACGGCCGTAGGGGTCTTTGCGCAGGAACACGCGGATCTTGTTGCGCTCCTGGATCTGCACGATCGACATGACGGTGGTGAACAGCTCGTCCACCGGGGTCTGGAACAGGTCATCGCGGGGCAGCACTTCAACCACCTGCGCCAGTTCCTTGCCCAGGTGGGCCTTGGCGTCGAAGCCGGAACGGCGCTCGACTTCGGCAACCTTGCGGCGGATGTACGGAATGGCGCGCACGCTTTCGCCATACACTGACGAGGTGTACAGGCCCATGAAGCGCGATTCCTTGATGACCTTGCCGTCGGCGTCGATCTGGCGGATCGACACGTAGTCCGGGTACGCCGGGCGATGCACGCGGCTCGGGTGCGCGGCTTTGGCGAAGGACAGCAGGGTCGGCTCCTGCAGGTACTTCACTGCATAGCCTTCGATGTGCAGGTCTTCGGCAGTGAGCCCTGCGCGCAGCAGTTTGGTCAGACCGAGGAAGGACGACGGGTCGTACTGGAGCTGACCGCCCTCGCCTTCGTTGTCGACGGTAAATTCTTCATAGCCGAGGAAGGTGAAGTGGTTGTTCACCAGCCACTCGAGGAACACCTTGACCTCGGATTTCTCCTCGGGGTCGATGTTGTATTCGGTGGCGTCGATGCCGACCAGCAGCTCGTGGAGCTTGGCTTTCATCGGCTCGAAGCCTTCAACGGCAACGCGGACTTCGCCCAGCACCTGCTCCAGTTCGCGGGCGAGCACGTTCAGCTCCGCGGCATTGGCGCAACGGTCGATCTCCAGGTACATCAGCGATTCTTGCAGGACGTCGCCGCCGGTGGTGCCTTTTGGCAGCAGTTCGAGCAACTGGCCTTTCGCGTCACGGCGGACGCTCAGCACGGTGGTCTGCAGCGTGTGGATGCTGTAACCGCGGCGGTTCAGTTCGGTACGCACCGAGTCGACCAGAAAGGGCAGGTCGTGGTGCAGGACTTCGACGGCGGTGTGGGTGGACTGCCAGCCGTGACGTTCGTAATCGGGGTTGTAGACGCGGACCTGGGGCGTGCCGTGCTCGAAGCGTTCGAGCAGGCGCCAGGCCGAGAGGGTGCAACCGGCCAGGTCAGAGAGTCTGCGCTGGGTGAGTTCGTCGAGGGAGATGATGCCGAAGAATTGCTCGGCGAACAGCGCCACTTGTGGCAGTGCCTGTTCGCTGATGTGCTGAGCCAGTGCCGCTCGCAGTTGGTGCTGGAAGTCGGACTTGCTGGCTGCGGTGAAGAACGCCATCTGTGGTACTCCGATTGGCTTGAGCTTTTATATAGGAGAGATGCGTGTGTCGGGTGGAGCTTGTGTGTTTGTCTCGTTTGCGTCTGGTCGATGATAGTCAGCATAACGTGACAGGGGGCGTCGCGCTTCGCGTTGCCTGTTTTACTAACGCTTTTGGTGTGTGTGCCGTCACATTTGTTCGGCGTGGGTGCAGCTTAACGAGTGGCGCCCTGAATCTGCTTGCGATGCTGCGACATATTCGGACATCGGGTTGAGGGGACTGATTTATTTACAGCGCTTCATCGTAAATTAATCTGTCCCCGAGGTACGCGGTGCGGCTAGGAGGAGATCAAGGGCGTCGGCCTAACGGCCTCGGGTTTCGCCTTCGGCGAGTTACTTGGAAAAGCACCCCAAGTAACCAAGGGTGCCTGCTCTCGGTTTGGCCCTTCCTTCGTCAGGGTTCCTTCACCCAAGTCGCGATTGGCGGTGACTGGACTTTTTGCGTATGAAGATCAAGAGCATGGAGCAGATCAAAAGCTTCCCGGCTGAAGCCGGTTCCACAGGGTGTACGCGATGCTTTTCTAGTGGGACCGGCTTTAGCCGGGAAGAGGCCGGTTTGGTCGCTGTCAATAATGGAGCGAACGCATCAGGTCAGGCTCCACCCAACCACTCGGCCCACCACCCTCCGCAATCTTCAGCAAATCTCTCACAGGACTGGCAAAATCCATCCCTGCCCTGAACCCATCCACGGGAGTTACCGCCATGCAAATGACCACCGACAGCTTCATCTACAACCCATGCGACGAGGAGGAGGATGATATGGCGCTGGCCTGCTGCCATGGCAGCAGCACCGGTGATCTGTTTCTGCTCGCGCGTTTCCCCGATGAGGATGAGGTCGATATCACGTTTCGTGACGACACTGTCCATGTCGAAGACAACATCACCGTCACCCTGAGCGCCACCCGGCTGTTGGTCGAGATCGACGCCAACGATGCCGAACCCCTGGGCGGCGACACCACGTACGACATTAGCCACAACACACCTGCCAATGAGTTGGCCGACCTGAACGCCACGTTGCGGATCATCCTCAACGGTGTCGGGACGTACGTCAGCCAGATCAACTGAGACCCCGGCAGCACCGGGCGGCAATTGACGCAAATGTAAGACAGTTCTTGTTTTAGCCCAGTCCTTTGCTGAAAAGCCGAAAAAACCCGCCGGCCGATTAGTCGGCGCCCCTGCGATGGATTAAAGTAACGCCCCCAGCTTCGGCGCCACTTGGCGCTGCTGCCTCTCCTGCCAGGAACTGTCATCGATGGAACATCGTGAAGCGTTGATCGCGCTGCGGACCTTTCTCTCCACCCAGATTCTCGGGCAGGAGAAACTGGTTGAGCGCTTGCTGATCGCGCTGTTGGCCGACGGCCACATGCTGGTCGAAGGCGCGCCGGGTCTGGCGAAGACCAAAGCGATCAAAGAGCTGGCGGAAGGCATCGAAGCGCAGTTCCATCGCATTCAGTTCACCCCCGACCTGCTCCCGGCCGACATCACCGGCACCGAGATCTATCGTCCGGAAACCGGCAGTTTCGTGTTTCAGCAAGGCCCTATCTTCCACAATCTGGTGCTCGCCGACGAAATCAACCGCGCGCCGGCCAAGGTGCAATCTGCCTTGCTGGAGGCGATGGCCGAGCGTCAGGTCAGTGTCGGGCGCAGTACCTACGACCTGTCGCCGCTGTTTCTGGTGATGGCGACGCAGAACCCAATCGAGCAAGAAGGCACCTACCCGCTGCCCGAAGCGCAGCTCGATCGTTTTCTGATGCACGTCAAGATCGGCTTCCCGGACGCCACCGTCGAACGCAAGATTCTCCAGCAGGCCCGGGGCGAAGCGCTCAACGGCGAGACCAAGCCCGAGCGCCGGGTCAGCCAGCAGGCGATTTTCGCCGCGCGCAAGGAAATCCTCGGTCTGTACATGGCCGATGCCGTCGAGGAATACCTGGTGCAACTGGTGATGGCGACCCGCACGCCCGCCAAGTTCGATGCCGAGCTGGCCGAGTGGATCGGTTACGGCGCCAGCCCCCGCGGTTCGATTTCCCTGGACCGCTGCGCCCGCGCCCACGCCTGGCTGGCCGGGCGCGATTTCGTCAGCCCCGAAGACATCCAGGCGATGGTCTTCGATGTGCTGCGTCATCGCATCATCCTGTCGTTCGAAGCGGAAGCGGCCGGCATCGATCAAGACCGCGTGATCCAGCGTATTCTCGACGTCGTGGCCGTCGCCTGAGCCCATGCAACCCTATCTGATCTCCCAACCGGGCATCCGCATCAGCCTCGCCGACCTCATTGAGATGCGTCATCGCGTGCGGGAAGTGCAGCTGTTTTCAACGCCCAGCCAGCGCAGCCCGTTGATCGGTCTGCACCACTCAAAGCTACGCGGGCGCGGCGTCGACTTCGATCAGGTCAGGGTGTATCAGGCCGGCGACGACGTGAGGACCATCGACTGGCGCGTCACCGCCCGCACGCAGGAGCCTCACACCAAACTGTTTCACGAAGAACGCGAGCGACCGATTTTCATCATGGTCGAGCAAAGCCGCCGCCTGTTTTTCGGCTCCGGGTTGATGTTCAAATCAGTCCTCGCCGCCCAGGCCGCCGCGTTGGTGGGATGGGCCGCGCTGGGCCACAACGACCGGGTCGGCGGGCTGGTGTTCGGTGACAACGAGCATTACGAAATCAAACCGCGACGCAGCAAACAAAGCCTGCTGCAACTGCTGAACCGGCTGGTGCGGGTCAATCAGTCGCTGCACACCGAGGCCGCTGCCGACCGTGACACCTTCGGCGTGGCGCTGCGCCGCGCGCGGGAAGTCATGCGCCCGGGCAGTCTGGCGATCATTCTGTGCGACGAGCGCGCGTTGTCCGACTCCGCAGAACAACAGCTGACTCTGCTGTCCCGGCATTGCGACCTGTTGCTGCTGCCGCTGTCCGATCCGCTGGATCACGCGTTGCCCGCCGCCGGTTTACTGCGCTTCGCTGACCGGGGGGCGCACCTTGAACTCGACACGCTTAACGCCGACTTGCGTCAGAGCTACCGTGCCCAGGGCGAGGCGCGTCAGGCGCGCTGGGAATTGCTGGCGCAGAAGCTGCGCGTGCTGATGATGCCGCTGAGCACCCAGCGTGAAATGGTCGAGCAACTGCGCGAATACCTCAACGGCCAGCGTCCGGTGAAACAGCCATGAGTGCGCTGGACCAGCTGCAACCGCTGATCCTGCCGGAGCCGGTCGGGTTCTGGCCGCCCGCGCCGGGCTGGTGGCTGTTGCTGATCCTGCTGCCGGCGCTGGGCTACGGCCTGTGGCGCGCGCGCAGGCTGCTGCCGAAAAAGACCAGCAGCGACACCGTCGAGCCATTGGACCCGCTGCGCCAGGCCGCGCTGGTCGAACTCGCGCAGATGCCCAAACCCTACGACGGCGCCCCGGCCGGTGCCTGGCTGCAACAGATCAACGGTCTGCTCAAGCGCCTGTGCCGCAATCACTACCCCTACAGCCAGAGCCACACCCTCAACGGCCGCAAATGGCTGGCGTTTCTCGACAACCGCTGTCCGGCCGCCGGCCTCACGCGCTGGATGATCCTCGTCGAGGGCGCCTACAAGCCGGAATGCAAACTCGACGACAAGGCCATCAACGGCCTGACCCAGTCTGTCGAGACCTGGATTCGCAAGCATGTTTGAATTCGCCTGGCCGTGGCTTTTCGCCCTCCTCCCCCTGCCCTGGGTGATGCGCTTCGTGCTACCCGCCGCAGACAGCGGCGAAGCGGCGTTGAAAATCAGCTTTCTCCCCGAGCTGGAAGGCCTCGCCGGTCGCCGCGCCCGAACCCGTTTGCCGGGCTGGCGGCGCCAGTTGCCATTCATTACCGTCTGGCTCCTGCTGCTGGTCGCTGCCGCCCGCCCGCAATGGCTGGGCGAGCCGTTGCCGGTTGCCGCCAGCGGGCGTGATCTGCTGGTGGCGGTGGACGTGTCGGGGTCGATGGATTACCCGGACATGGTCTGGAAAAACGACGAGGTCAGCCGGCTGACCCTGGTGAAAATGCTGCTGGGAGACTTTCTTGAGCACCGTCAGGGCGATCGCATCGGCCTGATTCTGTTCGGCAGTCAGGCGTACCTGCAGGCGCCGCTGACCTTCGACCGCAAGACTGTGCGGGTCTGGCTGGACGAAGCGCGCATCGGCATTGCCGGCAAGAACACCGCCATTGGCGACGCGATCGGGCTGGCGTTGAAGCGTCTGCGCCAGCGTCCGGCCCAGAGCCGCGTGCTGATTCTGGTCACCGACGGTGCCAACAACGCGGGCCAGATCGACCCGCGAACCGCCGCGCGTCTGGCCGCCAGCGAAGGCGTGAAAATCTACCCGATCGGCATCGGCGCCGATCCCGACAACGGCGCCACCAGCATTCTCGGCCTCAACCCCAGCCTGGATCTGGACGAGCCCGCGCTGCGGGAAATCGCCGCAGTCAGCGGTGGCCAGTATTTCCGCGCGTGCAACGGCGCCGAGCTCGCCGGCATCGGCAAGGCGCTGGACCGGCTGGAGCCCGTAGCGCAACAACCGACCCAGGCACGTCCGGCGCGGGCGCTTTATCACGTACCGCTGACGATGGCGCTGTTGTTGAGCCTGCTGCTGGTGGTTCAGGAGCGCTGGCCGAACAACGCGGTTTATCGCTTCTTCGCGCGCCGGCCGACGATTGTGTGGCGTACGCAGTGGCGTCAGCACTTGAAGCGCCTGACGAGGCGCCCATGATCGAATTCCTTTCCAGTCTATGGCCCCATTGGTCGCGCCCGGGGTGGCTGCTGATGCTGCCGGCGCTCGGCTGGCTGTTGTGGCGGTTATGGAATCGGCAGAAGCGCGTCGGGCGCTGGCAGATGATCATTCCCAGCGCCTTTCATTCCGCCCTGCTCAGCGGCGGCGGCGGTCGGGAAAGCAAATTGCCGTGGGTGGTGCTGGGTCTAGGCTGGTTGCTGGCTCTAGTGGCACTGCTCGGGCCGAGCTGGCAGCGGGTTGAGCAGAACAGCCAACGGCCGGTCGATCCACTGGTGGTGATGCTGGAGCTGACCCCGGAAATGCTCGCGGCTGACAGCCCGCCCACCCGACTCGAACAGGCGCGACGCAAGTTGCTCGATCTGTTACAGGCGCGCAGCGATTCACAGACCGCGATCATCGTCTACGCCGGCAGCGCCCACACCCTGGTGCCGCTGTCCGATGATCTGGCGACCAGCAAAAACCTGCTGGATGCGATCAAGCCGTCGATCATGCCAGAAGCCGGCCAGCGCGCGGACCTTGCCGTACGCAAGGCGCTGGATTTGCTGGAACAGGGTGACCTGGGCCAAGGGCGGCTGCTGTGGATCGGTTCGTCCCTCAGCGACGCCGAGCGTCAGGGCATTCGCACCGCGATGACCGGACGCGATGCCCCTCCTTTACTGATGCTCGGGGTCGGCACCGCGGAAGGCGCGCCGGTCACCCAAGAGAAAGGCGGTTTCCTGAAGGACGCCCAGGGCGGCATCCTTGTGCCGCGTCTGGACGGGCCGGTGCTCAAGGATTTCGCCGACAGCATGGGCGGTCGCTATGCCTCGCTGCGCCTGGATAATCAGGACCTGAACGACCTCGGTCTGCTCGACGGTCCGAAGAGCCTGATCAGCCAGGGCCAGAAGGTGCGGCTCGACCGCTGGGCCGATCAGGGCTACTGGTTGCTGCTGCCGCTTCTGCTGCTGGCCGGTTGCGCCGGGCGACGCGGTTGGTTGCTGTGCCTGCCGCTGTTGCTGATGGCCGTGCCGCAACCCAGCTATGCCTTCGGTTTCGAAGACCTGTGGCGCCGCCCCGACCAACAGGGCGAACACTTGCTCAAGCGTCATCATCCGGCGGAAGCCGCTCGGCATTTCGAGGATCCGCAGTGGCAAGGCGTCGCGCTGTATCAGGCCGGTGACTATGCCGGCGCCGTCCAGCGCTTTGCCAAGGGCAGCAGCGCCGCCGACCATTACAATCGCGGCAATGCACTGGCCCGAAGCGGTGAGCTGGAAGCCGCCATCGACGCCTATGAACAGGCGCTGGAGCGACAACCGGATTTCCCGGCGGCGTCAGCCAACAAGGCGTTGGTGGAACACGTCCTGGAGCAGAACAAGGCGTCGAACCAGGCGAAAGCGGACGAGAAGGCGAAGAGTGACGAGAACGCCGACAATGCCCGCGAAGGCAATACCGGACAGTCGTCATCGAGTGCGCCGTCAGCCCAGCAGGATGCCGATGCCGACCGCTCGGCCAGCGATCAGCAAAACGCCGCCGACGAGCAGGCTTCCGGCGCAGGGTCCGACAGCGACGAGCCGGCGCGTGCCTCCGGAAAACCGGCCGACGGACAGATCGATGGCGAGCAGAAACAGGCGCTCGAACAATGGCTGCGGCAGATCCCCGACGAACCCGGGGAGCTGTTGCGGCGCAAATTCTGGTACGAACAACAGCAGCATCAGGAAAAAACCCGATGAGTCGTCTGCACAGGTTGCTGATCGCAGGAATGTGGTGCCTGTTCGCCCTGGTGGCGCAGCTGGCCCAGGCCGACAGTGCAGGCTCCACGCTGCAATCCAGCGTTGACCGCACACGCGTCAACACCGGCGAAACCGTCGAACTGACCCTTGAAACCGACGACGCCACCGTCTTCGGCCGACCGGACATGAGCGCGCTGGACGCCGACTTCGAGGTCCGCGACACCCGCCAGCTCAACAGCCTGACCACGCTGGAAGGCAATGTTCACGCGACGACCCGCTGGCTGATCACGCTGATGCCGCGCCACAGCGGCTCGATTGAAATCCCTCCGCTGAAGCTGGGCGAAATGACCAGCCAGCCGATCGTGCTGCAAGTGGTCGATGTCGGTCCGGCCGCCCAGGGTCAGGAGCAGAAGCTCGCCCCGGTATTCATGGAAGCGAGCCTTGACCAGGACAGCGTGTATGTTCAGGCGCAGGTCTTGCTCACCGTGCGCATCTACCACTCGGTGTCGCTGTTCGACGACAGCAGCCTGACACCGCTGCAAGTGCCCGACGCGCGCATCGAAAAGCTTGGTGACACGCGCACGTACGAGAAGCAGATCAATGGCATTCGCCACGGCGTGATCGAAATGCGCTATGCGCTTTACCCGCAGCACAGCGGCGCGCTGACCATCCCCGCCCAGGCGTTCAGCGCCACGCTGGTTCAGGACACCACCGACGCCGCTGCGGCCGCCGCCATGGCGCCCGGCGCGATTGCCAGCGGGCCGAAACCCGGCCGACTGATGCACGTGACGTCGCTGCCCCTGACCCTCGACGTCAAGCCGCAACCGGCGCACTACCCCGCCGATACGCCATGGCTGCCGGCGCGCAGCGTCAGCCTCAGTGAAAACTGGAGCCCGGAACCTGCCCACAGCCAGGTCGGCGATTCCCTCACCCGCACCCTGCAATTGAAGGCCGAAGGGCTGTCCAGCGCGCAGTTGCCGCCGCTGCCTGCCACCGACGTCAGCGCGTTGCGGCGCTACCCGGACCAGCCGCAACTGAGCAATCAGGCCGGTGAGCGCGGCTTGACCGGCGTGCGTGAGGAACGCGAGGCGCTGGTGCCCAATCGTCCCGGCGCCATCGAGATTCCCGCTGTCGATCTGGTCTGGTGGAACACCCAGGAAGATCACCTGGAGCACAGCGCCCTGCCCGCCCGCACCTTGCAGGTCAGCCCCAATCCGGCGTTCGCCGTGGACACGCCCGTGAGCGACAACGGTAATGTGACGGTGATTGGCCCGCCGGTGTGGCCGTGGCAGTTGAGCACGGTGCTGTTGAGTTTCACCACGCTGCTGGGCTTCGGCCTGTGGTGGCGCGGGCGCTGGCAACCGGCGCTGGCCCGGGTCGCGCAAACGGGGCCGAGTCCGCGTACAGTGCTCGACGACCTGAAACGCGCGTGCCTGGCCAACGACCCCCACGCCACCCGCCAGGCGCTGGACGCCTGGGCCCGTCAACAACCGGAAACTCTGGCCGACATGGCCGCGCGCTTCGTGCCGCTGTCCCATGCGCTGGACGGATTGAATGGCGCGCTGTACAGCGAGACCGAAAAACTGTGGCTGGGCGAAGACCTCTGGCGCGCCGTCAAAGCGCTGCCCGCCATCGAGAACCCCCAGGACCCGAACGGAGGCGACAGCCTGCCGCCGCTGTATCCAAAATGATTTCCATCGATCAGCGCGTTTTCCGGCAACGCTGGAAAACAGGCTGATCGTTAAACCAAGGTACCCCCATGCGTCTGTTCCACACCTCCGACTGGCACCTCGGCCAGAACCTTCATGGTCAGGAGCGAGATTTCGAACACGCCAGCTTTCTGACCTGGCTGCTGTCCCGTCTGGCCGAGCGCAAACCGGATGTCCTGCTGATCGCCGGCGACATCTTTGACACGGTCAATCCGCCGGTCAAATCCCAGGAGCGCCTGTACGACTTCATCGTCAGCGCCCACGAACAGAACCCGCAGCTGACCATCGTCATGATCGCCGGCAACCACGACTCCGGCTCGCGCATCGAACTGCCCGCGCCGCTGATGCGACGCCTGCGCACCCACGCCCTGGGCCGGGTGCTCTGGCTCGACGATGGCGTGCTCGACGTCGATCGCCTGTTGCTGCCACTGAGCAATGCCAAGGGCAAAGTCGTCGGCTGGTGCCTGGCGCTGCCTTTCCTGCGCCCCGCCGAAGTAACCGGCGCCGCGTTGGGCGATAACTATCTGCGCGGCATCGGGCAGGTCCACGAAATGCTCATCGCCGCCGCAAACCAGCGGCGCAAGAAAGGCCAGGCGCTGATCGCTATCAGCCACGCGCACATGGCCGGCGGCTCGGTGTCGGAAGACTCCGAACGCAGCCTGATCATCGGCAACGCCGAAGCCCTGCCCGCCAGCCTGTTCGGCGAGAGCATCACCTACGTGGCCCTGGGTCATCTGCACAAACCCCAGCGAATCAATGGCGAAGACCGCATTCGCTACTGCGGCTCGCCGATTCCCCTGTCGTTTTCGGAAATCGGCTACCAGCACCAGATCCTCGAAATCGAGTGCGACGGCGACACACTGGTCAGCGTCAAACCGCTGCTGATCCCCCGCGCCGTGAACCTGCAACGGGTCGGCCCGGCAAGCTTGGCCGAGCTGTTGCTGCAACTGCGGGATCTCCCGGACATCGACCTGCTGGCCGACGTCGACCGTCAACCATGGCTCGAAGTCCGCGTACGCCTGGACGAGCCGCAGCCGGATCTTCGCAACCAGATTGAGGCCGCGCTGGAAGGCAAGGCCGTGCGACTGGTGCGCATTGCCGCCGAATACGCTGGCAAGGGCGGTCGCGATGAAGACGCCAACCAGGACTTGATCGAGCTGGACCAACTGAGCCCCCAAGAACTGTTCAGCCGTGCCTGGCAGGACAGTTACGGCAGCGAGGTCGAAGAACAGACGCTGCAGGACTTTGCGACCCTGCTTCAGGACGTGCAGCTGGAGAGCGAGCAGCCATGAAGATCCTCGCCATTCGCCTGAAAAACCTCGCCTCGCTGGCTGGCCCGTTTGAGCTGGATTTCACCGCCGAGCCCCTCGCCAGCGCCGGCCTGTTCGCCATCACCGGCCCCACCGGCGCGGGCAAGAGCACGCTGCTGGATGCCCTGTGCCTGGCGCTGTTCGGCGCGATCCCCCGGCTGAACAACATCGGCCAGTCCCGCGTGCCGGAGATCGACGGGGATATCAGCACCAACGATCCGCGCAACCTGCTGCGTCGCGGCACCGGCAGCGGTTACGCCGAGGTGGATTTCGTCGGCATCGACAAGCGCCGGTATCGCGCGCGCTGGGAAGCCAACCGCGCCCGCGACAACGCCACGAAAAAACTCCAGGCCAGCCGCCAGACGCTGATCGACCTGGACAGCGAGCAGATTCTCAGCACGCAGAACAAGACCGAGTACAAGACCCTGCTCGAAGCGCGACTGGGGCTGAACTTCGAGCAGTTCACCCGGGCGGTGATGCTGGCGCAAAGCGAGTTCAGCGCCTTCCTCAAGGCCGACGACAAAGACCGCAGCGAACTGCTGGAGAAGCTCACCGACACGGCAATCTACAGCCAGTTGGGCCGCCGCGCCTACAGCAAAAGCAAGGAAGCCGAAGAAGCGCTGAAAACCCTTCAGGCCCAGGCCGGCACGCTGACGCCGATGGAGCCTGAGCAGCGCGCCGAGCTTGAGCAGCGCTTCAACGACGCTCAGCAGCAACTGAAACTGCAACAGGCGCACCTGCGCCAGCTGGAGCTCAAGCAGCAGTGGTTCAAGGAATTGAATCGCCTGGGGGACAGCCATCAGGCGGCCAACGAACAGCTCGCCAGCGCCCAGCAGACATGGGACGCACACAGCGCCGATCGTCAGCAGCTCGCGTTATTGGAGCGTCTGGCGCCACAGCGGCATCTGTTCGGTCAGCGGTCCAGGCTTCAAGCTCAGCTCGCGCCGCTCACCGCCGCGATTCAGGCCCACCAGCTCAAGCAAACCGGGCTTGATGGGCGCAGCGCCGACCTGGACAGCAAGCGCATCAGCGCCGACGGCACGTTGCAGCAAGCGCAGGAACAACTGCTCAATGCGCGGCCGGCCCTGAGTGAAGCGTTCGAGCAGCAGGCCCAGCTCAACCATCTGAATCAGGAGCTGCAACAACTCGGCGAGCACACGCGTGCCGCGCAGCAGGCCAGCACCGAAGGTCAGTCGACCCTCGATCAACTGGCCGAGCAGCAACGCCAGGTCGAAGGGCGTTTGCAGGCCATCGCCGAGCAGCTGGAGCAGAGCGCGTCGTTGACCACGCTGAGTCAGTCGTGGAGCGCCTACCGGCCGCGTCTTCAGCAAACCGTGCAGCTCAGCGCGCGCCTGATTCAGGGACGTGCCGAGCTGCCGCAGCTGGAGAAAAGCGCCACCCTCGCCGAGCAGACGCTAAGCGAGCGCCGCAGCGCGTTGCAGGCGCTGTACGACGACGCCGAGGTCAAGGCCGACGCGGTCAGCCATGAGATCGAACGGCTGGGACAACTCCTGCAGGACAACCGCCAGCAGCACGGCGCCAGCGACTCACTTGAACGTCTGTTGCAGCGCCATCAGGACGTCGCCGGCCGCCTGCTCGACGTGCAAACCCGCCAGCAGCAGGCCACCGAGCGTCGCGCCCAAAGCATCGCCCAAGGCCTGAAACTCAAGGCCGAACACGAAGCCGCCGAGCAGGCGCTGAAGGTCACCGTTGAACTGCTGCAACGCCAGCGCCTGGCCCGCAGCGCCAGTGTCGAGCAACTGCGCGAGCAATTGGTCGATCAGCAACCGTGCCCGGTGTGCGGCAGCGAAGAACATCCCTATCACCAGTCCGCCGCGCTGCTTGAAGCGCTGTCGGGGCACGACGACGGCGAAGAAGCACGCGCCCGGCAAACCGTCGGGCAGCTCAGTGAAAAGCTCGCCGAGCTGCGCGCCGAAGTCGCCGAGCTCAATAACCAGCTCAAGCAGTCCAAACCGCAGCAGGACCAACTGGCCGAACAGCTGGAAAGACTGGCGCCTGAACTGGAAGCTCACCCGGTCTATCCGCGTTTGCTGGAGCAACCCGAGCACCTGCGCGGCGACTGGCTGAGCGAACGCCTGCATCAGCTGGCTGAGGACATCCTCAGCGCCGAACAGCGCCAGACCCGTTTGCTGAAAGTGCAGCGGGACGCCGAGTCCCTGCAGCAGCAGGTGCTCGATGCGCGCGAGGCCAGTCAGCAGGCGATGAAGCTGCTGGACGATCAGCAACGCCATATCGCCCTCGACAATCAGGGCTTCGAAGCGGCGCTGCAGGAGTTTGAGCCGCTGCTGCCTGCCGAAAGCTTGAGCCAGTGGCGCGAGTCGGCGACCCAGAGCTTCATGCAGCTGGACAACGACATTGCCGCCCGTGTCGAGCAGCTCGATCAGCAGAAGACCGAGCTGCAGGATCACAGCGAGCGCGCGCAAAAACTCGAGCGCGAGCAAGCCGCCCAGCAAAGTCGCGCGGCAGAACATCAAAAGTTGCAGGCTCAACTCGATGCCCGTCAGCACCAACACCAGACGGTGCAACAGCAACTGGCGCAGACCCTCGGCGACCACGCGTCACCCGAGCGCTGGCAGCACGCCCTTGAGCAGGCGGTCGAGCAGGCGCGGGAGGCGCAAAACGCCATCGCCCATGAACTGCAAGCGGCGCGCAGCGAACTGATCAAGCTCACCGCAGAGCTGGAGGGTGAGCAACAGCGCTTGCAGGCCCTTGAACAGGAGCTGGGAGAACTCGAACGGCAGATCGCCGAGTGGCGCAGCAGCCACAGCGAGCTCGACGATGCCGCGCTTGAGGTGTTGCTGGGGATGAGCGACGACAGCGTTGGCGCGTTGCGTCAGCAATTGCAGTCCAGCGAAAAAGCCCTGGAGCAAGCCAGGGTTCTGGTGGCAGAGCGCGCGGCGCAGTTGCAGCAGCATCAGGCCCGGCACAGCGACAGTGGCGACGCCGAGCAGTTACTGGCCGAGTTGACCGAAGCGCAGGCGCAATCGGTGATTCAAGATCAACTGTGCGCCGACCTGCGCGCCCAGGTCAGCGAAGACAACCGCCGTCGCGACGCCAGCAGCGAGCTGCAGGAGCGCATCGCCCACGCACACGCTGAATATCTGCGCTGGGGCCGACTCAACGCGCTGATCGGCTCCGCCACCGGCGATACGTTCCGCAAGATCGCCCAGGCCTACAACCTCGATCTGCTGGTGCACCACGCCAACGCGCAGCTCAAGCAACTAGTGCGTCGCTATCGCCTGAAACGCGGCGGCAGCATGCTCGGCTTGCTGGTCATGGACACCGAAATGGGCGACGAACTTCGCTCGGTTCACTCGCTCTCGGGCGGTGAAACCTTCCTGGTGTCCCTCGCCCTGGCGCTGGGCCTGGCGTCCATGGCTTCAAGCACGCTGAAGATTGAATCGCTGTTCATCGACGAAGGCTTCGGCAGCCTTGACCCAGAATCCCTGCAACTGGCCATGGACGCCCTCGACGGGCTGCAGGCCCAGGGCCGCAAGGTCGGGGTGATCTCCCACGTGCAGGAAATGCACGAGCGCATCCCCGTGCAGATTCAGGTGCGGCGTCAGGGCAATGGCCTGAGCACCGTCGAGGTCAGCAGCGGCTAATCCGTTTTTTCACGACGCACGGAAGCGCCCGATGGCGTTTCTGTGCAACCCTGTATCCCTTGCGCGACAGTCGCGCCAAACTCGAAAGAAGGTAAAACCACGTGGCAAACTCAAAAGTATTTTTCGACATCACTGCCAACGACGAGCCAATGGGCCGCATCGTCATGGAGCTGCACAACGACGTCGTTCCGAAAACCGCTGAAAACTTTCGCGCGCTGTGCACCGGCGAAAAAGGCGACGGCCTGAGCTACAAGGGTTCGTCCTTCCACCGCGTGATCCAGAACTTCATGCTGCAGGGCGGTGATTTCACCAACCACAACGGCACCGGCGGCAAGTCGATCTACGGCAACAAGTTCGAAGACGAAAACTTCACCCTCAAGCACACCGCCCCAGGTGACCTTTCGATGGCCAACGCTGGCCCGAACACCAACGGCAGCCAGTTCTTCATCACCACCATCGTCACCGAATGGCTGGACGGCAAACACGTCGTCTTCGGCAAAGTCATCGAAGGCATGGACGTGGTCAAGGCCATCGAAGCGCTGGGTTCGCAATCCGGCCGCACCAGCAAGAAAGTCGTCATCGCCGATTGCGGCGAACTGACCGAGGCTTGAGCATGACGTCGGCGCCTCACGCTGAATCGACGGTGCCGACGCTCTACTCGTTCCGCCGCTGCCCCTACGCCATGCGCGCTCGCATGGCGCTGGGGTATTGCGGCGTACCGGTGCACACCGTGGAAGTCAGCCTCAAGGCCAAACCGGCTGAAATGCTCGAACGCTCACCCAAAGGCACCGTGCCGGTTCTGGTGCTGCAAGACCGGGTGCTGGAGCAGAGTCTGGACATCATGCACTGGGCCTTGGCGCAGCATGACCCGGACGATTGGTCCCTCGCACGCAACGTCGAAGGTCAGCAACAGATCGCCGCGCTGATCGCGGAAAACGACAGCCGCTTCAAACAGGATCTGGATCACTACAAATACGCCGTGCGTTATCCCGAATTCACGCAGGAAGAATACCGCCAGCGGGGTGAGAGGTTTCTGCGCAGGCTGAACGAATTACTGGCGTCACGGGACTTTCTGATCGCCGATCGACTGACCCTGGCCGACATCGCCATAGCGCCCTTCATACGGCAATTTTGCGCGGTGGATGCGGACTGGTTCTGGCAAAGCCCCTACCCCCACCTGCAACGCTGGTTACAGCGATTTCTCGCCTCGGACCTGTTCATCAATGCGATGGCCAAGCGCGGATTGTGACTGTGTTGGTTACTGGTTAAACCCCTTCGCTAAACCACTTCGAACTGAAAGATCGGCGAAATCATCTCGCTGTGCCGTGGCGGCGGATTGCCGGCGTTGAGCTTCTGCGAGCGCTGCATCTCGACCGCCTCCGCGACCTCGGTCTTGAACTCCATGCTGCGCGCCACACCGCCCACCGACCCTTCGCCATGGCCGAGCAATGAGCAGCCGTTGTTGATCAGTGCGAAGAACACAATCACCCAGAAGTTCGCGCCTTTCACGACGCACGCCCCTGGGACTGAACAGCCGCGCGATTAAGTTCAACTGACGCTGTTTGCGTCGATATTGGCGACGCAGCATTGAGTTGTGGGTTCGTGCTGATGACGGTAACCACTGCGATGAAAACCACATACAACGCGATGGCGGTATAAGCGCCGTGTTTGATTGAATTGAGGATGGCAGTGGCCATGATTGAAGCTCCGGGACGTGTCTGTTTCAGGCGCCCAGAATGCTTGAAGTTATTGTCATTAAAAAACGATGGCTAGCGATTCAAGAGATCGACGGAGTTGATTATTTGGGAAATTAATCAGGCTGATAGACCAACGCATTGGTCCTATTTACATCAATCCAAGTGGGAGCGAGCTTGCTCGCGAATAGGCTGGGACATCCGCCAAATCTCCAGAGGCTGAAATGCAGTCTTCGCGAGCAAGCTCGCTTGTATGGTTAGACTTGAAGGGGTGGTGGGACGAACAGTTCGCATCTGACTGCTGCAACAGTACAGACCGTGGGAGACCTCGCCCCACCCCT
>NZ_JBTOQG010000037.1:0-10682 GCF_055283955.1 Pseudomonas sp. HP_12
TAACGAGGGGCGATTGCACTCGACGTTGGGCAACATGACGCCCAATCAGTACGAGCGGCAAGCGGTCTGACAATCACCGATTGAGGTGTCCGGAAAAAGTTGACCACTTCAAGCCCGGAAACCCGAGGGTGGGCGGATCATTCCCACAGGTCCGAGATCAATCTGAAATACCAAGTGCGACACTGATCCTGTGGGAGCGAGCTTGCTCGCGAAGACTGCATTTCAGCCGCTGAATATTCGGTGGATGTCCCGGCCTCTTCGTGAGCAAGCTCACTCCCACAGGCCCGCGTTCAGCCCGGAAACCCGAGGGTGGGCGGATCATTCCCACAGGTCCGAGATCAGTCTGAAATACCAAGTGCGACACAGATCCTGTGGGAGCGAGCTTGCTCGCGAAGGCGATAGTCCGGCCAGCCTCAAATCAGAAGCTGTACTACTCCGGCTTCACCGGCTGCGGGTACTCGAACTCAAACACCCGGGCGACTTCCGAGGCGTGCCAGGAGGCAGCGGCGACGCCGTCCGAAGGGCCTGAGAATCGGCCCAAACGCTCGACGCATTCAAAGAACCCGGTGCGGGGCAGTCGGCTGGCGCCCTGACTGATCACCAACGAACTGCGCAACGGCTGCTCGGCGCGGGCGTCGAGGGCGGCGAGGTGTTCGAGGGCAGCGGTCAGGGTTTGCATGGCGGGTGTAGGTAACTGCAAGCGCTCCAGCAACGCGCGATAGGTCACCAGATGACGCTGGCGACGGGCCAGGTCCAGTTCGGCGAGCAATCCGTCCCAGTGCTGGCGACTGATGCGCACGCTCATGCCTCACCCCGCCAGCCCGCAACGCCCAGCTCCCACGCCAGACTCCGGCGAATGGCCGCGTCCGGCTCACGGGCGCCGCTTTCAGTCAGGTCGAGGTAAGAGGGGCTGATGCCGACCGTGCGCGCCAGTTGCGCCACTTCCAGGCCCTTCGCTTGGCGTAATGCACCTAGCTGATCGAATGAAGGAAGATCAGGTGCGCTGAAGGGCTGTCCGCCAGAGGCCTCAGTGTGAGCCGCCGCCGCGGACGCAGGCATGGCTGCAACACCCGCCGCGCGCAACAGGGCCTGATACTGCGCCCATGGCAGCACCGCATATTCCGGCTCTCCATCGCGCGAAATTACCTGAAGATCCATACCAACACCCCTGTAGGACAAAAACACGCTTTACGTAGTCTTTTTCTAAGTATGGGCGGCATCTTAACAGCGGTTGGCGACGACTGGCGTGCGCGGAATCAACGGAGCGCGGCCAGCGACAGTAATCACCCACTCAGACCCGCTGTCAGATCTTCTTCTCGTGCTCAAGCAACACAGGCGTTGCCGGCAGACGCTCAACCACCGCGAGCTTTTCAGGGTTCTGCAATTCGCGCCAGGCACGGAACGCGCTGAGCTCGGCCTCGAGGTGTTTCATCACCCACGCCAGCACGGCGATGTCGTCCAGCATCCCCAGACCCGGAATCCAGTCAGGAATCGCATCCAGAGGGCTGAGGAAATACATCAGGCCGGCCACGATCGAAAGAATCGCCTTACCGCTGATGGCGCGGTATTCCCCGCGCCAGTAGGCCAGGCACAACGCCTGAAGCAGTTTCAAATCGTCTTTGATCTTGCCCAGCCGACCGCCCTCACTGGCCGTTTTGCCGGCAACGGCAAACAGCAATGCAGGCAGGCGACCTGCCGCCATCAAGCGCTTGGCCATGGGCAGATAACGAATGAGATTCCAGGGTGCTTTCATATCTACTCCACGATTACCGATAAAAATCGACTGGCTGGCTTACTGCGTGTGTCGTGGCAGCCTACCGACGAGTACGCCGATTCCGCGCCTGAAGGTTATCCACACAAATTGTGGATAACCTTGTGAACAGACCCGTTTTTCGGGGCCGGAACGCCCGTTCTAATGGGTCCGCAGTTAAATCGCGCGTTTTTTACACACATAAAAACCCGCAAAAAACCGTTGACTCACCGGGCCTGCGGCGCTAGCCAAAGCCCAACGAACAACGTGCAGCCTCCGACAAATCCCGGCTTAACGCCCGTTGACTGACCGACATGGGACTCTGCCCGCTCAAGCCGGTTCGATCAAATCGGCCCGGAAATGAAAATGCCCCGTCGAGACGGGGCATTTCTTTCAAGCGGTAATCGGTCTTTCGAACGATTACTTCTTGGCGGCTGGCTTGGCCGGTTCGGCGGCCGGAGCAGCCTCTTCTTCTTCATCAGCGCCGGCAGCAGCATCATTGGCGCCTGCAGCTGCAGGGTCCTTGATGCCCAGCAGTTCCAGGTCGAAGACCAGAACCGAGTTTGCCGGGATGGTTGGGCTAGGGCTTTGTGCGCCGTAGGCCAATTCGCTAGGGATGTAGAGTTTGACCTTCTCGCCAACGTGCATCAGTTGCAGACCTTCGACCCAACCCGGGATCACGCCGCTCACCGGCAGATCGATCGGGCTGCCGCGTTCAACGGAGCTGTCGAACACTTTGCCGTCAGTCAGCTTGCCTTCGTAGTGAACGGTCACGACATCAGTCGGCTTCGGTACTGGACCGTCGGCTTTCTTGATGATCTCGTACTGCAGGCCGGAAGCAGTGGTGGTGACTTCCTTGCGCTTGCCGTTTTCTTCGAGGAACTTCTTGCCGGCGGCTGCCGACTCTTCGCTCATCTTGGCCATGCGCTCTTCAGCGCGCTTTTGCAGGTCGCCAAACGCTGCAACCAACTCTTCGTCTTTGAGCTTCTGCTCTTTCTTGCCAACGGCGTCTTCGATACCCAGCGCGACCGCTTTGGAATCCAGATCGTCCATGCCTTCCTGAGCCAGGCTTTTGCCCATGTTCAGGCCGATGCCGTAAGAGGCTTTCTGGGCCGGGGTTTTCAGCTCAACGGTGCTGGCTTGCTTGTCACAGCCCGCGAGTACCAGACCGACCAGGGCAATCGCCGCTGCCAACCGATGCTGTTTCATTCTGTTTCCTTGTTCATGCGCCAATAGGGCAAACGAGTAAAGCCGCGAGCTTATCAGGCTGCCGCGATCAATGGCTACCGGCATGAGAGGGAGAAAAGGCAGATAAGTTCAGGTATCCAAAGGTTTTCTTGTTTGATCGAGAAATCCGTTCAGTTGGGGTTCAGCGGCCAGCCACAGGGTGAGCGAACGCGACTAATACACGTCCCGCACGTAGCGCTTTTGCTCGGTCAGACAGCGCAACTGTTCGGCGGCTTTTTCCAGGCTCATGCCGCCTTGTTCGCTGATCACACGACGCAGCGCCTGATCGACATCCCGCGCCATCCGCGAGGCATCGCCGCAGATATACAGGTGCGCGCCCTCCTCCAGCCAGCGCCAGAGTTCGGCGCCCTGCTCCTGTATGCGCTGCTGGACGTAGATCTTCTCTGCCTGATCCCGGGAAAACGCCAGGCTCAGCCGGGTCAGCAGGCCGTCCTGCTGCATGCCTTGCAGCTCATCGCGGTAGTAAAAGTCGGTGGCCTGATGCTGCTCGCCGAAGAACAGCCAATTACGGCCCCGATCGCCCCGGGCGCGCCGCTCTTGGAGAAACGCCCGAAACGGCGCCACCCCGGTGCCCGGGCCGATCATGATCATCGGCACATCGCCATCGAGGGGCGGGCGAAAATGCCGCGTGGGTTGCAGGAAAATGGGCACCTCGCACTCCCCCGCCCGATCCGCCAAAAACGTCGACGACACGCCTTTGCGCGGGCCGTAGCGCACGGCGGAAACCGTCAGGTGAACTTCATCGGGATGCGCCTTGGCGCTCGACGCGATGGAATAAAGCCGTGGCTGAAGGGGCTTGAGATGATCAAGCCATTCCTGCGCAGCGCACGCAATCGGGAACTCGCGCAGCACGTCGGCCAGCTGCCGGCCCCACAGCCAGTCTTTCAGCTCGCTTTTGAAGGGCTCGGTCAGCAGGGTTTTCAGGTCGTGGCTGCCGTTGCGCTCGGCGATGAATGCCAGGGTGTCTGCGCTCGGTCGTGCTATCTCGAATTGCTCGGCCAGCGCCTGACGCAGCGGCACGTCGGCAGCCTTCACGCCACGCACCGGTTGCTCGGCGTTGAGGCCCGTGAGTTCGAGCAACTCGTCCACCAGCTCCGGGCAATTGCGCGGCCACACCCCCAAAGCGTCGCCGGCTTCGTAGGTCATGCCCGAACCCTCAAGGGTCAGCGCCAGTTGCCGCGTGTCCTTGGCGGCACCGTCCGCGTTCAGCCGCCGATTAATCGACACCCTTGCGTGATGGGGCTGGGTGCGTGAGGGCTGATTCCCAAAAACCGGAGCGTTGTCGACGATTGAAGGAGTAGGAAGATTCAGCGACAGCGCCTGCTGCAAGCCCGTGAACCAATCGTCTGCGTGGGCCTGATATTCGCCGTCGCACTCGACTCTGGCGATCAGCGATGAAGCGCCCAACTCTTGCAGGCGCTGGTCAAGGTTCTTGCCGTGCTGGCAAAAGCGGTCGTAACTCGAGTCACCCAGCGCCAGAACGGCGTAGCGCAGCGATTCCAGACGCTCTTGCCGGGCAGCCAGTGACTGCCAGAATTGTTGCCCGTTGTCGGGGGATTCGCCGTCGCCGAAGGTGCTGCTGATCAGCGCGACCTTCTGCAACTGGTCCAGACGCTCGGAGGGGAAACTGTCCATCGCCGCCACCTGAACCGGCACACCGGCAGTCTTCAACCGGTCGCCGAACTGCCGGGCCAACGCTTCGGCATTCCCGGTTTGGGATGCCCAGAGCAGCGTCAACAGCGGCGCTTGGTCGGACGCTGTTTGCGTCACGTTCTCGGCTTGGGGCAAATCGAGGAAGCGATGCCCGATCAACTCGACTTTGCGCAAAGCGACCGCACAGCACTTGAATTCGGGCTGTCGGGAGATCGGGTCGACGGCGTCGTTGGTTACTGCGTTGATCGCCAGTTTGTCGCCGTACACGTCGTTCCAGTGAAAGGGCGAGAAGCAGTTGCCCTGCAGCACACGGTCGCTGATCAGCGCAGGCAACACCGCCAGCCCTCGCGCGGAACGGATCTCGACGCCATCGCCTTCGCGGATGCCCAGCCCAAGGGCATCGTCGGGGTGCAGCTCGACGAACGGCCGCGCGTTCAGCGCGTTCAATGTCGGCACTTTCCCGGTCTTGGTCAGGGTGTGCCACTGGTGCTGCAGGCGGCCGGTGTTGAGCACCATCGGAAATGCATCGTTGGGCAGTTCAGCCGGCGCCATGTGCGGGCGTGGGAAAAATACCGCCTTGCCGTTTGCGGTTGGAAAAAGGATCGCAGGACGTGTCGCTGCCTCAACGGGTCGTGCGTCGGTATTGCTCAGGTAACGGATCGGGTTGCGTGTGTGCTCGTCGGCTGGGGCGCACGGCCACTGCACAGGTTGATTCCGCAGCCGCGCATAGCTGGCGCCGCGAATGTCGTAGCCCGTGGCCGGATTCCACGCCTGTTTGATTTCTTCGAACACCTCCTCTGCCGAGGCGTAACTGAAGGCCTCGGCGAAACCCATTTCACAGGCGACCCTGGCGATGACCTGCCAGTCGGGCAACGCTTGTCCCGGCGCATCAACGGCTTTCTGCGTCAGGTTGAGGGTGCGTTCGGAGTTGATCATCACCCCTTCCGCTTCCGCCCAGAGCGCGCCAGGCAACAGGATGTCGGCGTAGCGATTGGTTTCGGTGTCGAGGAAGGCGTCCTGGGTGATAACCAGTTCGGCAGTCTTCAGGGCGTCGATGACCGAAGTGCGGTTGGCCACACTGGCCACCGGGTTGGTGCAGATGATCCAGCAGGCCTTGATCACGCCGTCGCGCATCTGCTCGAACAGGTCGATGGTGCCGCCGCCGGGCTGATGCGGGATGCTGTCGTGCGGGATGTTCCAGAGGTCTTCGATGAAGCGGCGGTCGGCGTCCACCAACACCGAGCGCTGTCCGGGAAGTCCGGGGCCCATGTAGCCCATTTCCCTTCCGCCCATGGCATTCGGCTGGCCGGTCAGGGAAAACGGACCACTACCGGGCCGACAAATTGCCCCGGTCGCCAGATGCAGGTTGCACAGCGCATTGGTGTTCCAGGTGCCGTGGGTGCTCTGATTCAGGCCCATGGTCCAGCAGCTCATCCACTCGGGCGCCGCGCCGATCATCCGCGCCGCCTGACGGATGTCGGCTTCGGCCAGGCCGGTGACCTGCGCGACATAAGCCGGCGTGTACTCGGCGAGGAACTCGGGCATGACGTCCCAGCCCTGGGTGAACGAGGCGATGAAATCGGCGTCGATGTCGCCGTTCTCCACCAGCAAGTGCAACAGGCCATTGAGCAGCGCGAGGTCGGTGCCCGGCCTGATTTGCAGGAACAGCCCGGCCTTGTCGGCGGTGGCGCTGCGCCGGGGATCGACAACGATCAGCTTCGCCCCGGCCTTGACCCGGTCCATCATGCGCAGGAACAGGATCGGGTGACAGTCAGCCATGTTGGCGCCAATCACGAAAAACAGGTCGGCTTTGTCAAAGTCATCGTAAGAGCCCGGCGGCCCGTCCGCGCCCAATGAAAGCTTGTAGCCACTGCCCGCGCTGGCCATGCACAGCCGCGAGTTGGACTCGATATTGGCCGTGCCCACGAAGCCCTTGGCGAGTTTGTTGGCCAGGTATTGCGCCTCCAGGGACATCTGGCCTGAGACGTAAAACGCGAGTGCGCCGGGGCCGTCGCGGTCCAGAATTCCACGCAAGCGCCGGGCGGTTTCGCTGATAGCGGCGTCCATGTCAGCGCGCACCGGCTCGTGGCTGCGCTGATGGCGGATGTACGCCGACTCCATCCGCCCCGACTCGGCAATCGCCTGGCCACAGGTGGTGCCTTTGGTGCACAGGCGGCCGAAATTGCTCGGGTGGGTCTTGTCGCCAACCACCTTGATGACCCGGTTGTCCTCGACCTGCATGACGATGCCGCAGCCAACGCCGCAATAAGGACACACGCTCTTTACGCTGTTGCTCGCCATATTCCGTTTCCTGAAAGCAAAAAAAAGACGCCCTGTTCTCAGCCGTTGAAAAACGGAGAGCACACGGCGCCTTTGTCGTGAATATGGCAATCGGCGTTGATTGCCTGTGGGCACGGTGTTGCAAACGGCAGGCCAGCGTGGCCGAGGGACGTGCAGCGGAGGTTTTCAGTGGATTTTGCTGATGTGATGAATGGACGCTGAGCTTCACCGTGGGGCGCACCAGGGTAAATCGCACCCTTTTCGAGCCGGAACCGTCTGCTCTCGAGGGTGATGAGATCGGCTTGCGATCACGCTTCTGCCCGTCAAACGTACGCGTCTGGCCGGAACGAAACGTATCCGACCCGTGGACATTCTCCACTGGCACAGCCATTGCTACATCCCTTATCAAGTCCAGCCTGAACACGCGGTTGGCAGCCCTGGCCGGTCAACGCGGACCGCCAGCCGTCCACGGCATCGGGCTCACCAGGTTGACGTCGACACTGTGGTCGCGCGGCAACCCATAAAGAACAGGCAAAGGCGCCTGGAACCGAGAGGTTCCGGGCGCCTTTTTTTTGCTTTCGAAAAACCTGATTGGCCTTGGCCGGGACTCGATATGACCACCACAGTCGCCCCACTCAACGACGTCAAAACCCTGATCGTTATCGGCAATGGCATGGTGGGTCACCACTGTGTCGAGCAGCTCATCGCCGCCGGCGCCCTCGATCGCTATTGCATTCATGTATTCGGTGAAGAAGGCCAGCGCGCCTACGACCGCGTGCACCTGTCCGAATACTTTGGCGGTCGCGACGCCGAGTCACTGGCGATGAGCGCTGCTTCTTTATATGAGCAGACCGGGCTTGCGCTGCACCTCGGTGTGCCGGTGCTGGAAATCGACCGGGCGCGGCGCGAAGTGATCACCGCCAAGGGCCGCTTCGGTTACGACAAGCTGGTGCTGGCGACGGGTTCCTACCCTTTCGTGCCGCCCATCGAAGGCGCCGAAGGCCATTCGCGGCTGGTCTACCGCACCCTGGACGACCTCGACACCATCCGCGCCGCCGCCCGCCAGGCGAAACGCGGCGTGGTGGTCGGCGGCGGGCTGCTGGGACTGGAAGCGGCCAACGCGCTGAAGTCCCTTGGCCTGGAAGCCCACGTGGTGGAATTCGCGCCGCGCTTGATGCCGGTGCAGCTGGATGACCACGGCGGCGCAGCGCTGAAGGCGCGCATCGAAGCACTGGGCGTGGGCGTGCATCTGTCTCGCGCGACGCAATCCATCAGCGCGGGTGAGGAATACCGCTACCGGATGAATTTCGCCGGCGATGAATTCCTCGAAACCGACCTGATCGTCTTCTCCGCCGGCATACGCCCCCAGGACGCCCTCGCCCGCCAATGTGAGCTGGAACTGGGCCCGCGCGGCGGCATCGCCATCGACGAACATTGCCGCACCAGCGACGCCGACATTTTTGCCATCGGCGAGTGCGCCGCCTGGAACGGCAGCGTCTTCGGCCTCGTCGCCCCGGGTTATCAGATGGCGCGCAATGTCGCGGCGCAGCTGTGCAACCTGGACGCCGAGCCGTTCTTCGGCGCGGATATGTCGACCAAACTCAAACTGCTGGGCGTCGATGTCGGCTCCATCGGCGATGCCCATGGTGCGTTGGCGGGTGCGCGCAGTTACCGGTTTATCGACGAGGCCAGCGGCAGTTATCGCCGCCTGGTGGTGTCGGCCGATGGCAAAAAAGTGCTCGGCGCGGTGCTGGTGGGTGACAACAGCTATTACGACACCCTGCTGCAATACGCCCAGAACGGCATCAAGCTGCCCGCCGATCCATCGAGCCTGATCCTGCCCCACAGCGACGGCGCGCCGACGTTGGGTGCCGATGCCCTGCCCGCCACGGCGACTATTTGTTCGTGCCACAACGTCAGCAAAGCCTCGATCTGCTCGGCCATCGATGGCGGCTGCACCGATCTTGCCGGGCTCAAGGCCTGCACCAAAGCAGCCACCGGATGCGGCGGCTGTACAGCGCTGCTGAAAAGCGTGTTCGAGCACGAACTCATTGCCCGGGGCGTGGCCGTCGATAAAAGTCTGTGCGAGCACTTCGCCTTTACGCGGCAGGAGCTGTACGCCTTCGCCCGCGTGGAAAACATCGAAAGCTTCGACGAGATGCTTGCCCGCCACGGCAAAGGTCATCTGGGTTGCGACATTTGCAAGCCTACCGTCGGCTCGATTCTCGCCTCGTGCTGGAACCGGCCGATCATGGACCCGTCGCTGGTGCCGCTGCAGGACACCAACGACACCTTCATGGCCAACATGCAGAAGAACGGCACGTATTCGGTGGTGCCGCGCATCCCGGCGGGCGAGATCACTGCGGACGGCCTGATCGCCATCGGCGCGGTCGCGAAGAAATATGACCTGTACACCAAGATCACCGGCGGCCAGCGCATCGACCTGTTCGGCGCGCAGTTGCACGAGCTGCCGGACATCTGGGCCGAGCTTATCGCCGCCGGCTTCGAGACCGGTCATGCCTACGGCAAATCGACGCGAACGGTGAAGTCCTGCGTCGGCAGCACCTGGTGCCGTTACGGCGTTCAGGACAGCGTGCAAATGGCGCTGAATATCGAGGACCGCTACAAAGGCCTGCGCTCGCCGCACAAGCTGAAGTTCGCGGTGTCCGGCTGCACCCGTGAATGCGCTGAAGCCCAGAGCAAGGACATTGGCGTGATTGCCACGGAGAACGGCTGGAATCTGTACGTGTGCGGCAATGGCGGCATGCGCCCGCGCCACGCCGAGCTGTTCGCCACCGATCTGGACGACGAGACACTGATTCGTTACATCGACCGCGTGCTGATGTTTTACATCCGCACCGCTGACAAGTTGCAGCGGACCTCGGTCTGGCGCGAGTCCCTTGAAGGCGGGCTGGATTTTCTGAAAGCGGTGGTGATCGACGACAGCCTGGGGCTTGCCGCCGAGCTGGAGGCGCAGATGCAGTTGGTGGTCGACCGTTACGAGTGTGAATGGGCGAACGCGCTGAAGAGCCCGGAGAAACTCAAGCGCTTCCGCACGTTCGTCAATGACAAAGGCGCCGACCCGGACATTCATTTCGTCAAGGAGCGCAGCCAGCGTCGTCCGGCTCGCGCTGAAGAGTTGAATCTGATTGCCGCTGTGGAGGTTGCACGATGAGCCAGGCCAATGCAGCAGTGAGGGAGTTGCCGAAGACTCAGGTGTGGCGCGCGGTCTGTACGCGTGAGGATCTGGTGCTGAATTCCGGTGTGGTGGCGCTGGTGGGCACTGCGCAGGTGGCGCTGTTTTATGTGGAGTCTGTCGGCGGCGCGGCGCAGTTGTTTGCGGTGGACAATCGCGATCCGGTCACGGGGGTGAATGTGATTGGGCGGGGGTTGGTTGGCAGTTTGGGCGGAGATCTTGTGATCGCTTCGCCTTTATATAAGCAGCATTACCGACTCAAGGACGGTACGTGTCTGGAAGATGCGGCGTTGCGATTGCGGACCTGGCCAGTGCGGCTGGTGGGGGATGTGGTGGAGATAGATGTGGGGTGAGGCGTTCAGGGGACTGATTTATTTACAGCGCTTCATCGTAAATTAATCTGTCCCCGGATCTACGGCGTTGCTTAGTCCGCGAAGATCAAAAGCGGGGGTGTCAGAAATTTTGTGTTCGGGCATAACATGAGTAAGAGGTGCATGTATGCCAACCAAAAAGAAACCTGCGTTACGCGAGCTACCCAAAATCCCTAAAGAGCTG
>NZ_JBTOQG010000038.1:2500-5512 GCF_055283955.1 Pseudomonas sp. HP_12
AACTGAAACATCTAAGTACCCTGAGGAAAAGAAATCAACCGAGATTCCCTTAGTAGTGGCGAGCGAACGGGGACCAGCCCTTAAGTTGATTTGAGATTAGCGGAACGCTCTGGAAAGTGCGGCCATAGTGGGTGATAGCCCTGTACGCGAAAATCTCTTGTCAATGAAATCGAGTAGGACGGGGCACGAGAAACCTTGTCTGAACATGGGGGGACCATCCTCCAAGGCTAAATACTACTGACTGACCGATAGTGAACCAGTACCGTGAGGGAAAGGCGAAAAGAACCGCGGAGAGCGGAGTGAAATAGATCCTGAAACCGTATGCGTACAAGCAGTGGGAGCCCACTTTGTTGGGTGACTGCGTACCTTTTGTATAATGGGTCAGCGACTTATTTTCAGTGGCGAGCTTAACCGAATAGGGGAGGCGTAGCGAAAGCGAGTCTTAATAGGGCGTCTAGTCGCTGGGAATAGACCCGAAACCGGGCGATCTATCCATGGGCAGGTTGAAGGTTGGGTAACACTAACTGGAGGACCGAACCGACTACCGTTGAAAAGTTAGCGGATGACCTGTGGATCGGAGTGAAAGGCTAATCAAGCTCGGAGATAGCTGGTTCTCCTCGAAAGCTATTTAGGTAGCGCCTCATGTATCACTGTAGGGGGTAGAGCACTGTTTCGGCTAGGGGGTCATCCCGACTTACCAAACCGATGCAAACTCCGAATACCTACAAGTGCCGAGCATGGGAGACACACGGCGGGTGCTAACGTCCGTCGTGAAAAGGGAAACAACCCAGACCGTCAGCTAAGGTCCCAAAGTCATGGTTAAGTGGGAAACGATGTGGGAAGGCTTAGACAGCTAGGAGGTTGGCTTAGAAGCAGCCACCCTTTAAAGAAAGCGTAATAGCTCACTAGTCGAGTCGGCCTGCGCGGAAGATGTAACGGGGCTAAAACCATGCACCGAAGCTACGGGTATCATCTTAGGATGATGCGGTAGAGGAGCGTTCTGTAAGCCTGTGAAGGTGAGTTGAGAAGCTTGCTGGAGGTATCAGAAGTGCGAATGCTGACATGAGTAACGACAATGGGTGTGAAAAACACCCACGCCGAAAGACCAAGGTTTCCTGCGCAACGTTAATCGACGCAGGGTTAGTCGGTCCCTAAGGCGAGGCTGAAAAGCGTAGTCGATGGAAAACAGGTTAATATTCCTGTACTTCTGGTTATTGCGATGGAGGGACGGAGAAGGCTAGGCCAGCCTGGCGTTGGTTGTCCAGGTTTAAGGTGGTAGGCTGAAATCTTAGGTAAATCCGGGGTTTCAAGGCCGAGAGCTGATGACGAGTGTTCTTTAGAACACGAAGTGGTTGATGCCATGCTTCCAAGAAAAGCTTCTAAGCTTCAGGTAACCAGGAACCGTACCCCAAACCGACACAGGTGGTTGGGTAGAGAATACCAAGGCGCTTGAGAGAACTCGGGTGAAGGAACTAGGCAAAATGGCACCGTAACTTCGGGAGAAGGTGCGCCGGTGAGGGTGAAGGACTTGCTCCGTAAGCTCATGCCGGTCGAAGATACCAGGCCGCTGCGACTGTTTATTAAAAACACAGCACTCTGCAAACACGAAAGTGGACGTATAGGGTGTGACGCCTGCCCGGTGCCGGAAGGTTAATTGATGGGGTTAGCTAACGCGAAGCTCTTGATCGAAGCCCCGGTAAACGGCGGCCGTAACTATAACGGTCCTAAGGTAGCGAAATTCCTTGTCGGGTAAGTTCCGACCTGCACGAATGGCGTAACGATGGCGGCGCTGTCTCCACCCGAGACTCAGTGAAATTGAAATCGCTGTGAAGATGCAGTGTATCCGCGGCTAGACGGAAAGACCCCGTGAACCTTTACTATAGCTTTGCACTGGACTTTGAATTTGCTTGTGTAGGATAGGTGGGAGGCTTTGAAGCGTGGACGCCAGTCTGCGTGGAGCCAACCTTGAAATACCACCCTGGCAACTTTGAGGTTCTAACTCAGGTCCGTTATCCGGATCGAGGACAGTGTATGGTGGGTAGTTTGACTGGGGCGGTCTCCTCCTAAAGAGTAACGGAGGAGTACGAAGGTGCGCTCAGACCGGTCGGAAATCGGTCGTAGAGTATAAAGGCAAAAGCGCGCTTGACTGCGAGACAGACACGTCGAGCAGGTACGAAAGTAGGTCTTAGTGATCCGGTGGTTCTGTATGGAAGGGCCATCGCTCAACGGATAAAAGGTACTCCGGGGATAACAGGCTGATACCGCCCAAGAGTTCATATCGACGGCGGTGTTTGGCACCTCGATGTCGGCTCATCACATCCTGGGGCTGAAGCCGGTCCCAAGGGTATGGCTGTTCGCCATTTAAAGTGGTACGCGAGCTGGGTTTAGAACGTCGTGAGACAGTTCGGTCCCTATCTGCCGTGGACGTTTGAGATTTGAGAGGGGCTGCTCCTAGTACGAGAGGACCGGAGTGGACGAACCTCTGGTGTTCCGGTTGTCACGCCAGTGGCATTGCCGGGTAGCTATGTTCGGAAAAGATAACCGCTGAAAGCATCTAAGCGGGAAACTTGCCTCAAGATGAGATCTCACTGGAACCTTGAGTTCCCTGAAGGGCCGTCGAAGACTACGACGTTGATAGGTTGGGTGTGTAAGCGCTGTGAGGCGTTGAGCTAACCAATACTAATTGCCCGTGAGGCTTGACCATATAACACCCAAGCAATCTGCAGAAAGACGGCAGATTGCGGTGTGTGAAGACGCATGAAGACGAAAGTTTGCGAACGCACAAGCTGCACCTTGATCACATACCCGATTTGCTGAAGCGTTCGAAAGAACGAGTCAGTACCCGAATTTCTTGACGACCATAGAGCATTGGAACCACCTGATCCCATCCCGAACTCAGCAGTGAAACGATGCATCGCCGATGGTAGTGTGGGGTTTCCCCATGTGAGAGTAGGTCATCGTCAAGATTAAATTCCGAAACCCCATTTGCGAAAGCAGATGGGGTTTTGTTTT
>NZ_JBTOQG010000039.1:0-2050 GCF_055283955.1 Pseudomonas sp. HP_12
CTTGAGCTTCAAGCACCCAAGCTCGCAGCAATCCGCCGTCTTGCCGCCGCCGAGGGTTCGATTTGCATCACTGACGCGGCGAAACAACTCGGCATCGCCCCGTCGAAGCTCTTCGACTGGCTGCAGGCAAACCGCTGGATTTACCGCCGCGGTGGTTCGACTCGCTGGATCGCAATGCAGCCTCGCATCCGTGACGGCTTCCTGAAGCACAAGGTGACCGCGCTCAAACCCGATACCGAAACCGGCATCGAGCGCGCGGCATATCAACCCCTCGTTACCCCGAAAGGCCTCGCACGCTTGGCCGAAAAGAACATTGGAGCCGCGCTGTGAGTGTTCAAGCTATGTCATGGGCTCTCGCATTGCCGAAGGCTTCCCTTGAAAACCCTGCTGCCCGTCACGTGCTGCTGTGTCTGGCGAACTACGCCGGTAGCGATGGCCGTGGGGCCTTCCCGTCTGCGCTGACCCTGTCAGACGACACCGGTCTTTCCGAGCGTACCGTGCGCCTGAAACTGGATGAGCTGGAGAAGGCGGGCTTCATCACCCAGGGTAACCAAGCCATCGCCGCCGCCTATATCGATCGCCGTGACCGTCGCCCAGTGGTGTACGACCTTCAACTCAAACGGGGTGCAAATGCTGCACCCCGTAAAGAACGGGGTGCAGATAACCGCACGGGGTGCAGCTCACAGCAGAACGGGGTGCAGGAAAACGCAGAACGGGGTGCAGCAGCTGCACCCAATACATCACTTAACCATCAATTAACCGAAGAGCAGCAGCTGCAGCGCGATTTGGACGATGTGCTCGCCGAGCAAGACCGAGCCGCCGCCGAGTGCCCTGCGCCAAACCAGCGCTTCGCCATGTTCGCTGCTTGGGAGCCAAACGCCAAAGCCTTGGCCGACCAGATCGCAATCGCCGGCATCCCCGCCGACTCAGTGCCGGATGCGGCAGTTCGATCGTTCAAGGGTTTCTATGCTGCCCGGCCTGGCACCGTCGATTCGGCGCATGGCTGGTGTTATCGCCTGGTGCAATGGGTCAAGCGGGAGCGAGTCAAAGCGGCCGGCCAAGGCCAGGCCCCGGATTTTGACGACACCAGTTGGGCTGAAAACATGGGGAGTCTCTGATGAAGTCCGTCGCGAGCATCATGCAGCAACTGCCGAACGTTCCATCTGCCGAGGTCGTGCCGCTCAAGATCGACGCCGGCACGGTTCAGGTCATCAACGCTCTGTTCCGCGAGCTGATGGCGATCTTCCCAGCATGGAAGCAGGCATGGCCTGATCAGGCAGCGGTCGATGCTGCCAAGGCCACATGGACCAAGGCGTTCATGGCCGAGAACATCACCCGCATCGAGCAGATCCGCTTCGGCATCGAGCAGTGCCGCAAGATGGGTTCCGACTTCGCACCGAGCGTGGGCAAGTTCATCAAGCTGTGCCAGCCAACCCCGGAAATGCTAGGCATCCCATCGCTGGAGAAGGCTTTCCGCGAGGCCTGCCGCAACGCTCACCCATCCATGGCCGGGCAGGGCAAGTGGTCGCATCAGGCGGTCTGGCATACGGCGAAAGAGTGCGGCTTCGAACCTCTCAACCGCCTGGAATCCTCCCTCGCCATGAAGCTCTTCGAGAGGAACTACGTGATCACGGTCCGCCGCATGATCGAGGGTCTGCCATTGCAGGCGATGCCCTTGGCCCTGCCGGCCCGCGCTGAAGCCCGACGCACTCCCGATATCGGAAACAAGGCCTTGGCCGAACTGCGCGCCCGCCGCGCCGGAGCATCAGCATGAGCGATACCCGACTTGCCGCGCCTGACCCTGCGGCGTTCCGTTACGCGGTCTACGCGTGCTCCTCGAAGATCGATCTGTCGAATCCACCGGATCCCGCTGTCGCGCTATTCGATCGCAAAGGCATTGCCGAGTCGTTCGGCCGGTTGATGTGGCCCAGCACTTTCGAAGTCGTCGACCTGATGGAGATCTCACAATGAGAACGATCAAGGCGCTCGCCAATGTCGCCAGGTGCTTCATCGCTTTCATGGTGGCCGGCTACGACGGGTCTGTGCCTCC
>NZ_JBTOQG010000040.1:0-1462 GCF_055283955.1 Pseudomonas sp. HP_12
AAGCTCACGAAGCCCTTGAGGCTTACCTCTTCATATTCGAGTCTGTGGGTGCGCTTGCGACCTTGACGAACTCTCAGGGAAAGCCGTCGCACCGGCTCTCTATATCGCCTTCGCTGGACGCAAGCATGCATGTCCCTGCATGTACTTTAGCGCCTGTGGAGGTTTCGTATGCCGTCGCTGATCAATACCTCGTTTACGGCCTTTGTCGGTATCGACTGGGCAGACTCCAAGCACGATGTCTGCCTGCAAGTTGCCGGTGAGAGCACTCGTCAGTTTAGCCGCATTGACCATACCCCCGAGAGCATCGAGCGCTGGGCCTTAGCCCTTCATCACGCTTACGGAGCCCCTATCGCGGTAGCGGTAGAGCTGACCAAAGGACCTTTGGTCTCAGCGCTTCAAAAGTACGACTTCATTGTTCTATTTCCAATCAATCCCACCACCTTGGCCAAATACCGCAAAGCCTTTGTTCCCAGCGGCGCAAAGGATGATCCAAGTGATGCGCAGTGGGCGCTTGAGCTTCTGATGACTCATCCGGAAAAATTCCCGGCCTTGAGTTTGCAAAGTTCTGAGATGCGCATACTGGGCAGCTTGACCGAGCAGCGGCGTCAGTTGGTGGAGGATAGGGTCAGGGTGAGCAACAGGCTCTGCAGCACCCTAAAACAGTACTACCCATTGGCTCTGGAGTTGTTTAAGGATCACGGCACCCTAGTCTTTGCCGACTTCCTGCGTCGATGGCCTTCGCTTGATGAACTCAGTCGTGCGCGTCCGGCCTCCCTGGATAAGTTCCTCGACAGCCATAACGTTCGCCGCTCGGCGCTGAGTCAAAAACGCCAGGAGTTGATCTTGAAGGCCAAGCCATTGACCGAAGATCACTCGATTATCGCCCCGTCACGGCTGTACACATTGGCCTTGGCAGATCAGCTCAAAGTGATGTTGGCCTCGATAAAAAGCTTCGATATCGAAATCGAAACACTGGCCAACTCAATGGCTGACTATAAAATCTTTCATACTTTGCCGGGCGCAGGCAAGCAGCTGGCGCCCCGTCTGATGGTAGCGTTTGGTGATCAGCGTGATCGCTTCAATGCTGCTGATGAAGTGCAAAAATACGCCGGCGTGGCACCCGTTACTGAGCGAAGCGGCAAAAAACAGTGGGTGCACTGGCGGTGGCAATGCTCTGTATTTCTACGGCAGACCTTTGTGGAGTGGGCGGGCCAAAGCGTTCGCCGGTCAGCATGGGCCGGTGAATTTTATAGGCAGCAAAGAGCCAAAGGCAGCACCTATCAAGTTGCAATCAGGGCACTGGCGTTCAAATGGATAAGGATTTTGTACCGGTGCTGGAAAACCAGCACCGTGTATGAGGAGCAGATCTATTTGAAAGCCTTGAGCAGGCACGGATCGCCTTTGTCAGAGCGCTTGGCTGAGCTGGCTGCAGATTGACGGATGACCTCAGGGTGTGAAGAGG
>NZ_JBTOQG010000041.1:0-1251 GCF_055283955.1 Pseudomonas sp. HP_12
TGAGCTGGCCTAATGACCCCGGACACCTCAATGGGGGAAACTGTACCCATTGAGGAACGATCATGACCAAGAAATACAGAAAATTCGATGCAGCCTTCAAGCTTGATGTCTGCAAGCTCATCGTCGACCAGGGCCAGAGCGTGAACTCGGTCTGTCTTGACATGAATCTGAGTGATACGGCAGTGCGTCGTTGGGTTGAGCAATACAAGGCCGAGCTGTTGGGCGGGCCGGGTATTGGTAATCCATTGACCAGTGAGCAGCAGCGAATTCGTCAGTTGGAGCAGCAGATTCGGCAGCTAAAAATGGACAACGACATCCTAAAAAAAGCTACGGCCTTCTTTGCCCGCGAATTGAAGTGATCCATCAACTGGTTCACCAATTACATCGCAAGGCCTACCCGGTGGCTCATATCTGCCGGGTTTTGCGGATCAGTCGTTCCGGGTTCTATGAAGCTCGCCAACGTTGCCAGAAACCCAAGCCCATCTGCGCTGCAGCGGCCATGGTCAAGGCGACATTCGAGTCCAAAGAACACTGCTACGGTAGCCGCCGCGTGCTGGGCGCGCTGCGTGATGAAGGTGTTTCCATCGGTCGTTTCAAGGTTCGTCGCCTCATGAAACAACAGGGTCTGCGCCCGATCTGGAAGCGCAAGTTTATCCACACAACCGACAGTAACCACAACTTGCCGGTTGCTGAAAACTTGCTCAATCGCCAGTTCAACCCCAAGGCAATCAATCAGTCATGGGTCGCAGACATCACCTACATACGCACACGAAGCGGTTGGGTCTATCTGGCTGCGGTTATGGACCTGTTTTCACGCAAAATCGTCGGCTGGGCCATGGCAACCCATATGCGCGCCGAACTGGTGACCAGCGCAATGCAACTGGCCATTGCTCAAAGGCAGCCTGAACCGGGCCTGATTGCCCACTCGGACAGAGGCAGCCAGTACGCGGGAGCTGCCTATCAATCGCTGCTGACTCGCAACGGGATGCGTTGCAGCATGAGCCGAAAAGGTAATTGCTGGGACAATGCAGTGATGGAGCGCTTCTTCCTGAACCTAAAGATGGAGCGCACCTGGAGAAAGGATTACGCCAACCACGGCGAAGCAATAAAGGACATCACTGATTACATCGGGCGGTTCTATAACGAGGGGCGATTGCACTCGACGTTGGGCAACATGACGCCCAATCAGTACGAGCGGCAAGCGGTCTGACAATCACCGATTGAGGTGTCCGGAAAAAGTTGACCACTTCA
>NZ_JBTOQG010000042.1:0-1230 GCF_055283955.1 Pseudomonas sp. HP_12
GGGGGTGTCAGAAATTTTGTGTTCGGGCATAACATGAGTAAGAGGTGCATGTATGCCAACCAAAAAGAAACCTGCGTTACGCGAGCTACCCAAAATCCCTAAAGAGCTGCTTGAGCAGTTCGGCGGCGGACTGATGACCGCTGAAGCCATCGAAGACGCCTCTGCGGCGTTCAAGAAGGCGTTGATCGAGCGAGCGCTTAGTGCCGAGCTCGGCCATCACCTGGGCTATCCGCCGGGCGCGCAGCGCCCAGAGGATGAAACCAACCAGCGTAATGGCAAAAGCGGCAAGACGGTTCTAACCGGGGATGGTCCGATCCGGCTGGATATCCCGCGTGACCGTGACGGCAGTTTTTCGCCCATTTTGATCCCCAAGCACGAGCGCCGTTACACCGGTTTCGACGACAAGATCATCGCCATGTACGCCCGAGGAATGACGGTCAGAGAAATCCGCGCATTCCTCTCCGAGCAGTATGGTACGGACGTTTCGCCTGACTTCATCAGCTCTGTCACCGACGAGGTCATGGCAGAAATCGGTGCATGGCAGCAGCGGCCTCTTGAGCCGATGTATCCGGTTATTTTCTTCGATGCTCTGCGGGTCAAAATCCGTGAAGAAGGGCTGGTTCGCAACAAGGCCGTTTACTTGGCACTGGGTGTTCTGCCCGACGGCACGCGCGATATTCTCGGCATCTGGATCGAAAATACCGAAGGCGCCAAGTTCTGGATGAAGGTTTTCAACGACCTCAAAACACGCGGCGTTGAAGATGTCCTGATCGCTGTGACTGATGGGCTCAAAGGCATGCCAGAAGCCCTTGGCGCAGTCTTTCCAGCTACGACACTGCAAACCTGCATTGTTCATCTGATCCGCAACAGCCTTGATTATGTGTCTTGGGATAAGCGCCGCGAACTGGCCAAGGCGCTCAAGCCGATCTATCAGGCGGTGACCGCCGAAGCGGCTGAACAGGCGCTGGATGCGTTTGAAACCGGGCCATGGGGCAAGCAATATCCGACGGTAGTGGCGGCGTGGCGACGGGCTTGGGATCGCGTGATTCCATTTTTCGTTTTCCCGCCAGCGATCCGAAAAGTGATCTACACCACCAACGCCATCGAGAGCATCAACGCTCAGCTACGAAAGATCATCAAGACGCGCGGTCACTTCCCGACCGACGATGCGGCAACCAAACTGATCTGGCTCGGGCTGCGCAATATCACTGCCAACTGGGGCTCTGCAGC
>NZ_JBTOQG010000043.1:0-1100 GCF_055283955.1 Pseudomonas sp. HP_12
CCTCGCCCCACCCCTTCCACCAAAAGCGCCGATAAAGAATGCTTCGTTCAAGCGACGATAGAAACAAGCCTGCGCCTCTGGGTGAAACCCCTCCAAGCCGTAAAACCTTAACGTGGAGAAGTGTCCATGGCAATGCACGTTTCGAAGTCAATCGTGGGCGTGGATGTCGCCAAAATTGAACTCGTTATTTACGAGCCAGATCAGGATTTGCTCACCTCGATAACCAACGACAAGCCCGCCATAAAGCGCTGGCTTAAAACGTTGCCGAGGCCCACCGCGATTGCAGTTGAAGCAACAAATGTTTATCACATCGACCTGATCGAGCTGGCTTATGAGGCGGGTTTCGACGTTTACATCATTGATGGCTATCAGCTGAGTAATTACCGTAAAAGTGTTGGCGTGCGCAGTAAAACGGACGCCTCCGATGCTCGTCTTCTTGCCCGTTATCTGAAAAACGAAGGCGAAGATTTACGCCCCTGGACTCCACCTCCCGCCGTCTACGGCAAGCTGCAAAGCCTTCTGCGGCGCAGGGCTTCGCTGGTTCAGGCCAAAACCAGCCTGACCCAGAGCTGGGCAAATGACGCCAGTTTGAAGGCTGTGTTCGCCACTTTTCTCAAGTCCGTTGAACGCCTGGACCTGCTGGTTCAGAAGAAACTCAAAGATGTATTGCGCGAAGCCGGCTTGCTGGAAGAAGTCGCTCGCTGCCAAGCGATCGAGGGTATCGGTTTTCTCACTGCAACCGCTTTGGTCATGGCGTACAACCGAGGCGACTTTAACAGCGGCGACTCTTTCATCGCTTTTTTGGGCATGGATCTGAGGGTGAGTGACTCGGGCCAAAAAAATGGCCGTAGATCCTTAACTAAGCGAGGGTGCTCGGAAGTTCGTCGATTACTGCACAACGCGGCCATGTCGGCCAGCCGATCAATTGCCTGGAAAGCGTTCTACAACAAACATCTGGGCAGTGGAAAAGCGACTACCCAGGTGCTTGTCATGCTTGGCCGCAAACTCGCTCGGATCGCGTTCTCCCTGATGAAAAATCAGAGCGAATATCAACCGAAAGGGGGGATTTTGGCTTGATGACAACCATAGAATCTCCCACA
>NZ_JBTOQG010000044.1:0-780 GCF_055283955.1 Pseudomonas sp. HP_12
TGCTCCTGGTTGGGTTCCTCCTTCGTCGGAATACCCTCACTCCGACGACGCTCCGTGGGCCCGCGCCGAACGGACATCCATGTCCTAGCGGCGCTCTCGCGGCATCCATGCCGCTCGACCCACTCCGCGTCGTCTGCGTTCAGCCTGCACCCAAGTCGCGATTTGTGGTGTTTGGGCTTTTTGCGTACGAAGATCAAAAGCACGGCAACGGCAACGGCAACGGCAACAGCATTCGCGAGCAAGCTCGCTCCCACGGGGACGGTGTTTGGTCAGCGGAACTGCCAGCGCCTGCATCGGCCTCTTCCCGGCTAAAGCCGGTCCCACTAACCGCGCGCACCTGTAGGACTGGCGATGACTATAGGACCGGCTTCAGCCGGGAAGCCTTTGATCTGCTTTAAACGCGCTTCCGATCGTTCCCACGCTCCGCGTGGTAATGCCGCCCCGGACGCTCCGCGTCCTGCAGAAGATGTGCATCAAGCAGGGATCTGACGCAGAGCGTCAGAGGATGCGTTGCCACGCGGAGCGTGGGAACGATCAATCTCAGCCGGAGAAGCGCACGCAGTCCGTAGGACCGGCTTCAGCCGGGAAGCTGTTGATCTTGATCTTCATACGCAAGACGTCCAGACGACACCCATCGCGACTTTGGTGCAGGCTGAACGCAGGTTTCGCGGAGTGGGCCGAGCGGCATGGATGCCGCGAGAGCCGCCCCCCGCCATGGATGGCGGATGGCGGCGGGCCCACGGAGCGAGACCGGAGTGAAGGAACCCTGAGGAACGAAGG
>NZ_JBTOQG010000045.1:0-297595 GCF_055283955.1 Pseudomonas sp. HP_12
TGGGCTCGGAGATGTGTATAAGAGACAGCACATGAACGGTGACTGATCCACCGCAATCGCGAGCAAGCTCACTCCTACACAGAATTTTTGAGAATTCAGCCATGCTCCAAGTCGAAAAGCTCCACCAGTATTACGGCGGCAGCCACATCCTCCGAGGCCTGTCGTTTGACGTAAAAATCGGCGAGGTCACGTGCCTGCTCGGTCGTAACGGCGTGGGCAAGACCACGCTGTTGAAAGTGCTGATGGGGCTGCTGCCCGCCAAAGAAGGCGTGGTGCACTGGGAGGGCAAGCCGATCACCGGTTTTAAGCCCCACCAGCGCGTGCATTCCGGAATCGCCTACGTGCCCCAGGGCCGGGAGATTTTCGGCCGACTGACCGTTGAGGAAAACCTGTTGATGGGCCTGTCGCGGTTCCCCGGCTCGGAGGCCAAGGAAGTCCCGCCGTTCATTTACGAGCTGTTCCCGGTGCTGCTGCAGATGAAGCACCGGCGTGGTGGTGACCTGTCCGGCGGTCAGCAACAGCAACTGGCGATCGGTCGCGCCCTCGCCAGTCGCCCTCGCCTGCTGATTCTCGACGAGCCCACCGAAGGCATTCAGCCCTCGGTGATCAAGGAGATTGGCGCGGTGATCAAAAAGCTCGCGGCGCGTGGTGACATGGCGATTCTGCTGGTCGAGCAGTTCTATGACTTCGCCGCCGAGCTGGCGGATCAGTACATCGTCATGTCCCGCGGCGAGATCGTCCAGCAGGGCCGCGGCGAAAACATGGAGGCCGAAGGCGTTCGGGGTCTGGTCACTATTTAATGCGCCGATCAGCTAAGGTACGGTCCTTCGATAACACGATAATCGACTTATGAATCTTCCTGCCCACACCGCCCTGTTCACCCCCAGCTGGCATGCCGAGCTGGAGCTGGCGTATGGGCGTTTCGGCGACAGCACGCGCCCGACCCAGCGACGCCATAAAGGTCCGTTGCGGGTGCAAAAGCATCTGTACGCAGAAGGCCCGCAGGTCTGCCAGCACATCATCGTTCACCCGCCGGGCGGCATTGCCGGCGGCGACCGGCTGGACATCAGCGCCAGCGTCGGTGCCAACGCCTGGGCGCAATTGACCAGCCCCGGCGCAGCGAAGTGGTACCGCGCGGCGGGTCCGGCTTATCAACAACTGGACATCAAAGTCGCTGCAGGCGGCACGCTGGAGTGGCTGCCCCAGGAGAGCATCGTGTTCAGCGAGGCCAAGGCTGAACTGACCACGCGAATCGACCTTGAAGGCGACGCCCGGCTGTTTTATTGGGATGTGGTTGCACTGGGCCGGCCGGCCAGTGGCGAGCGTTTCGATCAGGGCCACTTTCAGGCGCATCTGGATATTCGGCGTGACGGCAAGCTGCTGTGGCACGAGCGCCAGCGCATCGTCGGCAATGACGGCTTGCTCGATTCGCCGATCGGCCTCGGCGGCAAACCGGTGTTCGCAACGCTGATAGTGACCGGGGAAATCGACGCTGAATTGATGGAGCGCTGCCGCGAGCTGGCCGAACATTCCCCCGTGCGCGGCGACCTGAGCCAGCTGCCCGGGCTGATCATCGCCCGTTGCCTGGCAGACGAAGCCCTGCATGCGCGGGCCTGGCTGATTGCATTATGGAAGCTGCTGCGCCCTGCCCTGTTGGGCCGGGAAGCGGTGGCGCCGCGGATCTGGAGCACTTGATGGGACGCGTTGCCCGACCCGCTCCCTCGGGGCACGCATAGACATGCTGTAGGAGTGAGCTTGGTCTGGGCCGCATCCGGACGATAGCGATCCGTCAGATAGGAATATGTCTCTGACACACCGCAATCGCGAGCAAGCTCACTCCTACAGATACATTGCAGCGCTGACTTATTCAGTTATTTAAGACGGACAAAACCCATGGACCTGACACCACGCGAAAAAGACAAGATGTTGATCTTCACCGCAGGCCTGGTGGCCGAGCGGCGGCTGGCACGCGGTGTGAAGCTCAACTACCCGGAAGCGATGGCCTTCATCTCCGCCGCCCTGCTGGAAGGTGCGCGGGACGGCCAGACCGTTGCCGACCTCATGCACTACGGCACCACCCTGCTGACCCGCGAACAAGTGATGGAGGGCATCCCGGAAATGATCCCGGAAATCCAGGTCGAGGCCACCTTTCCGGACGGCACCAAGCTGGTCACCGTGCATCAACCGATTGCCTGAGCGACGCATTGAAGCTGAGATGCCCACTGAAACAGCCACACAGGAACCCGTGGAAACGAACATGACCTATTCGATTCGTGACGCATTGCTGACGGACATGCCGGCCGTGCTGGCCATCTACAACGACGCCGTGCTCAACACCACGGCGATCTGGAACGAGCAACCGGTGGACCTCGCCAACCGCGAAGCCTGGTTCGCCGCGCGCCAGGCCCAGGCGTACCCGATTCTGGTGGCGATCGACGCCGACGATCAGGTGCTGGGCTATTCGTCGTTCGGCGACTGGCGGCCATTCGAAGGCTTTCGCCACACCGTTGAGCACTCGGTTTACGTGCGTGCCGATCAACGGGGCAACGGCCTGGGTCCGCTGCTCATGAAAGCGCTGATCGAACGCGCCCGAGCCTGCGACAAGCACATGATGGTCGCGGCCATCGAAAGCGGAAACGCGGCGTCGATTCACCTGCACGCGCGCGAGGGTTTCATCACCACCGGGCAGATGCCCCAGGTCGGCACCAAGTTCGGCCGCTGGCTGGACCTGACCTTCATGCAACTGGACCTGTCGCCCGGCGCCTCTGCTCCACCCTCGCAAGCGCCCGGCATCAAGCCTGTCGCCTGAATGTTCATTCTGAAAGGATTTCGCCCATGAATGCCGCCCACTTACGCCGTGTCACGCCAGAAAGTTTTGCCCACTATCGCCCGGGTCTGGTGGCGCTATTGCTCGACGCCGTGCGCGACGGCGCGTCGGTCGGGTTCATGGCGGATCTAGGCGCCGAGGAGGCTGCCGACTGGTGGGACGGCGTCAAAGCCGAGGTCAAGCAGGGCAACGTGCTGCTGTGGGTGGTGGCAGAAGAAGACCAGGTGCTGGCGACGGTGCAATTGGCGCTGTGCCAGAAGGCCAACGGCCTGAACCGCGCCGAGGTGCAGAAATTGCTGGTGCTCAGTCAGGCGCGTCGGCGCGGGCTGGCAACTCAATTGATGACCGCCGTGGAACAGGCCGCGCAGCAGCATCAGCGCGGGCTGTTGTTTCTGGACACGCTGGCAGGTTCCGATGCTGAAGATTTCTATCGCGCGCTGGGTTACGAGCTGTCTGGCCTGCTGCCGGACTACGCCTGCAACCCCGACGGCGAATACAAGGCCACGGCCATTTACTACAAGTTACTGTCGAGGAAGAGCGCATGATTCCTGGTGAGTACCAGATCCAGCCCGGCGACATCGAGCTCAACGCCGGTCGCCGCACCATCACCCTCAGCGTCGCCAACAGCGGCGACCGGCCGATTCAGGTCGGCTCGCACTTTCATTTTTTCGAGACCAACGACGCCCTGACCTTCGACCGCGCCGCCAGCCGGGGCATGCGCCTGAACATCCCGGCCGGCACCGCCGTGCGCTTCGAGCCAGGGCAGGCGCGGGAAGTGGAGTTGGTGGACCTGGCCGGGTTGAGGCGGGTTTTCGGGTTTGCCGGAAGAGTTATGGGTGAACTGTAAAACGCGTTCACTTTCCAGCCAGGTCAAGCTGCAAGCGCCAAGCACAGCAGTCCGCGGCGTACACAACATTCGCTTTTACTTGCAGCTTGCCGCTTGCCGCTTGCCGCTTGCCGCTTGCCGCTTGAGGCTTGCCGCTTTGATTCGAGGAACGAAGTATGAAGATCAGTCGACAAGCCTACGCCGACATGTTTGGCCCCACTGTCGGCGACCGTGTGCGTCTGGCCGACACCGAGCTGTGGATCGAGGTCGAGCAGGACTTCACGGTCTATGGCGAGGAAGTGAAGTTCGGCGGTGGCAAGGTCATTCGTGACGGCATGGGCCAGGGCCAGGGCGTGGCTGCCGAAGTCGTCGACACGCTGATCACCAACGCACTGATCGTCGATCACTGGGGCATCGTCAAAGCCGACGTCGGCCTCAAGGACGGGCGCATCGCGGCCATCGGCAAGGCCGGCAACCCGGACATCCAGCCCGGCGTCACCATCGCCATCGGCGCGGCGACCGAAGTGATTGCAGCCGAAGGCATGATCCTCACCGCTGGCGGCGTCGACACCCACATCCACTTCATCTGCCCGCAGCAGATCGAGGAAGCGCTGATGAGCGGCGTCACCACCATGATCGGCGGCGGCACCGGCCCGGCGACGGGCACCAACGCGACCACGGTCACGCCCGGCAAGTGGCACATGATGCGCATGCTGCAGGCCGCCGAAGCGTTCCCCATGAACATCGGCTTCACCGGCAAGGGCAACGTCAGCCTGCCCGAGCCTCTGATCGAGCAGGTCAAGGCCGGCGCCATCGGCCTCAAGCTGCACGAAGACTGGGGCACCACGCCAGCAGCCATCGACAACTGCCTGAGCGTCGCTGATCAGTACGACGTGCAGGTGGCGATCCACACCGACACCCTGAACGAATCCGGCTTCGTCGAAACCACCCTGGCGGCGTTCAAGAACCGCACCATTCACACCTACCACACCGAAGGCGCCGGCGGCGGTCACGCACCGGACATCATCAAGGCCTGCGGCTTCCCTAACGTGCTGCCGAGCTCGACCAACCCGACCCGGCCGTTCACCCGCAACACCATCGACGAGCACCTGGACATGCTGATGGTCTGCCATCACCTGGACCCCAGCATCGCCGAAGACGTCGCGTTCGCCGAGAGCCGCATCCGCCGCGAAACCATTGCCGCCGAGGACATTCTTCATGATCTGGGCGCATTCTCGATGCTCAGCTCCGACAGCCAGGCCATGGGCCGCGTCGGCGAAGTGATCATGCGCACCTGGCAGACCGCCGACAAAATGAAGCGCCAGCGCGGGCCATTGCCTGGTGACGGCGAGGGAAATGACAACTTTCGCGCCAAACGCTACATCGCCAAATACACCATCAACCCGGCGATCACCCACGGCATCAGCCATGAGGTGGGCTCGGTGGAAGTGGGCAAATGGGCGGACCTGGTGCTCTGGCGCCCGGCTTTCTTCGGCGTGAAACCGACGCTGATCCTTAAAGGTGGGTCGATTGCCGCGAGTCTGATGGGCGACGCCAACGCCTCGATCCCGACCCCGCAGCCGGTTCACTACCGCCCGATGTTCGCCAGCTACGGCAGCTCGCTCCACGCCAGCAGCCTGACCTTCATCAGCCAGGCGGCCTTTGATGCCGGCGTTCCGGAGCAGCTGGGGCTGAAGAAACAGATTGGGGTGGTGAAGGGCTGCCGCAGCGTGACCAAGGCCGACCTCATCCACAACGACTACCTGCCGAACATCGACGTGGACCCGCAGACGTATCAGGTCAAGGCCGACGGCGTGCTGTTGTGGTGCGAGCCGGCCGAGGTCTTGCCGATGGCGCAGCGGTATTTTCTGTTCTAAGCGCAGAACTCACTTTGTTGTGGGAGCGAGCTTGCTCGCGAAGGGGCCGGCGCATCCACCCACTCTTTCAGTGGCTGAAATGCCGCCTTCGTGAGCACGGTGGGGCGCGACCCTGGTCTCCTACATGGCTTGTTTTGGCTGCCTGACAGCGCTTCAACTGGACGGCGAGCCAACACTAAGAGGAAGCGCACGCAAATGCGTGATGCTTCCTGCAACAACATGGCGGTACTATGCGCGCTCTCATTCAGCGCCCCGCCAGCAAGGTAGTCCCCCATGCGTCTTTCGGACTTCATCGTTCAGAATGTGGATCGCATCGTCGATGAGTGGGAACGGTTTGCGGCCACGCTGACGCCCGCAGCCGCCCAGATGAGTTCAGTCGAGCTGCGCGACCACGCCGAGGCGATCCTTCTCGCGGCGGCCCGTGACATGAACACCGCCCAGACCAAGGCCGAGCGTATCGCCAAGGCTCAGGGCGAAGACATCGGCAAAACCCCGACACTCGATCAGGCCGCCTCCAGTCATGGCGAGCTGCGGCATATCGTCGGGTTTGATCTGGTGCAGATGACCTCCGAATTCCGTCACCTTCGGGCCACGGTTGTGCGCTTTTGGGCAGAAAGCCAGAAAGAGCCACAGGCCAGTCACCTCACTGACATGATTCGCTTCAACGAAGCCATCGACGAAGCCCTGGCCGAGTCGACGGCCGCCTACGCCGATCGCGTGACGCGTTCCCGTGACATCTTTCTCGCCATTCTCGGCCACGACCTGCGCGCGCCCTTGCAGGCCATCGGCATGTCGTCCGAAGTGCTCATGCGCAAAACCGCGCTGACGGACGCCGATCTTGCGTATATCAAGCGCATCAAGAGCAGCAGCCTGTTGATGGGAACGATGATCAGCGATTTGCTGGAGTTCGTTCGAAGCCGTCTCGGCGTCACGTTGCCGGTCGAACGCAAGCCGATGGAGATGACCCTCGCCTGCCGTGAAGCCATTGACGCGGCCACGGCGGGGCAGCCCGATTGCAACGCAGTGTTCACCAGCACCGGTGAGACCCGGGGCGAGTGGGATCAGGCGCGCATCGCGCAATTGCTGCAAAACCTGATTGGCAACGCCTTGCAGCATGGCGCGGCGACGCGTCGGGTCACCGTCACGCTCACCGGCAGCGAAAACCACGTGAGCCTCTCGGTGCACAACGACGGCGAGCCGATTGCGGAGGAAGCCATCGGCAGCATCTTCGACCCGCTGGTGCGCTCGGCCAATGAAAAGGCCGGCATCCACAACCCGTCCACCAGCCTGGGCCTGGGACTGTTCATCGTAAAAGAAGTGGTGAACGCCCATGGCGGCGGCATCACGGTCGTGTCCAACGTCGGAGACGGCACGACGTTTACCGTGGAATTGCCGAAGAAAGGCTAGCAGGCGGTTGCACGGAATCGCTATCGGCCAAACACCGCGCTGTTGCAGGGGCACTCGATACCTGTGGGAGTGAGCTTGCTCACGAAGGCGGCAGTCCTGCCGCCGAATATGTAACGAATGAAAAGGCCTCTTCGCGAGCAAGCTCGCTCCCACAATGACGTCGTCAGCAGGAAGATCGCTATCTGGCAGAAACGCAGCCCATGTGGGAGTGAGCTTGCTCACGAAGACTGCATCCCTGCTGCCGAAGATGTAGCGGATGGAAGGGCCTATTCGTGAGTAAGCTCGCTCCCACAATGACGTCGTCAGCAGGAAGTTCGCTATCTGGCAGAAACGCAGCACTTGTTTAAATGAGCTTGCTCACGAAGACTGCATCCCTGCTGCCGAAGATGTAGCGGATGGAAGGGCCTACTCGTGAGCAAGCTCGCTCCCACAATGACGTCGTCAGCAGGAAGATCGCTGTCTGGCAGAAACGCAGCACTTGTGGGAGTGAGCTTGCTCACGAAGGCGGCAGTCCTGCCGCCGAAGATGTAACGAATGAGAAGGCCTCTTCGCGAGCAAGCTCGCTCCCACACCGCCTTTTAGGCCAGCCTGTCAGTCGAGAAACCGCCCCAACCGCTGCCTGAGCATGCGGTTTTCCGCCCTCACGTGTTCAAGCTCGTCGAGCAGGTTCAGCGCCAGGGCGACGCCGTCCCATTCCAGCTGCAATTCGTAATGCAATTTGACCGCGCGTTTGGCAATCGACAGCGCCGCGCTGTCGAACAGCCATTCGTCCGGCTGCCTTCCCTGGGGTTCGAGAATGCCATGTTCGACAATCTCGATGACGAAGGCGGCCGGCAGGTCGACCACCTGACAGAACTCCTGCATGTCGATGACCAGGGTGTTGCTCATGATCAGTTACTCCATTGAGCCCTCGGATCGAACGCGGCCTGCTCGGCCAGCTTTTCCCACAGCGCTTTGGTAGCCTCATCGGTGGATTTGGGCATGACGATTTTCAGTTGTGCGTACAGATCGCCGCGCTGGCCTTGCTTGTTCAAAAGACCATTGCCTTTGACCCGCAGCCGCTGGCCGTTCTGACTGTCCGGACGGATGGTGAGATTGATCTTGCCGGTCAGTGTCGGAACGGCGACCTTGGTGCCCAGCGCCGCTTCCCACGGCGCGATCGGCACCGTGATGATCAGGTCGTGGCCCTCGACGTCGAACATCGGGTGCGGCGCCAGACGAATGATCAGATAGAGATCGCCCTTCTCGCCACCGGCCACGCCGGGAGCGCCCTGCCCTTTCAAGCGGATGCGCTCGCCATCGGTGACGCCCGCCGGGATCTTCACGTTCAGCGTCTTGGTGATGTCCGCCATGCGCTGGCCGTTGGCGCTGTGCTGCGGCACCTTGAAGCTGATCTGCTTGGACTCGGTGGAGAGCGTCTCCTCCAGAAACACCGCCAGTTCCATCTCCACATCCTGCCCTCGACGCCCCGGGCTCTGCGCCCGACCGCCTTGCTGACCACCACGATTGCCGAAGATAGAGCTGAAGAAGTCGGAAAAATCTCCGTCCTCGAAGCCGCCGCCGCCAAAACCCGGCCCTGCGCCCGCGCCGCCACGGCCCTGCCAGCCAGGCGGCGGCTGGAACCGGCCCTGACTACCGTACTTACGGATCTCGTCGTATTCGGCGCGCTTTTCCGGATCGCTCAGCGCTTCATAGGCTTCGGAAGCCTCTTTGAATTTGTCTTCCGCGCCAGGCTCTTTGCTGACGTCGGGATGATACTTGCGCGCGAGCTTGCGATAGGCGGTCTTGATTGTCTTTTCGTCCGCCGTCGGCTCTACGCCAAGGATCTTGTAATAGTCTTTGAAGTCCATCTGACGGTCACCCAATTCTGGAATATCCAGCCCAGTCCGCACCGCGTTTCACATGTGAACGCTGGCAGCGTTGAACGTTGCAAGGTTATCGGCACGCAGTCGCGCGAAATGAAACGCTGTCCAGACCGGCCAAAAGCATTAAAGAGTTGCCTGCTAGATTGGGGCTCGGGGCCGCAGTTCAAGACACGCGCGCGAAATAGATGCCCAGCGGCTGATAAACCGACGTTTCGCGCTACGCATCCGGCGCGCACTCGCATACACTGCGCGGCCGTTTTTTGACTGGTATGCAAAGCAGATGAGCACTCCATCCCCGGCCCGTGCCCTTGGCATCGATTTCGGCACGTCCAACTCCACGGTCGGCTGGCTGCGTCCCGGAGCGGAAACGCTGATCGCGCTGGAGGACGGCAAGATCACGCTGCCTTCGGTGGTGTTTTTCAATATCGAAGAGCGCCGCCCGGTCTACGGTCGCCTCGCCCTTCACGAATACCTCGAGGGCTACGAAGGCCGCCTGATGCGCTCGCTCAAGAGCCTGCTGGGTTCCAAGCTGATCAAGCACGACACCAGCGTGCTCGGTACGGCGATGCCGTTCAAGGACCTGCTCGGGCTATTCATCGGCGAACTCAAGAAACGCGCCGAAGCCTCGGCCGGTCATTCCTTCGAGCAAGTGGTGCTGGGCCGTCCGGTGCATTTCGTCGATGACGACGCTGCCGCCGATCAAGAGGCCGAAGACACCTTGGCCGACGTGGCGCGCAAGATCGGCTTCAAGGACGTTTCCTTTCAGTTCGAGCCGATTGCGGCGGCGTTCGACTACGAGTCGACCCTGGACCGTGAAGAGCTGGTGCTGATCGTCGACATCGGCGGTGGTACGTCGGACTTCTCGCTGGTGCGTCTGTCCCCGGAGCGTCGGTTGATCGATGACCGCCACAGCGACATCCTCGCCACCGGCGGCGTGCACATCGGCGGTACCGACTTCGACAAGCAGCTGAGCCTGCAGGGCGTGATGCCGCTGTTTGGTTACGGCAGCCGGATGAAAAGCGGCGCCTACATGCCGACCAGCACGCACATGAACCTGGCGACCTGGCACACGATCAACTCGGTGTATTCGCAAAAGTCGCAACTGGCGCTGGGCAGCATGCGCTATGACATCGAAGACACCCAGGGCATCGACCGGCTGTTCAAGCTGATCGAGCAACGCGCCGGCCACTGGCTGGCGATGGAAGTGGAAGAGACCAAGATCCAGCTGACCGAAGCGGACAGCCGCCCGGTGCCGATGGACCGCGTCGAGCCCGGCTTGAGCGTCGACCTGACGCGGCAGTTGTTCGTATCGTCCATCGATGCGCTGCTCGAACGCGTGCGCGGCAGCGTGACGAATCTGCTGAATCAGGCAGGCGTGGGCGTGACCGATGTCGACACCGTGTTCTTCACCGGCGGCTCCAGCGGCATCCCGGCCCTGCGCAACAGCGTCGCCGCCATGCTGCCCAAGGCTCGGCACGTCGAAGGCAACATCTTCGGCAGCATCGGCAGCGGCCTGGCGATCGAAGCGAAGAAGCGCTACGGCTGATTCGCAGCTGTCTTGCCCTCAGTGGGACCGCGTGCACTTGCAGGACTGGCTTTAGCCGGGAAAGCGTCAGGCGTCACGCCGCGAAATTGAGGGTGTTGGTACACGCCTCTTCCCGGCTGAAGCCGGTCCTACTGACCGCGTGCAAATGTAGGACTGGCTTTAGCCGGGAAGACGCCGGGTGTCACGCCGCAAATCTTATGGCTCACCCACTGGCCCCTTCCCGGCTGAAGCCGGTCCTACTAAGACACCGCGTGCACTTGTAGGACTGGCTTTAGCCGGGAAGGCGTCGGGTGTCACGCCGCAAATCTTATGGTGCACAAACCGGCCCCTTCCCGGCTAAAGCCGGTCCCACTGACCGCGTGCAGCGGTGAAAAGGGTTCAGATCTCTTGAGCACCAGTCGCTATACCAACTCCGCCCGGCGCAGTTCGCTTTTCAGGTACGCGTAATAAATCGGCCCTGCGACCACGCCCGGCAGGCCGAAGGCGGCTTCGAAGATCAGCATCGCCAGCAGCAATTCCCACGACTTGGCGCTGATCTGCCCGCCGACGATCCGTGCGTTGAGGAAATACTCGACCTTGTGGATCACGATCAGGTACCCCAACGCCGCCATCGCCACCCAGATCGACAACGACATGCCGACGATAAAGATCAGCGTGTTGGACATCAGGTTGCCCACCACCGGAAGCAGGCCCAGCAGAAAGGTCAGCACGATCAGGGTTTTGGTCAGCGGCAGGTGCACGCCACAAAGAGGCAGGATCACCGCCAGGAAGATCGAGGTGAACGCCGTGTTCAGCAGCGAGATCTTGATCTGCGCGAAGACGATATTGCGGAAGGCTTGGGTCAGCAGGTGCAGACGCTCGAACAGCGCCGCCGCCAATGGCTTGCGCTTGGTGACATCGGGAATGCGCTGCAAGGCAATGATCGCGCCCAGCACCATGCCGATCAGCAGCGTCACGAACATGTGCGCCGCGCCCTTGCCGAGCAGTTGCAGCTCGCCGAGGTGCTTGGTCAGCCAGGCGCTGAGCGACACCTGAAACTCGGTGGCGCTGGCCGGCAGGTAGTTGTCGATGAAGGGCGGCAGCTGACCGCGGGCGCGATCCACCAGAATCATGAATTTATCCAGTGACGCGCCGGGGTTTTCCGCTTCGTGCAGCAAAAAGCTGATCGCGCCGGCAAACAGCAACGCCAACACGGTCACCACCAGAGTCCCCAGCAACGCCACCGCCAGCCATCGCGCGCGCTCGCCGGCAATCAGCCGTTGCAGCTGCGGCGTGAGCATGTCGACCAGCTCATACACCAGCAAACCCGCCAGCAGACTGGGCAGAAGGTTGAGCGGCAGGACCAGCAGCAACCCGCCGAACACGAGAATGCAACTGGCCAGATAGACTTGACGGGGCGTAAACGTTGGCATACAGCCTCAAAACGAGCGGCGTGAAGGATGGGCAGTCTGCCAGCGTTCTGAGTGGAGAACCAGCGACGCGAAAGCCCTTGAGGGCTCAAGCGCAAGGAGGCTGCGATTGCAGGCCAGATCATCGGCCGCAATCGCAGAAAGTACAGGGGCTGGCGCCGCTTTTCAGCGCCTGGAATCGGCTCGGAAAATTATTTCTTTTTAAGACAATCGCTCATGAATGCCTTGCGCGCATCGCCCTTGAGCGCCTGGGTACTGGCCGTGGCGTTGCAGGTTTTCATCTTCTCCTGCTGAGTGGCGGCAGGCGCAGGCGCGGCCTTCAGGCAGGTGCTCATGAACGCCTTGCGCTCGTCGCCCTTCAGGGATTTGGCCGAGGCATCGGCGTTGCAGGTGGTCATCTTGTTTTGTTGCGCGGTGGCGGCAAAACCCTGGGCGCTCAGCAGCAGGCCCAACACCAGCAGAGGAATACGCAGCATCGTCATCGGTTTTCTCCGGAAGCGCCAGGCACCTGCATGGCTTTCAAAGCAGTGTAGTCAAAGAATGTTGCTGCATATTTCTGCAAATGCACAGCGTGCGCTGGACGTGCGGACTGACAGGCCGATAATGGCGCCTCATTCAACAGCCGGTTCGCTCATGCAATACCTTTATCCACTGCTGACCGTCATGATCTGGGCGGGCAACAACGTCATCACCAAGGCCGCCGCAGGGCGTATTTTCCCGGCTGAAATCGGCTTCTATCGGTGGTTGCTGGCGGGGGTTTTGTTCACGCCGTTTCTGCTCGGCCCCGTGCTGCGCAACCGGGCGCAGATCAAACCCATCATTGGCAAAGTGGTGGTGCTGGGCGTCTTGGGCATGGCGATTTATCAGAGCCTGGCGTACTACGCGGCGAATATCACGACGGCCACCAACATGGGCATCATTCTGTCGCTGGTGCCGGTGATGACGCTGGGCATGTCGATCGCCAGCCTCGGCACGCGGCTGACTGCAGGCGCACTGGTCGGTGCAATTGTGTCGTTTGCCGGCGTCTTATGGGTGGTGTCACAAGGGAGCTGGAGCTTGCTGGTTGCCCATGGCATCAACGTCGGCGATGTGATGATGCTTGTCGCAACGCTGGCCTACGCGACCTACAGCACGCTGCTGAAGAAATGGCAGTTGCGCATGCCGCCGTTGCAGCTGCTCTATCTGCAGATTCTGGTGGCGATCATTGCGCTGTTTCCACTGTTCGTGATTTCACCGAAGACTGGCTTGAACGCGAGCAACATTCCGTTGGTGCTCTATGCGTGCATCCCGACCTCGATGCTCGCGCCGCTGCTGTGGATGAAAGCGATTTCCATCCTCGGACCCAGCCGTACCACGTTGTTTTTCAACCTGGTGCCGATCCTGACGGCGCTAGTTGCCGCGCTCGCGCTGGGTGAGCAACTGGCGTCGTATCACTTTATCGGCGGTGCCCTGACGCTGGGCGGGGTGATCCTGGCAGAACGCTGGACCACACCGCTGCGCAAGGCCGCGATCGGTTAAACCTGTCTGTCGGATGAACCCGGCAGTCAGGCTTTGTCGTGATCCTCCGCAGCGTGAATCGACACATCGGTAATGCCCAGTACATGGGGCAGACCGATGGTGTCTTCACCGGTATCGAAGGGGTCATCTTCAACGGCCACGTTGTGCTTGAGCGCCAGCTCGTGCACAACCTCGATGATCGGCACGTCGAGGTTTTCAATCAGATCGACATGGTGCTCACCGGCCAGCGTGTACTCGATTTCATAAAGCTCTTTATCGCTCATCGCATCTCTTCCTACGCGACCTCACGGGTCGACTGATCACGAACTACGGCCAAATAAGTCAACGACCGGCGGCTTTGAGACGCGCGGCGTGTTTCAGGAACCACCCAGGGGATTGGCTCCCTTGCCCACCAGACCGAAGTGCTGGTTGACGATGTCGAAATGGTCGAGCGGGTAGTCATCGCTGATTTAAACCAGGTGAGAACTGCATCTCCCGACCATGCCATCAGATTGACCTCGCTGTTTCGCGAACGTGCGAGCAATTTTCGGCAGGTGAGATTTGACGATAATCAGCCCAGGATGGCCCGCGATTGCCCCTAAGCGCGACAGGTGCGGGTAATGCCCCATCGCCATCAATTTGATCGAACTCTTTTGCCTCTCCAATGCTCCTAAGAGCAACGGGCCAACAATGGCCTTTTTCGCGGAGCGATTCGAATGTTCAAGCAATCCCTGGCAGTAGTGATTTCCATGGCCGCATTGGCTGGTTGCGCATCGACCACCCTGCCCAACCCGGTTGATTACGCGACCTATCGCAATGAGCCGCTGGTCAAGCAAGTCGAAGAAGGCATGACCAAGGAACAAGTCCTGACCATCGGCGGCACGCCATCGACAACTGTTCAGCGTCGCGCCCATCCCGGCACTTGCAACAACTACGTGCTGAATCGCGAAGGCCATCAGCAGGCTTACTACGTCACCTTCGACAACAATGGCCGCGTCAACAGCAAGGGCTTCATGACGTGCGAACAGCGTGACGCCAACGAACGCGCCATGTGATCTGACGCCATTGGTTTGAATGGATGAGTCCACCCGTAATCACTGTGCCGGTGCATCGCAAGGATGCCCGGCACTGCCGTGATCGCGGGGGATTCGTCCTGAAGCACGCTCGCCCCGCTTTGCCCCACGCTGAAAAGCCCCCGCGTCAAAAAGTCCCTCAACAAAAATCAAACTTTTGCCAGTGCCCACCACTCACACCTTAAGACCCCGATCCTGCCGGGCGCCTGCTTCAGGCATGGCGCAACAGAGCGCGACGGAAAAAAACCGGAACAGCCCTGGAGAAATCTGATGATCAATCTGCACCCAATGACCGATGTCGCCACCCTGCGAGAGCGCGCGCGCAAAAACGTCGAAGACGGCGCCGTCACTGAAGGCTACAACGGTGATCGTGATGAGGTCCTGCGTTTGCTGAACTCGTCGCTGGCCACCGAACTGGTCTGCACCCTGCGTTACAAACGCCATTACTTCATGGCCAAGGGGATTAAATCCCACGCAGCAGCCGATGAGTTTCTGGAACACGCCAATCAAGAACTCGAACACGCTGACAAGCTGGCCGAGCGCATAGTGCAGCTGGGCGGCGAGCCGGAATTCAACCCGGACCTGCTGAGCAAGAATTCCCACGCGCAATATGTGGCCGGCAACACGCTGAAAGAGATGATCACTGAAGACCTGGTGGCCGAGCGCATCGCGATCGACAGCTACCGCGAAATCATTCAGTACATCGGCGACCAGGACCCGACCACCCGCCGCATCTTTGAAGAGATCCTGGCGCAGGAAGAAGAGCACGCCGACGACATGGCCGACCTGCTCGACGGCCTCTGATACGCAACACGCAATGCAAAAAGCCAGGGCATGCCCTGGCTTTTTTGTGGATAACTTTCAGGCGGGATGTTTAGGGTATACCGAGCTATTCGCGAGCAAGCTCGCTCCCACAAGGGCCAGATCAACCAGACGCTGAATCAGGCGCCGAACCCGGTTATGTGTGAGCGAGCTTGCTCGCGAAGAGGCCCGCACATCCGACGCATGTCAGGCGGCAGTGATGCCGCCTTCGCGAGCAAGCTCACTCCTACAGGACCGGGTACAACGCAAGCCCGCGCCGAAGCCGGGCATATTGAGGAAGTGAAGACGGCACAGATCCGGTGCCGAACTCACTTCACCGTTTTCGGCGCCTTGCCCGAGCGCATCTGCTCCAGCAACGCGGTGCACTGGTTAGGCGCGTCCCCGCTGCTCGGCGCTACGAGTGCCAGCAATCCCGCCGCCGGCCCCACTGCCGCGCCCAGCAGCACCATTCCCGCGCCACGCAGCAACAGCGGACCCGACTCCACACCCGCATTGGGCTTGCTGAACGGCCCGCGCACGTACAGCGGCGAACGCAGGGAGAAGACCCGGAAGCCTTTCGATTCCGGCGTGATCTTCATGTCCAGTTGCTCGGTCTTCAGGTTCGCCGTGCCGTCGACGTAAATGATCGCGTTCTCGGTATCGAACACGAACACCTTGGTGCTCGCCAAGCCGTCCTTGAAGCCCACATCAGTGGCCGCACAGTTGATCTTCACGTCCTTGTCGCCAAACAGCTTGCCGACCACGTAGTTACCCACGTTCAGCCCGGCAATCTCCATCAGGCCACGGCTGACAGCGCCGTCATTGACCAGCATCTTCAGCTCGCCGTTGGAGGTGCCCAGCAAGGCAGCAACCGAGTTGCCCCGACCACTGAGATCGGCATCACCGTTGAGCTCGCCAAAGCTGGTTTTCATCGGTTCGAAGGTCGGGAACAGCTGCTTGAGCTTGAAACCTCGAGCCGACAACTTGGCGCGGCCTTCCAGCGGCTGGGTATGGCCGTTCAGTTTGATATCGGCGTCGAGCTTGCCGCCGGCGACACCGAAGCGCAGCGGCTGCAGGCTCAGTACGCCATCGTTGAGTACTACATGGGTGTAAAGATCAGTGAACGGCAGGTCGGCGCTCTGCACGATGCGCTTGCCGGTGAACTCAACGTCGGCATCCATGGCAGCCCAGCGGTCGGTCTTGAACTCCTCGACCGGCAGCACTTTGCCTGTCGGCTGCTTGCTCTCGCCGCCGCGGGTCTTCTGCTCGGCGTTGGAATCGGCGCCGATCAGCGGCTTGAGGTCAGTCATCAGCAACTGATTGGACACCAGCGCGCCGGTCAGCTTGGGACGCGGTTCGCTCGCCACGAAGCCGAGATCACCGTGGATATCGCTGTCACCGATCTTGCCGTTGAAACCCTTGTACTGAAACGACGCACCGGCCGGGTCATGCAGTTTTGCGACGAGGCGTCCATCGGTGGAGTACGGCGGGGAATCCGGCAGGGTCACGCCGGTCAACGGATACAGGTTGCTGAGGCTGTCGCCGGACAGTTTCAGGCGCAGGTCCAGTTCACCGAGATTCTGCGGATCGGTCACGGTGCCCGCGATGACGACACGCAAAGCGCCCGCACTGACGTCGGCCTGTACCGGGAATGGCAGCGCGGCGTCTTTCAGCGCCAACAGCCCACCCACTTTGCCGCTGCCGTTGAGTTTCTGGCCGTGGTACTGGCCTTTGGCGTTAAAGCCGAAAGCGTAGTCCTGAGCCGAAGCGCCCTTGTCCTGGACCTTCTTCGCCTCGCTGCTGCCGACGATGTCGCTGTAGGGAATCGGCTTGCCCAGCGGGTCGATGACCACGTCAACGGCCGTGTTGATCTTCTGGTCGTTGTAGCTCACGAAGCCTTTATCGAAGCCGATCGAGCCGATGTCCACCACCCAGCTCGACGGTTTGGCGTTCGGATCGCTCTTGGGCAGATCAAACACCCAGTTGGCGCGGCCATCGGCCAGACGCTCGATCTTTGCGTTGGGCTCGGTCAGGTTGATACGTGGAATGACCACGCGCTGGGCCAGCAGCGGCAAGGGAGACAAGCGCAGATCGACGCGCTTGAGCGTGACCATCTGCGGCGTCTTCGACCATTCCGGGTTGCCCAGTGCAATGTCTTCCGCCGACATATGCGGCCACGGCACCCAGGCGCGCCAACCGCCTTCGTCGGGCTCCCGGTGCCAGCTCACGGCCAGATTGCCGTTGATGGCGAAGGGGCGATGCAGTTCTGCAGACACCTTTTCATTGATGGTCGGCTTGAGCCGGTTCCAGTCGAACGTGGCGATCACAATGATCAGAATCACCAGCAGCAGCAGCAGGATTGCGGCTGTCCAGGCGAAAATTTTACGGCCTCGCGTCATTGCGTCATCTCCCCAAAACCGACGCGCCGTCCAGGGCGCGTCTCGTACGTCGTAACGGTTCGACTGAGAAAAGCCGCGTCGGTTTGATGAAATCTGTATTCAGGGTCAGAAAAGTTCCGCGCCCCGCCCATACCGTACGTCCAGACGAGCGCCACTGTTGATCCGAAACGCGCTGAGAAGCCCGCCCGGCAAGGGGTCCGCAGCCGCATCATTTCTGTCGATGGTCACCATCAGCCCGCTGAACTTCTTTATCCACAGGTCAGCGGTAAAATCGCCAGCACGTTCACACAACCCTTTACACCCGAGCATCCTTCCATGAAACGCCAATTGATTGCCCTGACCCTTTCCCTACTTGCCTCGAGCGCGTTTGCGATGCCTGCCACCGAACAAGCGATCCTTGGCGAAGCGAAGGCGACGCAGCATTCGGGTTTGCCGACTGTCGCGCAGGACGGCCCGGATCGATTGATCAATCAATATCAGCGCGTTGCCGACAACGGCCCTGATCGCCTGATTCAGCAGTACCAGCGCGTTTCCTGATTCTTACCCGTTGCATCGAAAAGCTTCCCGGCTAAAGCCGGTCCTACAGAAAGCCAGTCCTAGGGGACAACGCGGCGCTTGATTAGTGGGACCGGCTTTAGCCGGGAAGAGGCCGGTTTGAGCACCCTCAATCCGCCAGCATAAGCGCGAGAACCGCCCGGCCTTGATCGCCGGGCTTTTTATTGCCCGACGTGAAACCGGGTTCGACGCCACGCAAACGCATTTGCTAGAGTTGCGGCCCATGCCTTCATCAGATACACGCCCCATGCTGCCCCGCGCCGAACAGAAACAGCAGACCCGCCATGCCCTGCTCGATGCAGCCCGGGGCCTGATGGAGAGCGGACGTGGTTTTGGCAGCCTGAGCCTGCGCGAAGTGGCGAAAACCGCCGGCATCGTGCCCACCGGTTTCTACCGGCATTTCGATGACATGGACCACCTCGGCCTGGCGCTGGTCAGCGAAGTCGGCCAGACCTTCCGTGAAACCATCCGCCGCGTGCGCCACAACCACAACATCCACAGCGGCATCATCGACGCCTCTATCCGCATCTTTCTGGATGTCGTGGCCGCCAACCGCTCGCAGTTTCTGTTTCTGGCGCGCGAGCAATACGGCGGCTCGTTGAAAGTGCGTCAGGCGCTTGGTGCACTGCGCGAAGGCATCATCGCCGACCTTGCGACCGACCTGGCGTCGATGCCCAAATTCCAGCACCTGAACACCGACGACCTCTCGGTCATGGCCGACCTTGTGGTCAAGAGCGTGTTCGCCATGCTCCCCGAGCTGATCGACCCGCCGCCCCCGGCGTTGGCCGCACACCTGACCCCGCGCGCGAAAATCACCCAGCAACTGCGCTTCATCTTTATCGGCGCCAAGCGCTGGCAGGGACTGGGCAGCACCGAGTGACCCGCGAGCGTTCACTGCTGTGCATTACGCCATCACCCCCCAACCACACTGCACCACCGAAGTGCATCGCTGCGATTGATGCACCGGTAAGACGCATCCGATAGCTCTGCCCATTCATCGCTGCACCGTATTCAGGCAATTGCTGCGCTTCACGCCTGTTGGCAAGGCACTTGCTCTAGCCCTTGCATCGCACATTGCTGGAAGCTTTCTGATGCTCGTCATTCATCAAAGAACCGAACCTCAGGCTGAATGGGCCGCAGAGCTGCATTTGATTTTCGAGGCCCGGAGCAAAAGCCGGCTGCGCTGTTTCAGTGCCGAAGGTGAAGACGTCGGGCTTTTCCTTGAACGGGGTCAGCCGCCGTTGCGTGACGGAGATTTCCTCAAGGCTGAAGACGGCCGGATCGTGCGCGTCTGCGCGCGCCCTGAACAGCTGATGCACGTGACGTGCAGCAACGCTTTCGAACTAACGCGCGCGGCGTATCACTTGGGCAACCGCCATGTGGCGCTGCAAGTGGGCGACGGCTGGCTGCGTCTGCTCGACGACTACGTGCTCAAGGCCATGCTCGATCAACTGGGCGCCACCACCGAATCCATCGAAGCGCCCTTCCAGCCCGAGCACGGCGCCTACGGTGGCGGCCATCACCACTCCCGCGCCGGTGAAGAAGACTTCAATTACGCGCCGCGCATTCACCAATTCGGCGTGCGCACGTGAACGCCGCCTGGGCGCTGCTGCGTCTGGCGAGCCCGCAACTGCCGATCGGCGGTTACAGCTATTCCCAGGGCCTGGAAATGGCGGTCGAGCAATCCACCGTTCACGACTCGGCCAGCGCCGCCCGCTGGATTGGCGACCAATTGCTGCTCAACCTTGCGCGATTCGAAGCGCCGCTTTTACTGGCGCACTGCACGGCGGCTGCCGAAGACGACTGGGCGACGTTGCTGCAATTGAGCGACGCACACCGCGCCAGCCGCGAAACCCGCGAGCTGCATCTCGAAAGTCGGCAGATGGGTTACTCGCTGCAGCAATTGCTCAACGGCCTGCCGGAAATGGATCAGCCCGCACGGGATTTTCTGCAGCGCGTGGGCGAGCCGCATCTGGCGCTGGGCTGGGCACTGGCTGCGCGCGCGTGGCAGATCACTCCTCAGGACGCGCTCGCCGCCTGGCTCTGGAGCTGGCTGGAAAACCAGCTGGCGGTGCTGATGAAAACCCTGCCACTGGGGCAGCAAGCCGCCCAGCGCCTGACCAGCGAGTTGCTGCCGCTGCTGCAGAACGCCCAGCAACACGCGACCGCGCTGAATCCTGAACACATCGGCAGCGCGCCATTCGGTCTGGCGCTGGCGAGCATGAACCATGAGCGGCAATACAGCCGCCTGTTCCGATCATGAGGTGGCCGCCATCGGCGCAGCGCCTCGAACCGCACAACCTGCTTAACGGAGAGAACGAATGAACAGCCAACCTTTGCGCGTCGGCATCGGCGGTCCGGTCGGTTCCGGCAAGACCGCCCTGACGCTCGCGCTGTGCCTGGCCCTGCGAGATCGCTACAACCTGGCGGTGGTCACCAACGACATCTACACCCGTGAAGACGCTGATTTTCTGGTGCGCAACGAAGCACTCGCGCCTGAGCGCATCATCGGCGTGGAAACCGGCGGATGCCCGCACACGGCGATCCGCGAAGACGCGTCGATCAATCTGGAAGCCGTCGACCAGCTCAATCGGCGCTTCGAGGGACTGGACCTGATCATCGTCGAGTCGGGCGGCGACAACCTGTCCGCGACGTTCAGCCCGGAGTTGTCGGACCTCACCATTTACGTGATCGACGTGTCGGCAGGCGACAAGCTGCCGCGCAAGGGTGGCCCCGGCATCTGCAAATCCGATCTGCTGGTGATCAACAAGATCGACCTCGCGCCACTGGTGGGTGCCTCGCTGGAGATGATGGACCGCGACACGAAGAAGATGCGCGGCGACAAGCCGTTCGTGTTCAGCAACCAGAAAACCGGTCACGGCCTGGAGCAGATCGTCGCGTTCATCGAGCGTCAGGGCCTGCTGACTGCTGCCTGATTTCGTCCACCCAAATGGCTCACACCCAAGCGAAGCAAGGAATTCATTCATGAACGGCAAAAAAGTATTCAGCGCGTTGGCGCTGCTCCTCGTTCCGGCGCTGGCCTTCGCCCACCCCGGCCACGACGAAAGCGGTCTTGTGGCAGGCATCAGCCATCCATTGGGCGGCATCGATCACCTGCTGGCGATGATTGCTGTCGGGCTCTGGGCTGCACAGCAAAAAGGCGCCGCGCGCTGGGCGCTGCCGTGCACGTTTGTCGGCACCATGCTGCTCGGCGGCTTGCTCGGGTTTGAAGGGCTGGCGCTGCCTGCACTGGAAAGCGGGATTGCGGCCTCGGTGTTTGCGTTGGGCCTGGCGGTGGCGCTGGCGGTGCGTCCGCCACTGATCGTGGCCGTGGCGGCGACGGCGCTGTTTGCGCTGTTCCACGGCGTGGCCCATGGTCTGGAACTGCCGGAGATGTCGAGCCCTTGGGGCTACGCCCTCGGTTTCGTCGGCGCGACCGCTGCGCTGCACGCGGCGGGTTATGCCGTGGTGCGCTTGCTGCCAACGGCGGCGGCCCCGGTCGTGCGGATCGCAGGCGCCTTGTCGGCGGCGACCGGCGTCTGGTTGTTCGCGGGCTGAATGACGCTGCGATAAAACCAGACCGCAGATATATGTCTACCGACAGGTCAATTGTGGGAGCGAGCTTGCTCGCGAAGAGGTCCGAACATCCGCTCAATCTTCAGCGGTTGAAATACCGTCTTCGCGAGCAAGCTCACTCCTACAGGGATCGCGTTTTGCGTCGAACGGCAGGCATTTCCGATAGGGCTTGGCGGGGATCAATTGATCCCCGCTGCCCCGCTCGCCTCGCCTCCTGCTACCATGTCGCGCAATTTGCCACTGCCGTGACGCCATCCAATGCCTGACGCTTCCCTCCCCGCCGCCAAGTCTGAACTGTCCGCCCTGTTCACTGAGCTGCAGCAGCACTTCATGGGCGTGGTCGTGCCGTTGTGGCAAGGCCCGGGGTGGAATGCCGAGATGGCGTTGCCGTTCGAGGCGGTCGACGCCCAACATCGGCCTCTGCCGCCGCAGCGCTATCGGGCCATGGCCTGTGCGCGTCAGCTGTTCCTGTTTTCAAGCCTGATCGATCACCCCGACGTCCCCGACGCCGCTACCCGAGCGGCGGCGCTGTTTCGTTCGTTGCAGCAGCATTTTCACGATGCCGAGCACGGCGGCTGGTTCTACAGCATTGATCCACAGGGCGCGCCGCTGGATCGCCGCAAGGACCTCTATACCCACGCCTTCATCGTCTTCGCCTGCGCGCATTACTGGGGCAAGGTCCGTGAGCCGCTGGTGGAGTCGGTGCTCAATGCCGCCCTGAACGTGGTCGCCGAGCGCTTTGCCGACGGCGATGGCTTGTACGAGTCCGTGCTGGCCGAAGACTGGTCTTCGCTGAACGCCGGCCCGCTGCAGAACCCGCTGATGCATCTGGCCGAAGCCTTTCTCGGCACACTGGCCGTGCGCGATGACGCTGACACGCGGGCGGCGCTGGATGGGTTGGTCGAAGCCATGCAACGACGCTTTGTCGATGTCGAGCACGGAGTGATGCTGGAGAAACCGCTGGACGCTGTGGATAACTGGTCCGAGCCGGGTCACCAGTTCGAGTGGTTCTACTTGCTGGCGTCTTCCGCGCGGCTGCGGGGCACGCCGCTGTATCGCTCGCTGGAGACCGCGTTCGCCCACGCCGAGGCACAGGGCGTCGATCAAACGACGGGCGCGGTCGCGGCGATGCTGGAAGTGGACGGTTCGGTGAAAGACGGCACGCAGCGTATCTGGGCCCAGGCTGAATACCTGCGCGCGTTGACCTTGCGGCCTGATAGTGAGCACCTGCTGGCGCGTCAGTTGAACGCGCTGCAAGCGCAGTTCCTGCACCCCACCGGCTGGAACGAGTGCCTCGACAGCCAGGGGCAGATCAGCCGCAGCGACATGCCGTCGACGACGCCGTATCACCTGGCGACCTGCTACATCGGGCTGGCCGAGTATTTCAGCGGCTGAACTGACTCCCTGATGGTGATCCCATCAGAGATTGGCGACTCCCCCGGTGGGAGCGAGCTTGCTCGCGAATGGGCAGGTACATCCGCTAAAGATTCAGCGATTGAAATGCCGTCTTCGTGAGCAAGCTCACTCCCACAATTTGACCGCGCTCGGCACCTGATTCTGCGCCTTACTCAAACCCGTGGGAGCGAGCTTGCTCGCGAATGGGCAGGTACATCCGCTAAAGATTCAGCGATTGAAATGCCGTCTTCGTGAGCAAGCCCACGCTCACATGGACGGCGCTGCTTTCTAAAACGCGCCGCGTGCCGGGCGGCGCTAATCACCTAAAACCCTACTTACTTCTCCCCACGACTGCGATCAATCGCAAAGCCGGCCCAGGTCTGGCTCACAGGCATCAGCTCCAGGCTGTTGACGTTGACGTGGGCCGGGGTGTTCATGATCCAGAAGATAGTGTCGGCGATGTCTTGGGGCTGGATAGGCTCTGCACCCGCATAGGTCGCGTCGTACTTGGCCTGATCGCCGCCGAAACGTACCAGCGAGAACTCGCTTTCACACAAACCCGGCTCAAGGTTAGTCACGCGTACGCCGGTGCCGACCAAGTCGTTGCGCAGGTTCAGCGAGAACTGACCGACAAACGCTTTGGTGCCGCCGTACACGTTACCGCCCGGGTACGGATAATTCCCCGCCACCGAACCAAGGTTGACGATGCTGGCGCCGCGGCCGTAGGCGATCAGACGCGAAAGCAGCGTGCGCGTCGTGTAAACCAGCCCTTTGATGTTGGTGTCGATCATGGTGTCCCAGTCATCCAGATCGCACTTGGGTGCAGGATCGATACCCAGCGCCAGGCCAGCGTTATTGATCAGGCCACGAATCTTCGCGAATTCAGCCGGCAGGCTTTCCACAGCGCGCTCCACGCCTGCGCGATCTCGCACGTCCAGCGTCAGCGTGTGCACCTTGGTCTGTTTCGACAATTCAGCGCTCAGCGCCTGCAAGCGGTCTTCACGGCGACCGGTCAGCACCAGCGACCAGCCCGCCTCGGCAAAACGACGGGCGCAGGCTTCGCCGAACCCGGAAGTGGCCCCGGTAATGAATACGGTAGAGGTCATTTCTTTCTCCTGACTAAAGATGCGGGCTTATCAAGCCAAGCGGGAATGTCACGCATGCTGCGTTGCGTGTAAGAAGGTTCTGGAGAATGCCCGCGCAGACAGGCCGGGATCAAGCACCATCAGCAACATCGTCATACAACTGCTTTGCTGTATAAAAAACAACCAATGACTCCAAGGCCTTATGCCATATGGCCTGCAGACACTTTTGCCCACCTTATCCACAGTCAGACAACCATTTTCTGGGGGCAACTCGAAACGCCGGAAGCCCCGGCATACGGGGCGTGTGGGTAACTCGAACGATGTTTTTACTTGACCGGCCATGGGCCATCTGCCGTCCAATTCCCCCGGGACTTGGGTGCGCGGACAGGAATGACGCGTCGAGGCCAGAGACTGCGCTATCTGCGGCGGTCTTTCCAACGGTTGCGCACAGACTTATCCACAGGGCGGCTCTACATAAAGACTGTATAAAAAACCAGCCAGAACAACGTTGACAAACCCCCGCAAAATACCGGCCGAAACGGCTGATCAAAAATTGATCAGAAGGTTGTAAGCCACGTAAACAAAGGCCTGCAGCCAGCTGCTGACAACTTATTCACAGTCACCTCCACAGTAAAACTGAACAAGTCAAAAGCGTGACAAAACAGCGATTTGCAGCGGCTATATGTCGCGTTTTCGCAACTGCCCAAAATTGTTTTCCACAATTCGACTTCCCCACAAAAAAGCCCCGGGACTTATCCACCCGGGGCTTGTTTTAACAGCAGGATCAGGAATCAATGACCGCCGAGATAGGCGTTCCTGACCTCCTCGTTGGTGAGCAATTCCTTCCCCGTGCCGGTCAGACGAATCTCGCCGTTGACCATCACGTAAGCGCGGTCCGACAGCTTCAGCGCATGGTTGGCGTTCTGCTCGACCAGGAAGATGGTCATGCCGGTCTGCGCCAGCTCACGCAGCGTCGCGAAGATCTGCTTAACGATGATCGGCGCCAGCCCCAGGCTCGGTTCGTCCAGCAACAGCAACTTGGGACGGCTCATCAGCGCGCGGGCGATGGCGAGCATTTGCTGCTCGCCGCCGGACATGGTCATCGCCCGCTGGTTACGACGCTCCTTGAGCCGCGGAAACATCTCGAACATGCGCTGCATGTCTTCGCTGGCGTGTTTGTCGCCGATGGGGATGGTGCCCATCATCAGGTTCTCTTCCACCGACATGTCCGGGAACACGCGGCGGCCTTCCGGCGATTGCGCGATGCCGTTGGACGCAATGTAGTGGGACGACTTGTGGGTGATGTCGGTGCCCTGGTAGATGATCTGGCCGCTGGCCGCGCGCGGCTGGCCGAAGATCGACATCAGCAGCGTGGATTTGCCCGCGCCGTTGGAGCCGATCAGGCTGACCGTCTCGCCCTCGTCAATGTGCATCGAGACTTTCTTCAGGGCCTGGATCGGCCCGTAATACACGTCGATCTCTTTCAGTTCGAGGATCGGCTTACTCATACCAACTCCTCTTCATCAGCGCCCAGATACGCTGCGATCACTTTCGGATCGTTGCGGATCTGTTCCGGTTTGCCCTTGGCGATCACGTTGCCGTGGTCGAGCACGACGATGTCGTCGGAAATCCCCATGACCATGCCCATGTCGTGCTCGATCAGCACGATGGTCATGTCGTGATCGTCGCGCAGGTGGCAAATCATGCCGCTCAACGCCTCGGTTTCCTGAGGGTTCAGGCCTGCTGCCGGTTCGTCCAGGCAGATGACCTGCGGCCGCGTGCACATGGCGCGGGCGATCTCCAGACGGCGTTGCTGGCCGTAGGAAAGCTCACCGGCCAGACGGTTGGCGCAGTCCACCAGATCCACCACTTCGAGCCAGTAGAACGCGGTGTTCATGGCGTCGTCTTCGGCCTTGCGATAGGCCTTGGTGTTGAGAATGCCGGCAAGCATGTTGCGATTGACCCACATGTGCTGTGCGACCAGCAGGTTCTCGACGACGGACATTTCCTTGAACAGGCGAATGTTCTGGAAAGTTCGCGCAAGCCCCGCACGGTTTACCAAATGTGTGCCGCCGAACATCTTGTAGTACAGCCGGCTGCCGAAGCGCTTCGGCGAAGCGAAGTCGGCGGCGCGAAACTGCTCGCCGAGCAACTGAATGACGTTGGTTTTCTTGCCCCGCGCATTGAGCTCGATGCGCCCGCCGGTGGCTTTGTAGAAACCGGTCAGGCAGTTAAACACGGTGGTCTTGCCGGCGCCGTTCGGGCCGATGAGGGCGAAGATCGAGTTGCGCCGCACTTGCAGGCTGACGTCGCTGAGGGCCTTGATGCCGCCGAAGTGCATCATCAGGTTTTCGACGGACAGAACGATTTCGTCGCTCATCACGCGCCCTCCACTTTGGCCAGCACGCCTTTGCGTGGCTGCACGCCGGTACGGCTGATGCGAATCAGGCCACGGGGACGCCAGATCATCATCAGCACCATGAGGATGCCGAACAACAAGACGCGGTATTCCGCGAAGCTGCGCAGCAGTTCCGGTGCGACGGTCAGCACGAACGCCGCGATGACCACGCCGACGGTCGAGCCCATGCCGCCGAGCACGACAATAGCGAGGATCAGCGCCGACTCGAAAAAGGTGAACGAGGTCGGGTTGACGAAGCCTTGATAACTGGCGAAGAACACCCCCGCCAGACCCGCCGTCGACGCGCCGATGGTGAAGGCCGACAGCTTGACCAGCACGTGATTCAGGCCCATGGAGCGGCAGGCGATCTCGTCTTCACGCAGCGCTTCCCACGCGCGGCCTACCGGCATGCGGGTCAGGCGGTGTTTGACGTACAGCACAGCCAGCACCACCAGGAACAGCACGGTGTAGATGAAGATGAATTTCAGGTCGGGGTTGTATTCGAAGCCGAAGTACTCGTGGATCGGGATGCCGCCGTCTTTGGCGCGACGCCCGAATTCCAGCCCGAAAAAGGTCGGCGAAGGCACCGGCACGCCGTTCGGTCCGCCTGTGAACGACAGCCAGTTGTTGAGCACCAGACGGATGATCTCGCCGAAACCGAGGGTCACGATGGCCAAGTAATCCCCGTGCATGCGGAGCACCGGAAAGCCGAGGATGCAACCGGCAAGCGCCGCCGCAATCGCTGCCAGCGGCAACGCCGACCAGAACCCCAGGCCCAGATACTGATAACCCAGCGCCAGGCCGTACGCGCCAATTGCATAGAAGGCCACATAACCCAGATCGAGCAAACCGGCGAGGCCGACCACGATATTAAGGCCCAGGCCCAGCAGCACGTAGATCAGGCCGAGGATCACCACGGTCAGCACGTACTTGTCAGCGAAGATCGGGAAGATCACTGCGATGAGAATCATCAGCGGAATGATAAAACGCAGGCGCGTCTTGTAACCCGGCGGCAGCACGTGCACGCCGGAGCCCGAGCTTTCGAAGCTCTGCGCGATGGCCACGCCCTTCGGCGTCTGCAGGAACAGGCTCATGAAGAAACGACCGACAACGACAACGCCGACGAGCACGGCGACGCGGCCCGGCTGCAGGTTGAAGCCGTAGCCGTCCAGCACGATGCCGACGATCGGGCCGAACACGATCAGCGCCAGCAGCCCGGCGATCACCGCGTCGATCAGGCTTTGTTTGATATCAATGGGTTTAATAGGTGCAGACATGGTTATACCTTCGCCACAAGTGGGCGACCCAGCAGGCCTTGGGGACGGAAGATCAGAATCACTACCAGCAGGCCGAAACTGAACACATCTTTGTAGTCGGAGTTGATTAGACCGGAGAATTGCGACTCGGCAACCCCCAGGATCAGGCCGCCAAGCATGGCCCCCGGCAACGAACCAATTCCGCCGAGTACCGCTGCGGTAAACGCCTTGATGCCGATGACGAAGCCGGCGAAGAAGTCGAAGGTGCCGTAGTTCATGGTGATCAGCACGCCAGCCAATGCCGCCATGGCCGCACCAATGACGAATACGTAGGAAATCACCCGGTCGGTGTTGATGCCCAGAATCGAGGCCATCTTGCGATCCTGTTGCGTGGCGCGGCACATCCGGCCCAGCTTGGTGTACTTGATGATGTAGGTCAGTACGCCCATGCCGACGAAGGCAGCGATCAGGATGAAGATTTTGGTGTAGGTGATCTGTACGAAACCACTGCCGACATCGAAGCGCATGGCGCCTTCGAGCAGGGTCGGAACGCCTTGCTGGCGTGGGCCCTGAGCGATCTGCGCGTAGTTCTGCAGAATCAGGGAGATGCCGATCGCGCTGATCAGTGGCGCCAGACGGGTCGAGTTACGCAGCGGTTTGTACGCCACACGCTCGATGACGAAACCGTACACACCGGTGACCACGATGGTGAAGATCAGTGTGCCAAGAATCAGAAAGGGGAATGACTCAACGCCGAAGAAAGACAGCACGGCAAGGCCGATGGCTGCGAGGTAGGCGGAGATCATGTACACGTCGCCGTGGGCGAAGTTGATCATGCCGATGATGCCGTAGACCATCGTGTAACCGATGGCGATCAGGCCATAGACCGAGCCCAGTGTCAGGCCGTTGACCATTTGCTGCAGGAAAATACCGTCCATCACGCACGCTCACGAACTTGAAAGGCCGACCTGGCGCGCGCGACCATTCCCTCGTGAGGAATAGAGCGGCGCACACAGTGGCAACAGAAGAAATCCGGCGCCGCCGTCAGACAGCGCCGATTACCGGATCAGGCTGTTTCCTGGCTCACCCCCGGGAAACAGCAGATCCGACTAAGCGCTTAACTCACTTCTGCTTTTCGAGCTGGTGGTATTTGCCGTCCTTGTCCCACTGGTAAACCACGTAGTCAGAGACTTTCAGGTCGCCCTTGGTGTCCCAGGCTTTCTCGCCCATGACGGTTTTGACCGGGTGAGCCTTGAGGAACTTGGCAGCGTCTTCGCCTTTGTTCGACTTGGCGCCGTTGAAGCCAGCGGCCAAGGCCTGAACCGAAGCGTACGCGTAGAGGGTGTAGCCTTCTGGCTCGTAGCCGGATTTGCGGAACTGCTCAACCACGGCCTTGCTGTCTGGCAGCATGCGCGGGTCGGCGCCGAAGGTCATGTACACACCATCGACGTATTGCGCGCCGCCAGCGGTGGTCACCAGTTCGTCGGTCACGACGCCGTCGTCAGACATGAATTTCACGTCTTTCAGGCCTTGTTCACGCAACTGGCGAACCAGTGGACCGGCTTCCGGGTGCAGGCCGCCGAAGTAAACGACGTCAGCGCCAACGGAACGGATCTTGGTGACCAGGGCGCTGAAGTCTTTCTCGCCACGGGTCAGACCTTCTTGCAGCACAGGCGTCACGCCGCGCTTGGTCAGCTGATTGGCGGTGGCGTCTGCCAGCCCTTTGCCGTAGGTGTCCTTATCGTTGATGACGGCGATCTTCTTGCCCTTGAGCACGTCGACGATGTAGTCGCCGGCAACGATGCCTTGCTGATCGTCACGGCCGCACATACGGAACATGGCGCTCAGGCCGCGCTCGGTAACGGTCGGGTTGGTGGAGCCAGGGGTGATCGCGATGATGCCGGCTTCGTCATAGACTTCCGACGCCGGGATGGTCGAGGAGGAGCAGAAGTGACCGACAACGCCGGCAACTTTGTCAGACGCCGCCTTGTTGGCAACGGCAACGGCCTGTTTCGGTTCGCACGCATCGTCGTAGGCGGTCAGCACGATTTTATCGCCGTTGACGCCGCCCGCAGCGTTGATGGCATCGGCAGCTGCTTGAGCGCCCTTCATGTATTGCTCGCCGAACGAGGCATTGGCGCCGGTCATCGGGCCAGCAACGCCGATCTTGATGTCGGCTGCCTGCGCAAATGAAGCCGCACCCATGGCAGTAGCCACGGCGAGTGCAAGAAAGCCTTTTCTGTAGAACGTCTGCGACATGAGTTGGTGCTCCTGGGTTTTTTAATTAGCACTGCGACCACGAAGCTGCTGCGAGCAAGTGGCGTGCCATCGGTTTTTTATTCTTGAGAAACTCGTCGTTTTGTCGCTATCCGACTGATTTCTGCCCTTTTTCACGGGGCGTGCAACCGTCTAAACCGCGCAAGGTGCAACCCTGCGACTTTAAAAGAGCAACCGCAGGGAAGCAGGCGCGCAACCGCGCCGCCTTCACCTGTACAACCCTGTTGTTACAACCTGCGTCACCGAACTGCACACCGTCGGTGCGGATCCGCTACGGGACGCACCATTTGAGGGTAGTGGATGTAGGAGAAATCGTTGTTTTGAAGAGAAAATTCTTCTCAGATCACGATTCTGAGGCACTGGCCCGCATGGTATAGCGAAAAGCCAGCCTCGTACAAAGAACTGCGCAGTCCAACGGCCGCCAGCGGCTGCATCTGCGCAAAGGGGATGGGTAAGACACTGGCGTTGCCGCTGCACAGATAATCGGCGAAGGCTTTACCAACCACCGTCCCTGTGGTGTTGCCGCGTCCGTTGTAACCGGTGACAGCGACTAGTCCTGGTGCAGGCTCGAACATTCGCAGCAAGTGATCGGGCGTAAACGCGATGCAGCCGGTCCACGTGCATTCCCACTCCACCGGCTTGAGGTACGGGAAATAATGCTGTTGCACGCGATCGGCCCACGCCTTCAAAAACCAGCCGGGCTTCTGATTGCCATTGCCCAGACTGCCCAACAACAGCCGACCATCCGCATCCCGACGAATGCTGCTGAGCACCTGCCGCGTGTCCCAGGAACCCTGCCCGCCTGGCAAAATCTGCCGGGCAGCGTCTTCGGTCAGTGGCGCCGAGGCCACTTGATAGTAATAGCCGGGGAAGAAATTGCGTCGCAGCTCGGTCCACTCGCCCTCGGTGTAGGCGTTGGACGCGATAACAACTTGCTCGGCAAGCACCGCGCCGTTTTGGGTGATGACGCACCAGCGCGAGCCCTGACGTTCAAGGCGTTTGACCGGCGAGTGATCGAAACGCTGACCGCCCAATTGCGTGACGGCCGCCGCCAGCCCGCTGGTGTAGGCCATCGGGTTGATGGTGCCGGCGCGGTGATCGAGCAAGGCGGAAGTGATCTCGGTGGTGCCGGTTGCTTCCTGACAAGCCTTGCCGGTGAGCAATTCCACAGGCGCGCCGCGACGTTTCCATTGTTCCTCACGGCTGCGCAAGTCCAGCTCACCCTTGGCGTTGTGGGCCATGTGCAGCGTGCCTTTGCGCGTCGCCTGACACTCGATGCCGTACTTTTCGATCAGACTGAATACCAGCGACGGCGCATTGCCGAGCATGGTGTTGAGCTGGCTGCCGACTTTCTCGCCGAAGCCGGCTTCAATCTCGTCAGGCGGAATCCACAGGCCGGCGTTGACCAGTCCTACGTTCCGGCCGGACCCGCCCTGCCCGGTGCGATGGGCTTCGACGACAGCGACGGTCTTGCCCTGCTCAAGCAGATGAATGGCCGCCGACAAACCGGTGATGCCTGCGCCGATGACGCACACATCGACAGTCACTTCCCCGCGCAACGCGGGCGCTTCCGGCCTTTGCGGCGTCAGCGTTTCCCACAGACATTCTTCGCGTAACGGCATCGCAAACCCTCGGAAAGAGACAGCCAGACCTGATCGTTCCCACGCTCCGCGTGGTAATGCAGCCGATGACGCTCCGCGTCACTACAAGCAGGCGCAGAGCGCCTATCGAGGGCGTGCCCACGCAGAGCGCGTGGGTACGATCACCTAAATCTGTGGGAGCGACCGGGGTGGCGCTCCACCTTGCTCGCGAATGAAGTCAACGCGGTGCGATGACTACACTCCTTCACTGCTAATCAATCAAACGTAATCCCCTGCGCCAGCGGCAGTTCGCGGGAGTAGTTCACCGTGGCGGTCTGGCGACGCATGTAGCCCTTCCACGAATCCGAGCCGGACTCGCGACCGCCGCCGGTTTCTTTCTCACCACCAAACGCGCCACCAATCTCTGCACCACTCGGGCCAATGTTGACGTTGGCAATGCCGCAATCGCTGCCCAACGCCGAAATGAACTGCTCGGCCTCGCGCACGTCAGTGGTGAAGATGCAGGACGACAAACCTTGGGGCACGTCGTTGTTCAGGCGCACCGCCTCGCTGAATTCTTCGTAGCCCACGACGTACAGAATCGGCGCGAAGGTTTCGCTGCGCACCACATCGCTCTGCCCCGGCATTTCGACGATGGCCGGCGAGACGTAGTAAGCGTTGGGAAATTTATCTTCCAACTGGCGCTTGCCGCCAAACACCTTGCCGCCTTCGCTTAACGCCTGTTCCAGCGCCTCCTGCATGTTTTCATAGCTTTGCTTGTCGATCAGCGGACCGACCAGATTGCCTTCCAGCGGATGCCCGATACGCACTTTGGCGTACGCCGCTTTCAAGCGCTCGACGAACTCGGCCTTGACCGACGAGTGCGCAATCAGACGACGCAGGGTGGTGCAACGCTGACCCGCCGTGCCGACAGCGCTGAACAGCACGGCACGCACGGCCAGGTCCAGATCGGCACTCGGGGTCAGAATCATCGCGTTGTTGCCGCCCAGCTCCAGAATGCTGCGGGCGAAACGTGCGGCGAGTTTCGGCGCCACTTCGCGGCCCATGCGCGTGCTGCCGGTAGCGCTGATCAGCGCGACGCGGGCGTCATCCACCAACGCCTCACCCGCTTCGCGGCCGCCGACGATGCATTGGGTGAGGTACTGCGGAGCGTCCGAGAACTCAGCCGCGACTTTATCGAACAGTGCCTGGCAGGCCAGCGCTGTCAGCGGGGTCTTTTCCGACGGTTTCCAGATCACCGAGTTACCGCAGACCAGCGCCAGTGCGGTGTTCCACGACCAGACCGCAACGGGGAAGTTGAACGCGCTGATGACGCCGACGACGCCCAGCGGGTGCCAGGTTTCACGCATGTGGTGGCCCGGGCGCTCGGAAGCGATGGTCAGGCCGTACATCTGACGCGACAGGCCGACGGCAAAGTCGCAGATGTCGATCATTTCCTGCACTTCACCCAGCCCTTCCTGAGTGATCTTGCCGGCCTCCCACGACACCAGCTCGCCCAGGTCGGCCTTGTGCTTGCGCAGCGCTTCGCCAAACAGGCGGATCAGCTCGCCACGCCGGGGCGCAGGCACGTTGCGCCACGCTTCGAAGGCGTGGTCGGCGCGGGTGATGCGCTGCTCGACTTCGGCGGCGCTTTCCCAGTTCACCGACGCCACCTGACTGCCATCGATCGGCGTGTGAACAGGCTTGTCGCCCTGTTGATAAAGCGCGGCATCGACACCGAGTCGGGTAAGCAGGTCGTTGAGCATGGTTTCTCCTGAAACTGATCGTAAGCGCGAAAGCGGAATGCCAAATATGGGTTATTTCGTCAGCCTCTAGTAATAGCTGGCGGGCGGCACTGCAACAAACGACGATTAAGCGAGATATCATTCCGTTTTTTCATGCTGATGCTTAACGAGCCGAATATGCTGAGCAAACGCCATCTCCCGTCGGTCACCGCGCTGCAATGTTTTGAAGCGGTGACCCGCCACCTGAGTTTTACCCGCGCGGCCGAGGAGCTGAACCTCACCCAGAGCGCGGTCAGCAAGCAGGTCGCCCAGTTGGAAGAATTGGTGCAACACCTGTTGTTTCGAAGGGTTCGTCGGCGCCTGCAATTGACGCCAGCCGGTGCGCTGTACCTGGGCGAAGTGCGCAAAGTGCTCACGCAGATGGAAATGTCGACGCACTTCCTGCGCTCCTACGGCGGCGAAACAGAAGTCCTGCGGGTGTCGACACCCTCGACCTTCGGTGCCCGCTGGCTGGTGCCGCGACTGAAGGGCTGGCGCATGCGTCATCCGCACATTCATCTGGATCTGGTCAACGAACAGGAAAGCGATGACCTCGCCCAGAGCCGCTGCGACCTGTCGTTCTATTTCGGTGGTGGCGCCCGGCCCGGCGCCGAGAGCGTGAGGCTGTTCAGCGAAGAGCTGATCCCGGTCTGCGCCCCCGGCAGTTTACCGATTGAGCCCTTCACCGATCCTACGCAGTTGACCGATCTGGTCCTGCTGCAAAACGCGCATCGCCCCCAGGCCTGGCATGACTGGTTCGAGAGTCAGGGCTACCAGACGGAACACAGCTACCACGGCCCGCGTTTCGAAACGATCTACATGTGCATTCGCGCGGCGCAAGTGGGATGCGGCGTCGCGCTGCTGCCCCGGTTTCTGGTCGAAGAGGAACTGGCTGACGGCAAACTGATCATCCCATGGCCCCATGCTCTGCCGAGTCAGGACGCCTATTACCTCGCCTACCCGGAACACGCGGCCGAAGTGCCGAAGATCCGCGTGTTTGTGGAATGGATGCTCGAACAGCTCAACGAGCCAACGCCGCAGTGAGTTAAGGGGGGGCCCGCCTGTCGCACTGGACACACGCGGTGTTCGTAGGACCGGCTTCAGCCGGGAAGAGGCCCTTTTGCATACGATCACATCTGCGGCGTGACCACCGACGCCTTCCCGGCTAAAGCCGGTCCCACAATCGCTGAAACATTTCTGCCCCTCTTCCACGACGACTGGCATTATGTCGGCCATCGTCAATAACAAACCGGACGTACCGCCACAGCGCTACCGCAAGGTTGCATGCGACACCCAATTGAATCCCGGGCCGCACCTTGGCGGCCCGCTGCTGGCTGGAGCGACACAATGAGTGAGAGCGCTTTCGCGGACCGCATCGTGCAGAACCTGCTCGATACCGACCTCTATAAGCTGAGCATGATGCAGGCCGTGCTGCACAACTACCCCAACGTCGAAGTCGAGTGGGAGTTTCGCTGCCGCAACGGTGAAGACCTCAGGCCGTATCTGGCCGAGATCCGCCATCAGATCGAGCAGCTCTGCGAACTGTCGCTGAGCATCGAGGAGACCGGTTTCCTCGAACGCATCAACTTCATGAAGCCCGACTTCCTGCGTTTCCTCGGGCTGTTCCGCTTCAACCTGCGCTACGTCCAGACCACCATCGAAAACGACGAACTGTGCATCCGCCTGTCTGGCCCATGGCTGCACGTGATCCTCTTCGAAGTGCCCGTTCTGGCCATCGTCAGCGAGGTCCGCAACCGCCACCGCAACCCGGAAACCTTGCTCAGCCAGGCCCGCGATCAGCTGTACCGCAAGTTCGACTGGCTGACCGCCACCGCCACCGCCGATGAACTGGCGGAATTGAAAGTGGCCGACTTCGGCACGCGCCGGCGCTTCTCCTACGCGGTGCAGGAAGACGTGGTTTCAGTGCTGAAAAAGGATTTCCCCGGCCAGTTCGTCGGCACCAGCAACGTGCACCTGGCGCGCAAATTCGACCTCAAACCCCTCGGCACCATGGCCCACGAATGGATCATGGCCCATCAGCAACTTGGCCCGCGGCTGATCGACAGCCAGATCGCCGCGCTCGACTGCTGGGTGCGTGAGTACCGAGGTCTGCTGGGTATTGCGCTGACCGACTGCATCACCACCGATGCCTTCCTCGGTGATTTCGACCTGTTCTTTGCCAAGCTCTTCGACGGCCTGCGCCACGATTCGGGCGATCCTGTGCAGTGGGCCGAAAAATGCATCCGGCATTACCAGAAGCTGGGCATCGAGCCGATGAGCAAGACGCTGGTGTTCTCCGACGGCTTGAATCTGCCCAAGGCGCTGGAAATATTCCGCGCGCTGCGGGGTCGCATCAACGTCAGCTTCGGGATCGGCACCAACCTGACAGCCGACATTCCGGGCATCAAGCCGATGAGCATCGTGCTGAAAATGACCGCCTGCGCCGGCCAGCCCGTGGCAAAGATTTCCGACGAGCCCGGCAAAACCCAGTGCAAGGACCCCGAGTTCGTGTCCTATCTGCGCCACGTATTCAAGGTGCCAGCCTGAGTCGAGCACCGACCGCCGCCACTTTTCCATGCCATTCCTTTTTTGCTCAAGGAGTCAATCATGCAAGACGTACAGCGCGAGATCGCCCGGCAGCTCAACGTCCAGCCGCCTTTCGCCAATGACGAAGCACTGCAGGCGGAAGTCAGCCGCCGCGTGCAATTCATCAAGGACTGCCTGAACAACGCCCGCCTGAAAGTGCTGGTGCTCGGCATCAGTGGCGGCGTGGATTCGCTGACAGCGGGTCTGATGGCCCAACGCGCCATCCGCGAGCTGCGTGAGAGCACCGGCGACAATGCCTACACCTTCATCGCCGTGCGCCTGCCGTACCACATCCAGCACGACGAACATGAAGCCACGGCATCGGTGGATTTCATCAACCCGGACGAGCGCCACACGGTGGACATCGCGCCCTCGGTGAAAGCGCTGGTTGATCAGATCAAAGCCTTCGAAGGCCAGGCCGCCAGTGCCGTGGATTTCGTAAAAGGCAACATCAAGGCCCGGACGCGGATGGTCGCGCAGTACGCCATTGCCGGCGTGAAAGGCGGTCTGGTCATCGGCACCGACCACGCCGCTGAAGCGGTCATGGGCTTCTACACCAAGTTCGGCGACGGAGCCTGCGACCTGGCGCCGTTGAGCGGTCTGGTGAAGAATCAGGTCCGCGCGATCGCCCGCAGCTTCGGCGCGCCGCAAAATCTGGTCGAGAAAGTCCCCACCGCCGACCTCGAAGAACTGGTCCCCGGCAAACCGGACGAAGCGGCCCACGGCATCAGTTACGCAGAGATCGACGCCTTCCTGCACGGTGAGCCGGTGAAGCAGGAAACCGCCGAGATCATTGTCAGCACCTACCGCAAGACCCAGCACAAACGGGATCTGCCGTACGCGCCATAAGGCTCGGTAATGAAGATGCCCGATGGGTTTGGATGAAAATCCATCGGGCAGCATTCAAAAACGGAATGAACCCGTTATTTCTTTTCGCTTGATGGCGCTCGCCATCACGGCTTACATAGCGCTCTGACTTCCCCGCCCAGAGCCGCTATCCATGACTGCTTTCCAAGGCCTCTTCTCCCTCGTTGCGTCCACCGTCGGCCAGCCCGCTGCGGCATGGCTCGAACACCGCGTCGAGGTGCCTCAGGCGCTGAGCGGATTTTCATGGTCTGACGAGGCGGTCCATCGGGTCTGGCTCGCTGAAGCGTTGAACCTGTGCCTGTTCCACAAGCTGGTGGAGGCCGTGCCTGACGGACTTCGCTACGTGGACGAGCAATCCGAGGGCGGCCGCAAGGTGGTGTTTGACCACGGCGCGATCCGCACCGTCGACTGGGCGGACAACGGCGAATTGCCGCGCGGTCGTCAAGCCTTCTCGCGCCTGCTGGAGCCGCTGGGTTTCACCGATGTGCGCACCTATCCGCTGACCAAACTGAACATGACCGGCTGGGGCTATCGCCAGATGGACCTGCCCGAAGACATCGCGCAGTTCTTCGTCTCCGAACTGCACCCCGGCCGACTCAGTCAGCCGTTTCAAGAGGCGGTCAGCCGTGTCGTCGGTTCGAGCCGCGACCCGTTGAGCCCTGAAGACTTGAGCGTTCTGAGTCGCCTGCGCACGACCCGGCATTGCAGCCTCATGGAAGCCACTCAGCTGCTACCGGCGCTGTATCGCGCGTTTGGCCGCCAGCATGGCGTCGTTCGGGAAGATGACTATCGCAAGCTACTCAGCGAGAGCGCGGAAATGGCATGGATCGCCACCGAAGGCAACAGCTTCAATCACCTGACCGATCGGGTGGTGGATCTGGAAGCGACAGTGGCCGAACAGCATCGGCGCGAGCGGCCAATGAAGGACAGTATCGAGGTGTCAGGTTCGGGAAGGGTCATGCAGACCGCGTACAAGGCCTGCACCGTAAACCGAGTGCTGTTGAACGCCGAGGGCGTCGTGGTGACGCACAAGGTGCCGGGCTCATTCGTGGAGTTCATTCAGCGCAAGATCGACCCTGACAACGGCAAGATCGATCTCAACTTTGACAGCAGCAACGCCCAGGGCATCTTCAAGATGACCGACTCGAAGCAGGCCCAATGATCACTTCAGCGTGACAGTGCCTTTCATCATGCCGATGTGGCCCGGGAACGAGCAGAAGAAGCCATATGCCTGGGCCGGATCCAGCTTGGATACGTCGAACGTGACCGCATCCGACTCGCCTCCGCCGATGACTTTGGTGTGGGCAATAACGCGCGCGTCACCGTCCTTCAGATAATCCTTGTCGATGCCGACGCTCATGCCGTCAGTGGCGATCTGCGACATGTCATCGAATTTGCTGATGACCAGGTTGTGGCCCATGACCGCCTTCGGCAGGCTGCCCGTATGTTTCAGGTTGACGGTGAACTGCTTGCAGCTCTTGTCGATTTCAATCGCCTTGGTGGTGAACGTCATCTGGTCGGTGGAATCGACTTCGACCGAGCATTCGGCCGCCAGCAGGTGCCCACTGGCCAAAGTCAGAACGGATGCAGCGACAAGCTTGCGAATCATAGTGCGTCTCCTGGTGGGGTAGCGCTTTATTTTGTATACAAAGACTGCCCTAAATTAGAACAATGCATCAACCGTTATTACTGAGCGCCTCTGAGCGGCCTCTATCAGGACCATCGAGACAATCAAACAGTCAGCGCTACGATGGCTGCATAAGATCGCCCTGTCACCCATCTTCAGGACGATTCCATGCAACTTTCCAGCATTTTCCGCAGCTTGCTCGCCGCTTACGCCTGCGGTGCATCGGGCAATTACGACCGCGCCAGCCAGGATTACGGCGTCTATAAACGCGCGGTTTTCAACGGCTGAGACCTGTAATGGCGGGCGACTGACCGTGATTGATGATCGGGTGAGGAAAAATACCCCGCCGGTTTTGCACCATTCTCAGGCAGAATGTGCTGACTTATCGTCTGTCTCGAGGACTGCCCATGGCCAAACCCAACTATTCCTTCGCCAAACGCCAACGTGATCTGGCAAAAGAGCAAAAGAAAGAGGAAAAAGCACAGCGCAAGCAGGCCGAGAAGGCTGAAGCAGAGGCTGGAGAAGGTGCAGTCGTAGACGGCGAAAACGCCGAAGGCGCCACTGAAGCTGAACACTCTACCGATGCTGAAGGCTCCACCGAAGTAAAAGGCTCCGCTGAAGAAAAGCCTGCTGAGTGATCATCTGATTCAGCGCAATGGGATGGATGAACGCGAGAACCTGTAGGAGTGAGCTTGCTCACGATGGGATTTTCGCCATGATCCATCCATTGGCTGACACCCCGATATCGCAAGCGCGCTCACAGCCCCGTCGATACCAACGCCCGCCTAACCCGTAATCGGCATCACCGTCACCCGCACTTCCGGATCGTGGCTCCCGCCTCCCAGAATCACCCCCCGCAATGGCGACACGTCAGAAAAATCCCTCCCCCACGCCAGACTGATGTGCTCAAGCGCAGGCTGAACGTTGTTGGTCGGATCGAAATCCACCCACCCCAACACCGGACAGAACACCGACACCCACGCGTGGGACGCATCGGCGCCAATCAGCCGTGGCTGGCCGGGCGGCGGCTGGGTCAGCAGATAGCCGCTGACATACCGCGCCGCCAGCCCGCGCGAGCGCACGCACGCCAGCATCAAATGAGCAAAGTCCTGACAGACACCTCGTCGGGTTTCCAGCACTTCCACCAACGGCGTGGCCACCTGAGTCGCCTCGCCATCGAACGTGAACTCTTCGAATATCTTCTCCATCAGCGCCTGCGCGCACAGCAGCATCGGCCGTCCGGCGGGAAAGCAGCTGGCGGAGAATTCGACGAAGGTCTGCTTCAAATGCACGTAAGGCGATTCGAAGCGATACCGGCAGGCGTCAAGGATATCCGGCGCCATCCTCGAGGCGCTGTAGGTCAGTCGATGCTGCGCCTCGTCCCATGGAGCGGACCCATTGAAATCCAGCTGCGGCCGTTCCAGCACTTCAATGCGCAGGCGCGCGTTAACCTGCAGCTCATCATGGGGACGTTCGAACGCCAGGCGCGTCAGCGGATTGCCGAACACGTCCAGCTCATCACGGCGGGTGGTCGGGGTCGGGCTGATGACCAAATGCTGCTCAAGGCAGCGCTGCCAGGGACTGCGCCGTGGCCACAGATGGGCGAGCTGCTGGGCCAGGGAAACCGGGCTGTCGTATTTGTAGTGGGTGTCGTGGAGGACTTGATACTGGGCGCTGTTCATCAGACCGACACCGTGCGCTGGCTGACATCATCGACGTGGGCGAAATGACGCAGCGCGAGCCGGTCCGAAACGTGGCCGCTGGTCTCGCCGATGGTTTGCAGCAGATCCGCCAGCCCATCCAGTGCTGCCTTGATGCTGCTCTCACCGAACAACCCTTCTTCCAGGCAACCCAGATCGAACACCGCCAGCCGCTGAATCAGCGTCGCGAGGCTGTTGTCTTGAGGCACACCGAAATCCTCGTTCATGCGCTTCACCGAGCGGGCCACCAGCTTGAGCTGAAACAACACCGCGTGGGGGTTCTGGTCGTCCAGCACCAGCAGGTCGAGCACCGGGATCAACTGCGGCAGGGCCAGATAGCGCGAGCGGTAGGTGATCCCGCTGTTGCCCAGCTCCAGCAGCCCGTCCAGGGCGTCCTGGTGAAACACCGCCTCGCTGCGCAGGAACGCCGCCAGCGTCGTACAGAGAAACTGCAAGCGCTCGATGCGCCGCCCTATCATCAGGAAGCGCCAGCCCTCGTCGCGGGTCATGTCGTCCAGGGCAAAACCGGACAGCGCCGCCAGCGACATTACCAGCCGGTTGAGGAAATCCAGCAACTCACCGAAATCAGGGCTCTCGGTCTCCAGGCTCAGGGCTTCACGCTGCAATTCCACCAGCGCCTGCCAGTTCTCGCGGGACAACTTGCCGCGCACCTGGGACGCCGCCCATTGAAGGCGGTGCAAATTGGAACGCAGGCTGAACGGCCAGTCATCACCCAACAGCGCTTCGAGCAGACGCTCATGCAGCTCGCTCGGCTCATCTTCGTCCTGGAGCGGAAGCAGATTCAACCGTTCGGCCAGCTCGACCGCCGCTTGCAGTGCGACCGGATCATCGCCGTCAACATAGCGTGTGAGCATGATCCGCAGCAGGCGCGCGCTGTTGTCGCATCGCTCGCAATAACGACCGAACCAGAACAGGTTTTCCACCACACGCGACGGCAGGTACGGATCGCGGCGGATCAAATCGTGCACGCCCAGCGAGTGACGGTTTTTCCACGGTTCACTACCCAGGGGGCGCTCGCCAAGAATCCAGGTGTCCTTGCTTGCGCCGCCGCGCTGCATCGACACCACGTCAGCGTCGGCATCGGCCGCCACGCGGGTCAAGCCGCCCGGCAGGACGCGATAGCCATCGGCCGTTGCCACCGCGTACACGCGCATGCCGATGGCGCGGGGCTGCAGCTGACTGTCCTCGCCCTGCCAGACTGGCGCGTGGGACAACTGCGCCAATTCCTGCGCGACGTAGGCATAAGGCCGGGCTTGCATACGCGCGGCAAGGGCCTGGCGGTCATCGTCGCTGAGATCGCGGCCGAAGACCGGGGCGAAACTCTGGGACGGGAACGCAGGCTTGATAAGCAGCTCCGGCATCTTCTCCAGCGCCTGGGCCAGCACCGGCGGCTCGCCGCACCACCACGTGGCAATTGACGGCAGCAGCAGCTCTTCACCAAATAAGTGTTCATTGATCTTTGGCAGAAACCCCAACAGCCCCGGCGATTCCAGCACGCCGCTGCCCAGGGCATTGGCGACCAGCACGCGGCCCTGTCGCACCGCTTGAAGCAGGCCCGGCACGCCCAGCGCGGAATCCGTGCGCAGTTCGAGTGGGTCGCAAAAATCGTCGTCCAGACGGCGCATGATCGCGTGAACACGACGCAACCCGCTGAGGGTTTTCAGGTACACCGTCGCGTCGCGCACGGTCAGGTCGCTGCCTTCCACCAGTGGATAACCCAACTGACCGGCCAGATATAGATGCTCGAAATAACTCTCGTTGAAACGCCCAGGTGTTAGCAGTACCACCAGCGGGGCTTCGTGGCTGGTGGGTGCCTGGCGCGCGAGGGTTTCCTGCAGCGACCGGAAGAAATTCGAGAGGTGCTGGACTTGCAGATCCCGGTACAACTCGGGAAACGCCCGCGACACGATCAGCCGGTTTTCCAGCGCGTAACCGGCACCCGACGGCGCCTGAGTCCGGTCGGCGGTGACCCACCAGCGACCGTCGGGCGTGCGCGCCAGGTCAACCGCATACACATGAAGAAACGTGCCTTCAGGCGGCTTTACGCCCTGGCATGGCCAGAGAAAGTTGTTGTGGCCGAACACCAACTCCGCCGGCAGCAGACCTTCGGCGATCAGTTCCTGCGGGCCGTAGAGATCAGCCAACACGGCATTGAGCAAACGCGCGCGCTGGGCGATGCCGGCCGCCAGTGGCTGCCACTCTTCCATCGGAATCACGTGGGGCAGCATGTCCAGCTCCCAGGGCCGATCGGCGCCCTTGGGGTCGGCGTAGACGTTATAGGTGACGCCGTTTTCCTGAATCTGCCTGGCGAGCAGCGCCTGACGCTGGATGAGCTGCGCAGGTGTGCTGCGCTGGAGATGCTCGTACAGCCGCTGCCAATGGGGCCGAACGGCGCCGCTGGCATCCAGCATCTCGTGGTAGGTACCCGGGGTGAGCGGATAGTGGTCAAGCAGGTCAGGCATGGAAGGCTCGGCAGACAACAAAAGGACTCGAATCAACTGCGCTCAGAGTAGCGCAGACAACATGACACGCAGGGGTGCTTTCCATGTTTAGACGTGCGGCACGGCGACCTGACCCCACGTCAGGCCGCCGGCGCGATTACCGATGCAGGCGCAAATCCAGGGTCATCGGCAGTTCATCGTTGAGGGTCAGAACAGGAACCTCCAGTTTGCCGGGGCTGTGGCCCACCCGGAAAAACCGCGCCAGACGTCGGCTTTCCGCTTCGTTGGCGTTCACCGGCAGGGTTTCGTAATTGCGCCCGCCAGGGTGGGCGACATGATACTCGCAGCCCCCCAGCGAACGCTGCATCCAGGTGTCGAGAATGTCGAAAACCAGCGGCGCATGCACCGGGATCGTAGGCTGCAAGGCATTGGTCGGCTGCCAGGCGCGATAACGCACCCCCGCGACGAATTCGCCCACGCGCCCGGTCGGCCGCAGCGGCACCGGCACGCCATTGCAGGTGAGCATGTAACGCTGCGGCGGCAGGCCGGTGACCTTCAGCTGCAAGCGCTCAAGGGATGAGTCCACATAACGAACGGCGCCACCCGCTGCACCCTCCTCGCCCAGCACGTGCCACGGCTCCAGGGCCTGGCGTAGCTCCAGCTCGATACCGCTGACGGTGTAATCGCCGACCTTCGGAAAGCGAAACTCCAGATGCGCCGCGAACCACTCCGCGCGCACGGGATAACCGGCGCTGTTGAGCTCGGCGATGACGTCGGCGAAATCCTGCTCAATGAAATGCGGCAGCATGAAGCGGTCGTGCAGCTCGGTACCCCAGCGCGCCAGTTTCGCCGGTGCATAGGGTTCGCGCCAGAAACGCGCGACCAGTGCCCGCAGCAACAGCTGCTGCGCCAGACTCATGCGTGCGTGGGGCGGCATCTCGAATGCGCGCAATTCCAGCAGGCCCAAGCGGCCAGTAGCGCCGTCGGGCGAGTACAGCTTGTCGATGCAGAATTCCGCGCGGTGGGTGTTGCCGGTCACGTCGATCAGCAGATTGCGCAGCAGCCGGTCCACCAGCCACGGCGCGCATTCTTCGCCCGGCGCGGGCATTTGCGAGAAGGCGATTTCCAACTCGTATAACGAGTCGTTGCGCGCTTCGTCGACCCGCGGCGCCTGGGAGGTCGGGCCGATGAACAATCCGGAGAACAAGTAGGACAACGACGGGTGGTTATGCCAGTAACTCAACAGGCTGCGCAGCAGATCCGGTCGGCGCAGGAAGGGCGAGTCGCCCGGCGTCGCGCCACCGAGGACAAAATGGTTGCCGCCGCCGGTGCCGGTGTGGCGCCCGTCGATCATGAATTTCTCGGTGGTCAGCCGGGTCAGGCGCGCCTGTTCGTAGAGAAACTCGGTGCGTTCGACCAGCTCATCCCAGGTGGACGACGGCTGCACGTTCACTTCGATCACGCCCGGATCCGGGGTAATGCGGAAGTTCGCCAGACGCGGATCGCTCGGCGGCTCATACCCTTCCAGCAACACCGGGCAGCGCATGTCCTCGGCCGTCGCTTCGATGGCGGCGACCAGTTCCAGATAGGCCTCAAGGGATTGCAGCGGCGGCATGAACAGATACAACCGCCCGCCCCGCGCCTCGGCACTCAAGGCGGTGCGGGTCAGCCAATCGGCGGACTCGTCGATCTCGGGTTCGCGCTCGACGCCCGGGTCGCTCTGCTCTGCCAAGCCGTCCAGTCGCGACTGAACTTCGTCGCGGTCGGGCAACTCGGCAAATGTCTGATTGTGGTCGGTCAGGTGGATGTAGGGATACTCGGCAGCCTTGACCCAAGGCTGGGAAGCCAGTGGCAGGCGATAGCCCAGCGCGGAGTCCCCCGGCACCAGACGGCAATGCTCGTCGCGCAGGTACCAGCGACCGCTCTGCCAATGATCGTCGGCGGCGGTTCGCGCCAGCGGCAGCACGTGGCCGATGATGGTGTCCAGCCCTTGGGAAAACACTTTGCGCAGGCGCTCGCGTTCAAGGGGGTCCTCAAGACGCGACGCTTCGGCGCTGACGTTTTTCGGCAGCGCGCCCTCACGCCACAGGTAATAGAAACGGTCTTCGTAGGCCGGGAAAACGTAGCGCGCCGGCAGCTTCAGCCGCTCGGCCACGCTACGCAGGAAACTGCCCGCCATCTCGCTGTCGGCGCCGTAGTCCCGAGTTTCGTCAGCGACCAGCGCGTTGTTGCGCCACACCGGTTGCCCGTCCCGGCGCCAGAAACAGTTCAGCGACCAGCGCGGCAATTGCTCACCGGGGTACCACTTGCCCTGACCAAAATGAACGATGCCCTGGGGCGCGTAATGATCTCGCATGCGCTGGTACAGCTCGGCCGAGAGCAGACGCTTCTTCGGCCCCAGTGCGGCGGTGTTCCATTCATCGCCGTCACGGTCGTCGATGGACACAAAGGTCGGCTCGCCGCCCATGGTCAGGCGCACGTCGTGTGCCATCAGGTCGTTATCAATCTGCCGGCCCAGCGCCTGAATGTCCTGCCACTGCTCTTCGGTGTAGGGCTTGGTGACGCGGGGCGCCTCCCAGATGCGCTGCACCGACATCTCGTGGGTGAACTCGGTGTTGCAGGGCTCGACCATGCCACTGATCGGCGCCGCTGAAGACGGCTCGGGGCTGCACGCCAGCGGAATGTGACCCTCACCGGCAAACAAGCCGGACGTAGCGTCAAGGCCCACCCAGCCAGCGCCGGGCAGATACACCTCGCACCAGGCGTGCAAATCCGTGAAATCAACGTCGGTGCCGGATGGTCCGTCCAGCGCTTTGACATCGGCCTTGAGCTGAATCAAATACCCGGACACAAACCGCGCAGCCAAACCCAGATGTCGCAGTAACTGGACCAGCAACCAGGCGGAGTCGCGGCAGGAACCGGAAGCGTTTTCCAGGGTGTATTCCGGCGTCTGAATGCCCGGCTCCATACGAATCAGGTAACCGATGTCATTGGCCAGACGCTGGTTGAGGCCGACCAGAAAGTCGATCGCCGGAATCGGCGTGCGGTCGATGCTGTCCAGATACGCCTGGAATCTTGGGGTCAGCGGCAGCTTTTCCAGATAGGGCTGCAGCTCATGATGCTCTTCGCGGGCGTAGGTGAACGGGATCTTCTCGGCGTAGGGCTCAAGGAAGAAATCGAAGGGGTTGAACACCGCCATTTCGGCGACCAGGTCCACTTCAATGCGCAACTCGTCAGTCTTTTCCGGGAACACCAACCGCGCCAGGTAATTACCCTGCGGGTCCTGCTGCCAGTTGATGAAGTGGTTTTCAGGAAGGACTTTCAGCGAATACGACAACACGCGCGTGCGGCTGTGGGCCGCCGGGCGCAAGCGGACAATCTGCGGACCCAGCTCAACCGCGCGTTCGTAGCGGTAATGCGTGACATGGTGCAAGGCAATGTGAATCGACACGGCGTGCCTCCTGCGAGCCTGGACGGTAACGGAGCTGCGCAAGACTTATGCCACCCCGGCAAATCAGGCGCCTCCGGCGTGGAGGTAGCTTGTTCAGCCAAGCACAGCACCAAAATCGCGCCCGCTTCAACGAATGGTGCAAGGGTCGCACGGAAATGAGGCGGGTGGGGTTATTTGCACCGGAATGCAAAACGCCAGCTCGAAAGCTGGCGTTTTGGTGGAGCGAAGAAGCGTTGGCGCGAGGGCGTTAGCGTGGAAAGACCGGCTGACGCGTTGGCTTCTTGCCTTTGCCGGGTTTGGCCGCATCCGAGCGATCCTTGGCTGCCTGCTTGTTACGAGCAGCCGCCGCGGCCTTGGCCTCTTCGCGCTTGTCCCAAGGTTTGCTGCCGTCGCTGCCGCGTTGTGGCAAGCCGGTGTGCTGCGTCAGGATCTTGGTGGTCCTGGCAACCTTGTGGCTACCGGCCGGCGTCGAGTTCTTGCGGCGCGCGCTCTGATAGGTGTCGGTTTCCGGCTGGTGCAGCGGGATCAGCTGATGCTTGCCCGGCCCGATCAGATCGGCACGGCCCATTCGCTCCAGCGCTTCACGCAGCATCGGCCAGCCCTTCGGATCGTGGTAGCGCAGGAACGCCTTGTGCAGACGGCGCTGCTCTTCGCTCTTGACGATGGTGACCGAGTCGCTCTTGTACGTGACCTTGCGCAGCGGGTTCTTGCCGGAGTGGTACATGGCCGTCGCACTGGCCATCGGCGACGGATAGAACGCCTGCACCTGATCCGCACGGAAGCCATTGCCCTTGAGCCACAGCGCGAGGTTCATCATGTCTTCGTCAGTCGTGCCCGGATGGGCCGCGATGAAGTAAGGAATCAGGTACTGCTCTTTGCCCGCTTCCTTGGAGTACTTCTCGAACATGCGCTTGAACTTGTCATAGCTGCCAATGCCCGGCTTCATCATCTGGTTGAGCGGACCTTCTTCGGTATGCTCAGGCGCAATCTTCAGGTAACCGCCGACGTGGTGGGTGACCAGCTCCTTGACGTACTCGGGCGATTCGACAGCCAGGTCGTAACGCAGACCGGAGGCGATCAGAATCTTCTTCACGCCGGGCAGTTCACGGGCGCTGCGGTACAGCTGAATCAATGCCGAGTGATCGGTATTCAGGTTCGGGCAGATGCCAGGGAACACGCACGACGGCTTGCGGCACGCGGACTCGATCTCCGGGCTCTTGCAAGCGATGCGATACATGTTCGCCGTCGGACCGCCGAGGTCGGAAATCACGCCGGTGAAGCCGGGGACCTTGTCACGGATCTCTTCGATTTCGCGAATGATCGAATCGTGGGAACGGTTCTGGATGATCCGGCCTTCGTGCTCGGTGATCGAGCAGAACGTACAGCCGCCGAAGCAGCCGCGCATGATGTTCACCGAGAAACGGATCATGTCGTAGGCCGGGATCTTCTCCTTGCCGTACACCGGGTGCGGGATGCGCGCATAAGGCATGCCGAACACGTAGTCCATTTCTTCGGTGGTCATCGGAATGGGCGGCGGATTGAACCAGACGTCGACTTCGCCGTGCTTCTGGACCAGCGCGCGGGCGTTGCCCGGGTTGGTCTCAAGGTGCAAGACGCGGTTGGCGTGAGCGTACAGAACCGGGTCGTTACGGACCTTCTCCATCGACGGCAGCCGGATGACCGTCTTGTCGCGGGTCATGCGCGGGCTCGCCAGAATCTGCACGACCTTCGCTTCGTTCGGATCCTCGACGTCACCCTTTTCCTGCTCGATGGCGCAGGCCTGGGTGTCTTGAGTGTTCACGTACGGGTTGATGATCTTGTCGATCTTGCCTGGACGGTCGATACGCGTGGAGTCGACTTCGTACCAGCCTTCCGGCGTATCACGACGAATGAATGCCGTGCCGCGCACGTCAGTGATGCTTTCGATCGTCTCGCCATAGGACAGGCGAGTGGCCACTTCGACGATGGCTCGCTCGGCGTTGCCGTACAGCAGGATATCGGCGCACGCGTCGATCAGGATCGAGTTGCGAACCTTGTCCTGCCAGTAGTCGTAGTGAGCGATGCGGCGCAGCGATGCTTCGATGCCACCCAGAACGATCGGCACGTTCTTGTAGGCTTCCTTGCAACGCTGACTGTAGACCAGACTCGCACGGTCCGGACGCTTGCCCGCCATACCGCCCGGCGTGTACGCATCGTCGGAGCGAATCTTTTTGTCGGCGGTGTAGCGGTTGATCATCGAATCCATGTTGCCGGCCGCGACGCCGAAGAACAGGTTCGGCTCGCCGAGCTTCATGAAGTCGTCTTTTGACTTCCAGTCAGGCTGCGCAATGATCCCGACGCGGAAGCCCTGGGACTCCAGCAGCCGGCCGATGATTGCCATGCCAAACGACGGGTGATCGACGTAGGCATCACCCGTGACAATGATGATGTCGCAGGAATCCCAGCCAAGCTGATCCATTTCTTCCCGGCTCATGGGCAGGAAAGGCGCTGGTCCGAAACATTCGGCCCAGTACTTCGGATAGTCAAATAACGGCTTGGCTGCTTGCATATCGATGACCAGTGTTCGTGTCTGGGGGCGATTTTCGCTTGGAAATTCGCGGGCGCGGAGAATAGCACAAATTTTGATCAAATCCGACGGCACAGGTCGGATTAGTGGTTAGCCCTGAACCGGCTACCTACTCATCATCATCAAAGTTGTAACTGCCCGGCGCGAGGTTTTCGAAGCGGGTGTACTTGCCGATGAACGCAAGCCGAATGAACCCGATCGGGCCGTTCCGCTGCTTGCCGATGATGATTTCAGCGATGCCCTTGTGTTCGGTCTCGGGGTGATACACCTCATCCCGGTACACGAACATGATGACGTCGGCGTCCTGCTCGATCGCTCCGGATTCCCGCAAGTCGGAGTTCACCGGGCGCTTGTTGGGACGTTGCTCAAGGGAGCGGTTCAGCTGGGACAGCGCGACCACCGGGCAATTGAATTCCTTGGCGAGCGCTTTGAGGGAACGGGAGATCTCGGAAATCTCGTTCGTCCGGTTATCCCCGCTCGAGCCAGGGATCTGCATCAGCTGCAGGTAGTCGATCATGATCAGGCCGATGTCGCCGTGCTCGCGGACAAGACGCCGCGTACGCGCACGCATCTCCGACGGGCTGATGCCAGCCGTGTCGTCGATGAACAGCTTGCGATCGTTGAGCAGGTTGACCGCCGACGTCAGTCGCGGCCAGTCATCGTCATCCAGCTGACCGGAACGCACCTTGGTCTGGTCGATACGGCCCAGCGACGAAAGCATACGCATGATCAGCGATTCGCCTGGCATCTCCAGCGAGTAGACCAAAACCACCTTGTCGCTGCGCAGCACCGCGTTTTCCACAAGGTTCATCGCGAAGGTGGTCTTACCCATCGACGGACGGCCTGCGACGATGATCAGGTCAGACTGCTGCAAACCGCTGGTCTTTTCATCCAGGTCGGCGTAGCCCGTGGAAAGGCCAGTGATGCCGTCGCCGATGTTGAACAGCGTATCGATGCGGTCAATCGCGCGGGTCAGCAGGTCGTTGACGCTGACCGGGCCGCCCGTCTTGGGTCGCGCTTCGGCAATCTGAAAGATCTGCCGTTCGGCCTCGTCGAGAATCTCTTCAGCGGTGCGCCCTTCCGGGTTGAACGCACTGTCGGCAATCTCGGTGCTGATGCCGATCAACTGGCGCAGCGTCGCGCGCTGACGAACGATCTGGGCGTAGGCCTTGATGTTCGCGACGGACGGAATGTTCTTCGCCAGTTCCGACAGGTAACCCAGGCCGCCGACCTGGGAGGTCTGGCCTTCCTTGTCGAGCTGCTCGGCCAGGGTGACGACGTCGATCGGTTGGTTCTGATCCGCCAGCTTGGCGATGGCGCGAAATATCAGACGGTGGTCATGACGATAGAAATCGCCATCCGACACCTGATCAAGCACGCGCTCCCAGGCGTTGTTGTCCAGCATCAAACCACCGAGCACGGCCTGTTCGGCCTCGATGGAATGCGGCGGCACCTTCAGGGCAGCGGTTTGCAGATCATATTGCTCGGGAGCGGAGATGTCGTTCATGGCCACACGGAAATCAGGGGGTTGAATCAGGATACTCAGAAATGACAAAGGGCACGACCTGCGAACAGGAACGTGCCCAATGCTAACCGACCGAGGAGCGAGTCGTCAGTCGGTCAGACTTCTGCACCGAAGCGCAGAAACCATACTGCTTAAGCAGCTACAACAACAACGCGAACGGTAGCTTCAACATCGCTGTGCAGGTGCACGGCTACGTCGTATTCGCCAACGTTACGGATGGTGCCGTTCGGCAGACGAACTTCAGACTTGGCCACTTCAACGCCAGAGGCGGTCAGTGCGTCAGCGATGTCGTGAGTACCGATCGAACCGAACAGCTTGCCTTCGTCACCAGCGGTGGCAGTGATGGTCACTTCCAGCTCAGCCAGTTGGGCAGCACGAGTTTCAGCAGAAGCTTTCTTCTCGGCGGCAGCTTTTTCCAGCTCAGCACGACGCTCTTCAAACGCGGCCACGTTGGCAGCGGTTGCAGCGGTTGCTTTGCCGAAAGGCAGCAGGAAGTTACGACCGTAGCCAGCCTTAACGTTTACTTTATCGCCCAGGTTGCCCAGGTTGGCGACTTTTTCCAGCAGGATGAGTTCCATTTGGTAAAACCTCTTAACTTTAACCTTCACCGTTCGCAGAACCGTTATCGGCATCTTTCGACGCCAGACGGCCGCGAAAATCAATCAGGCTGTCGACAATGGCAATCACCACCAGCAACGGATAGATCAGCTGCATGAACAGCAACAGCGTGACGTACAACCCCACCAGCCAGAACCGTGTCAGGCGCTTTTCAGCCACCAGACCGTGAATCAGGGCCAGGCCCGCGAACATGAGCGGTACGCTGCACAACGGTGTCAGCATCGCCAGTTGAGGACCGAAGTTCGGCCCCACCAACATGCACACCAGCAGCACCAGCATCGGTGCCCGCGGGAGTTTGAGGCTGCGAAATTCGCGCCCGAAACCGCCCGGGTTATACAACAACGCCTGCCAGTACCGCCCAAGGATCAGGCATACCACGCTGACGATCTGCAACAACGCTGCAATCAGGCCGTTGAGGACGGGTGTAATCAGTGCCCCCAGACGCGCTCGCTCTTCTACCGACATCTGCTGGTAGACATCACCGAAGACGTGGGGCAAGAGCTTTTGCAGCTCCCCCGCCATGGCCTCGATGGGCTCGCGAAACACCGCGCCCAGAACCACTGCATACAACAATCCAACCGCTACGCTGACCAGCAGCACGCGGACCCAGGACTCGCTGGCGCGCAACACGGCGGCCAACCCCCAAGAACCCAGCAACACCATCAGGGTGCGGGGTTCACCGAAATACCACCAGACCAAAGCCGGCAGCAGAGCCCAGGCGAGGACGCCTAAGGCGTCACTCATCCCGCGTCGCAGGAGCACAAGGCAACCTGCGGCAGCACTCAACCAGAACAACAGCGGCAATGCCGCACATCCAACCACTACGAGAGTGGCCTGCATGCGGCCGCGCATGATGAATTCAGCCATGGCGCGCATGCGATCTATCCCTTACTGCGTTTGTCGACTACCTGGTCTCAGCGGCCGTGGCTGTCGGTGTAGGCCAACAGGGCCAGGAAGCGGGCGCGCTTGATAGCGGTAGCCAGCTGACGCTGATAACGAGCTTTGGTACCAGTAATGCGGCTAGGAACGATCTTGCCGGTTTCAGATACGTAGGCTTTCAGGGTGTTGAGATCTTTGTAATCGATCTCCTTCACATTTTCAGCTGTGAAGCGGCAGAATTTACGACGACGGAAGAAACGTGCCATGTAATGGGCTCCTCAAAAGGTCCGTGGATTACTCGTCAGCGTTATCGCTGTTGTCGCTGTCATCACCATCGGCGCCATCGGCGTCGGAGTGCTCAGGACGGTCGCGACGCTCACGGCGCTCACTGCGGTTTTCTTCAGCCTTGAGCATTTCGGACTGGCCAGTAACAGCTTCGTCGCGACGGATGACAAGGTTACGGATCACGGCATCGTTGTAACGGAAGTTGTCTTCCAGCTCGGCCAGAGCCTTGCCAGTGCACTCAACGTTCAGCATCACGTAGTGAGCCTTGTGAACATTGTTGATTGCGTAGGCCAGTTGACGACGGCCCCAATCTTCCAGACGGTGGATCTTGCCGCCGTCTTCTTCGATCAGCTTGGTGTAACGCTCTACCATGCCGCCGACTTGCTCGCTCTGGTCCGGGTGAACCAGAAAGATGATTTCGTAATGACGCATGAATGCTCCTTACGGGTTGTAGCCTGCCGCCAAAGCGGTCAGACAAGGAGTGAATAACACTGGTTTATCTTGCACAGGAACAGGCACATGAGCGCCTGCCATGACAGCAAGGGACGCGATTGTAGAGAAGGGGTCGGAGGGGCGCAAGGAGATTGGTGAATATTTGAACAATGGCTTTGAGCTACAAGCTACAAGCTACAAGCTACAAGCTACAAGCCAGAGCGTGACTGGCTCGAGCTTGAGGCTTGCAGCTTGCAGTTCGCTACTGACAACTACTTCTTGGCAGCCGCGCGCTGGCGCAGGGCTTCGAACAGGCAGACGCCTGTCGCGACCGAAACGTTGAGGCTGCTGACGCTGCCCGCCATCGGCAGACGTACCAGATAATCGCAATGCTCGCGGGTCAGGCGGCGCATGCCTTTGCCTTCAGCCCCCATGATCAGGATGGTCGGGCCAGTCAGGTCCTGCTGATACAACTCTTGCTCGGCCTCACCTGCGGCACCGACAACCCACAGGCCGCGTTGCTGGAGTTTTTCCAGCGTACGCGCCAAGTTGGTCACGGCCACGAGGGGAATAACCTCAGCCGCGCCGCACGCCACTTTTCGCACGGTCGGGGTCAAAGTCGCGGACTTGTCTTTCGGCACGATCACCGCCAGCGCACCGGCCGCATCGGCGGTCCGCAGGCAGGCGCCCAGGTTATGCGGATCGGTGACGCCATCCAGCACCAGAATCAGCGGCGGACCTTCGGTGCGGTCGAGCAGCTCGTCGAGCATCGCCTCGCCCCAGACCTGGCTCGGACTGACATCTGCCACCACGCCCTGGTGAACGCCCTCAACCCAGGCATCCATTTCGCGGCGCTCGGCCTGCCCCACCGACACGCGGTTCTGCGCAGCGAGCTCGATGAGCACCTGAACCCGTGGATCGCTGCGCCCTTCAGCCAGCCAGATCTGCTTGACCCGCTTCGGGTGATGACGCAACAGCGCCTCTACGGCATGAACACCGTAGATTTTTTCCAGCTGACTCATGACTTGGCCTTAGGTTTGCGAACGCTGCCACTGCTTGCGGAAGAAGCCGAGCCCGATTTCGACGAACCCTTGCGGTGCTTGCTCGACTTACCGGAAGCGCCAGCGGAATCACTCGTCGACTTTCCCGACGATGCCTTGCTACCACCCTTGGCTTCAGTCAGCAGCGCTTTCTTCATTTCACGACTTTTGCGCACTTCTGCGTTCTTGGCAGCCGCATCACTTGGCCGATAAGCCTCGGCAACAGGCTCTTTCGCGGTCCGGCGACCGGACTTGGAAGCAGACGAGGACTCCTTGGAATCCTTGCCCTTCTCTGCCGCGGCAGGCTCTGACGTCCGACGCTTGCGGCCAATCGGTGCGCTGGTGGTTTTCTCGGACATTTCGAAATCGATTTTGCGCTCGTCAAGATCAACACGCATGACACGCACTTCAACGGTGTCGCCCAGGCGGAAGCTGCGGCCTGTGCGCTCGCCGGCCAGACGATGGTGGACCGGATCAAAGTGGTAGTAATCACCCGGCAATGCGGTGACATGAACCAGGCCTTCGACATAGATATCGGTCAGCTCGACGAACAGACCAAAGCCGGTCACAGCCGTGATCACGCCCGGGAACGACTCGCCAACGCGGTCTTTCATGAACTCGCATTTCAGCCAGTTCGTGACGTCGCGGGTGGCCTCATCGGCACGGCGTTCGCTCATCGAGCACTGCTCGCCCAACTGCTCGAGCATCGCTTCGTCGTACGGGTAGATGCGCGCTTTCGGAATGACGGGAGCACCGGCACGACGAACGTGCGGCGTTTCCTGCTTGGAGCGGATCACACTGCGGATCGCCCGGTGAGTCAGCAAGTCCGGGTAGCGACGAATCGGCGAGGTGAAGTGGGTATACGCTTCGTAATTCAGGCCGAAATGGCCATGGTTATCAGAGCTGTACACCGCCTGACTCAACGAACGCAGCATGACAGTCTGGATCAGGTGGTAATCCGGACGGTCCTTGATGGTTTCGAGCAGCGCCTGATAATCCTTCGGCGTCGGGCCGTCTTTGCCCTTGTGCAGGGAAAGACCCAGCTCGCCGAGGAAGGCGCGCAGCTTTTCCAGACGCTCGGGCGGCGGACCGTCGTGGACGCGATACAGGGCAGGGATCTCGTGTTTCTTGAGAAACGCTGCAGTCGCCACGTTCGCCGCAAGCATGCACTCTTCAATCAGCTTGTGCGCATCGTTGCGAGTGGTCGGGCGGATCTCGGCGATTTTGCGCTCGGTCCCGAAAATGATCCGGGTTTCCTGGGTTTCAAAATCGATGGCACCGCGAACGTGCCGGGCGCCCAGCAGCACTTTGTACAGCGCATAAAGCTGCTTCAGGTGCGGCACGACGTCGCCGTATTGCTCGCGCAGCTGCTTGGCTTCGGCGGCTTTTGAATGCTCCAGCATCGAGCTGACCTTGTTGTAGGTCAGACGCGCATGGGAGTGGATCACGGCTTCGTAGAAAACGTAGTCAGTCATCTCGCCGGTTTTGGAGATGGTCATCTCGCAAACCATTGCCAGACGATCAACCAGCGGATTCAGCGAGCACAGGCCGTTGGACAGCTGTTCAGGGAGCATCGGGATCACGCGCTCGGGGAAATACACCGAGTTGCCGCGAACCTGAGACTCAGCGTCGAGCGCCGAGCCAAGCTTCACATAGCTCGACACGTCGGCGATCGCCACGTAGAGCTTCCAGCCGCCGGAGAACAGGCGCAGCTTGCCGGGCTTGGCTTCGCAGAAAACGGCGTCGTCGAAGTCGCGGGCATCTTCACCGTCGATGGTCACGAACGGAAGGTGACGCAGATCGACGCGGTTTTCCTTGTCCTTCTCTTCCACTTCAGGCTTGAGCTTGGCGGCTTCTTTCAGCACAGCCTCAGGCCAGACGTGAGGGATGTCGTAGGTACGCAGCGCGACATCGATCTCCATGCCGGGCGCCATGTAATTGCCCACCACCTCAACCACGTCACCTTGGGGCTGGAAGCGCGGTGTCGGCCAGTGGGTGATTTTCACCTCGACGAACTGACCGATCTTGGCGCCGTTGTTACGGCCTGGGGTGATCAGCACTTCTTGCTGGATTTTTGGGTTGTCCGGCTGGACGAAACCGATGCCGCTTTCTTCGAAGTAGCGACCCACCACGGTTTCGTGTGCACGGGAAATGACTTCGACGATCACGCCTTCCCGGCGACCGCGACGGTCCAGACCCGAGACGCGCGCCAGTGCACGGTCGCCATCGAACACCAGACGCATTTGCGCAGGGCTCATGAACAGGTCGTCGGAGCCGTCATCTGGCACCAGGAAGCCGAAGCCGTCACGGTGACCGCTGATGCGGCCCAGAATGAGGTCCAGCTTGTCGACCGGCGCGTACGTGCCGCGGCGGGTGTAAATCAGTTGCGCATCGCGCTCCATGGCGCGGAGCCGACGCCGCAAGGCCTCGATCTGATCTTCAGTCGTGAGGCCAAACTCTTCCACCAACTGCTCACGGGCGGCGGGCGAACCGCGCTCGGAAAGGTGCGCCAGAATCAGCTCACGGCTAGGGATGGGGTTTTCGTATTTTTCCGCTTCACGAGCGGCCTCGGGATCGAGGGACTGCCAATCGGCCATTAGAATGAGTTCACCTTATCTGGATGTAATTAGTTTGGCATATACCAGATTGAAACGCGAAGACAGCATTTGCTGGGACTTTTCGCTATTTCAAATTATTTTTGCACGGGGGCTTTACAGCCCTCAATCTCCTCCGTAAGATGCGCCCCACAACGACGGCACTGCCAAGTTGTAGTTGAAATCAAACGAAATATCGAATGAAATCAACGAACTGCCCAGATGGTGAAATTGGTAGACACGCCAGCTTCAGGTGCTGGTGACCGCAAGGTCGTGGAAGTTCGAGTCTTCTTCTGGGCACCAATTCAACGAAACCGAGCTTAGGCTCGGTTTTGTGCATTTTGCGGTTTGAAAAGTCAAGCCTGGCAAAACTGCCCTCAGCGTAGATCACTTCTCCCTGCCCTGTCCCACGCGGCAAATGAATCGCTCAACCGCCTCCCGAAGAAATTCAAAAATTCAGTTGCACTCCCACGAAAAATCTAATTAAATCAGCGCCATGCCCAGATGGTGAAATTGGTAGACACGCCAGCTTCAGGTGCTGGTGACCGCAAGGTCGTGGAAGTTCGAGTCTTCTTCTGGGCACCAAACAAACAAAACCGAGCCAAGTGCTCGGTTTTGTGCTTTCTGGGGGGCTGCAATACCCCCGTCCGTACAGGCGACTACGCACGGAACTGCCCAAGACTCGCCTTGAGCTGAGCAGCAAGCCTGTCAAGCGTCTTGCCGCTGGCGGTTGTTTCCACCACGGCCTGCGCAGCCTTCTCGGCTTGAGCGTGAATGACTTCTACGCGCCCTCGTACTGCTTGCGCGCCTTGAGCCTGATGCTCTGCCGCACGGGTCGCTAAACCAATCGCCGCATGAACCTGCTCGACAGACAACTGCACCGACTGCTGTAGCCGCGCGCTGTCCTTCAATACCGCCAAGCCTTCTTTGGCCTGACGCCCGGCCAGACCAATCGTGGCCACCGCTTCGCGTGCCCCGGATTGCAGCTTGGCGATGTGTTCCTGAATATCGCCCGTTGAGCTTTGCGTCTTGCTCGCCAACGCGCGCACTTCATCGGCGACAACGGCGAAACCTCGACCGGTCTCGCCCGCACGCGCTGCCTCAATGGCCGCGTTGAGGGCAAGCAGGTTGGTTTGCTCGGCGATGCCATGGATCACTTCCAGCACCACTTCAATCTGCTGGCTTTGCTGCGCCAGCCGCTCGATGACCTGGGAACCGGTCTCCACCTGCCCGGCCAGCGCCTCAATCAGGCTGCCCACCTGATTGGAGGTGCGCGTGTTTTCATCGGTCGCCTGACGAATGTCCACCACCTGCCGCAATGCTGCCTGCATCGCCTGGCTCTCGGCCTGCGCCTCGTCAGCCATCTGCGCCAGCGCTTGAAGGCTGGCAGCCACTTCATCACGCTGCAACTCGGCGGCAGCGCCGGCGCCCGCATTGCGTTTGCTCATGGCGCCGATCTCAACCCCCGTCTGTTGCGCCACATCGCCCGCCTCTCGAACGATCGGCTGCAATTTGTCGACGAAGCGGTTCACCGCCGCAGCCATATCGCCTATCTCATCGTTGCTGTTGAGTTTGACGCGCTTGGTCAGATCGCCTTCGCCTGCTGCCAGATCATCCAGCGCACGATTGAGCAGCTGCAAGCGCAACACGACGCGGCGCCCCAGCACGATGGCCAACACCACCAGCACACCGAGTCCCACCAGAGACAGCCCGACGCCGATTCTCCAGCGCAACGTGGACGCAGCCTCCTGTACAGCGGAACTGGTATTGGCTGCCATCGCAGTGGCCGACGATTGCGCCGTTTGCAGACGCGAGCGCAATGCGGCAGAACTCTCGGCCGCAGCGCCGCCCAGACTTTCCGAAACCAGTTGATCACCGCTGCCGATCAACGCGACGAAGCGTTTGTCCAACGCCGCCAGATTCTCTTCCACCGACGTGGTCGATACGCCCATGCGTACTTTGCCGATTTCCACACCGTTGGGGCTGATCGAAGCCTCGACGTAATAAACCGAAGGATCCTTCTGCGCCGCATTCAGGACCTTGTCCATGGCACGCTCGCCCTCGCCTTTCGCCAGCAGGGCCTTGATCGATTCGTTCTCACGATTCAGATAACGCGTCAGGTGCTCACCTTGAGCATCGTCGTAGACCACAAAAAGCACGTTCGGATTGCGTTGCGCACGGCGCGCGAACTCCGACAGCGTTGGCGTATCGCCATCCCACATCGCCCGTGGCGCGACAGCAGCCAACAGCTCGGCCATGTCCGTCGCTGAATCCCGCAGGTCTTTCTCCAGCGTCGCACGCAGCTGCTTCTGTTCATCTTTCAGACGCGTCGACAGGCCCGCGCTCAGGCGCTGACGTGTATTTTGCGAAAGACTGTCCAGACTGGACGTTACGTCGCGGCTTGCCTGTTCCAGTTCGCCGGTCAAGTGTTGCGAATCTACACTCAGCCGCGCCGCCAGTTCAGCCTCGAGCGCAGTAACGGTGCTCCGAGTGAGGGCGACGGCAACCAGCACCTGCACCACAAGGGCGATACCAAGAGCAATGAATACGGGTCGCAGCAAGCGACTGCGCAGAAGAGAAGTAACAGCCGACACAGGAAATCCCCCACAACACACGCCATTAAAATGATGGCATCGCGTAATACGTGGAATCACAGCAAGGGTCGTGCCGCAGTGGCGGGTTTGATTGAGGTGCAAGCCAACGGGCAAAACAAAGGGCCGCCGAAGCGACCCTTTGTTTGTGTTTCAACGACTTATCAATCGAACGGGTGACGCAGAACGATCGTCTCGTTGCGATCAGGCCCCGTCGAAATAATGTCGATCGGTGCGCCAACCAGTTCTTCAAGGCGCTTGATGTAAGCGCGAGCGTTGGCAGGCAGCTCTTCCAGGGTCTTGGCACCCAGGGTCGACTCGGACCAGCCCGGCACTTCTTCGTACACCGGCTCCAGGCCGATGTAGCTGTCAGCGTCGGTCGGGGCGTCGATCACTGCACCGTTCTCGTTCTTGTAGCCCACGCAGATGTTGATGGTCTCGAGACCGTCAAGCACGTCCAGCTTGGTCAGGCAGATGCCCGAGATGCTGTTGACGTCGATGGCGCGGCGCAGGATAACAGCGTCGAACCAGCCACAGCGGCGGGCACGGCCGGTGGTTGCACCGAACTCGTGGCCACGCTTGGCCAGGAACGCGCCGACGTCGTCGAACAGCTCCGTCGGGAACGGACCCGAACCCACGCGAGTGGTGTAGGCCTTGGTGATGCCCAGGATGTAATCCAGGTACATCGGACCCATGCCCGAACCGGTGGCGATGCCGCCGGCAGTGGTGTTCGAGCTGGTGACGTACGGGTAGGTACCGTGGTCGATGTCCAGCAACGAACCCTGGGCACCTTCGAACATGATGTCTTTGCCGGCGCGACGCATTTCGTGCAGCGTCGCGGTCACGTCGAGCATCATCGGCTTGAGCAGCTCGGCGTATTCCATGCACTCGTCGAGTGTCTTCTGGAAGTCGATGGCCGGCTCTTTGTAGTAATTCACCAGAACGAAGTTGTGGTAATCCAGCAGCTCGCCCAGCTTGGCGGCGAAGCGTTCGCGGTGGAACAGATCACCAATGCGCAGGCCACGACGCGCAACCTTGTCTTCGTAAGCCGGGCCGATGCCACGACCGGTCGTGCCGATCTTGTGCTCGCCACGGGCTTTTTCACGGGCCTGATCAAGGGCCACGTGATAGGACAGGATCAGCGGGCAGGACGGGCTGATGCGCAGACGCTCGCGCACCGGAATGCCTTTCTCTTCCAGCTTGGTGATTTCGCGCATGAGTGCATCAGGCGCAACAACCACACCGTTGCCGATCAGGCACTGCACGCCTTCGCGCAGAACGCCGGACGGAATCAGGTGCAGGACGGTTTTCTCGCCGTCGATCACCAGCGTGTGGCCAGCGTTGTGGCCGCCTTGATAGCGCACTACCGCGGTTGCATGTTCGGTCAGCAGATCAACGATCTTGCCTTTGCCCTCATCACCCCATTGGGTGCCCAGGACTACGACATTCTTACCCATAACACTTGTCCTCATTCGCGCAAACTTGGTGCCGGCAGCGGCCGGCGGGGAAACTCAAGAGGCCAGCGGCATTACCTGCCAACGCTCGCCCTGCTGAATCAATTGCCGATCGCAGTCGGCGTCTTGCGCCGCTGAAACCGGTTGGCCTGGCAAGGCCTGAACCACACGCTGACCTTCTGCGCGCAGCTGACAGACCTTCTGCCACAGCACCGCATCAGTGCTGTCCGGCATCCAGATACCGCCTGACGGTAGCTCGATCTGCGCCTGACCGCGTGTCACCAGGGTTTTCAGATCGGTGGAAAACCCCGTCGCCGGGCGCGCACGACCGAAGTCGGCACCAATGTCATCGTACCGACCGCCCTGGGCGATCGACTGGCCAACACCCGGGACGAACACCGCAAACACCACACCGGTGTGGTAGTGGTAGCCGCGCAATTCGCCGAGGTCAAAATACAACGGTAGCTCAGGAAACCGGGCCGACAGACGTTCGGCGATTTCCTGCAGATCATCCAGCGCTTCGATGACCGGCGCCGGCGCATTCGCCAGACGGTCGCGAGCCTGTGCCAACACGCTACGGTCGCCACACAGATCCACCAGCGCGCGCAGCATGCTGGCCAGATCCGCCGACAGACCTTCGGTCAACGCACTGACCTCGTCGATGGCTTTGCGCTGAAGTGCATCAAACAGCTGTTGCTCGACTTCGCCGGACAACCCGGCAGCGCGGGCAAGGCCGCGGTAAATCCCGACGTGGCCCAGGTCCATATGGACGTCCGGCACGTCAGCCAGTTGCAGCATCGCCAACATGAGGCTGATGACTTCGACGTCGCTGCTCGGGCTCGCATCGCCGTACAGCTCGGCACCCAGCTGGATCGGGCTGCGCGAGGAAGACAACGCACGCGGCTGGGCATGCAGCACGCTGCCTGCGTAGCAGAGACGGCTCGGGCCTTCACGGCGCAAAGTGTGTGCGTCGATGCGGGCGACCTGCGGCGTGATGTCCGCGCGGAACCCCATCTGCCGACCCGATTGCGGGTCGACGACTTTAAAGGTGCGCAGATCCAGATCCTGGCCCGCACCGGTGAGCAGCGATTCGAGGTATTCGATGTGCGGGGTGACGACAAACTCGTAGCCCCAGCTCTGAAACAGATCCAGCACCTGACGACGCGCGACTTCAATACGCGCAGCTTCCGGCGGCAGTACTTCTTCGATGCCATCCGGCAGCAGCCAGCGGTCAACCGTTGCCATTACGCCTTTCCCCTATGATCCGGGCGGCCGGCCCTTGGGCAAGCCTTGAGTGAAGCAGACAGCATTCTACGGGCGCAGGACAAGGAAACCTCCCCTGCCTGATGCGCCGCAATAGCGTGAACACTGTCCTCGAAAAAACTGCCGCGCACGGAACACGCCACGGCCAATCAATCGTGCAGACGCAAAAAAGCCGGGAATTTCCCGGCTGCCGCATCATACACACGTTTTGTCGCGCGATCACCCCGACGGGCAGTTTTGCCGCCCGGCGGAGTGATCAAGTGCTGATGCGATTACGGCTTGGACTTTTGCAGATAGCGGAAAAACTCGCTGCCTGGGTCAAGCACCATCACGTCGCTTTTGTTGGCGAAGCTTTCACGGTAGGCACGCAGGCTACGGTAGAACGCATAGAACTCCTGATCCTGACCGTAGGCTTTGGAGTAAATGGCGGACGCCTGAGCATCACCATCACCGCGGGCCTCTTCAGACTCGCGATACGCTTCAGCCAACAGAACGCGGCGCTGACGATCGGCGTCGGCACGAATGCCTTCAGCCAGTTCGTTACCCTTGGCGCGATGCTCGCGGGCTTCACGCTCACGCTCGGTGCTCATGCGCTCGAACACACTGCGATTCACTTCCTTCGGCAGATCGATAGCCTTGACCCGGACATCGACCACTTCGATGCCCAGCTCTTTGCCGGCCATGGTGTTGAGCGACGCAGTGATGTCAGCCATCAGCGCGTCACGCTCACCCGAGACCACCTCGTGCAGGGTGCGCTTACCGAACTGGTCGCGCAGACCGGACTCGAGACGACGGGAAAGGCGCTCATCGGCGATCTGCTTCAGGCCGGATGTCGCGGTGTAGAAACGCTCAGCGTCCTTCACACGCCACTTGGCATAGGCATCAACCATTACGGCTTTCTTTTCCAGCGTCAGGAAACGCTGAGTCGGCGCATCGAGGGTCATCAAGCGACCATCGAACTTGCGCACCTGATTCACGTAAGGAATCTTCACATGCAAACCTGGCGAAACATCCGCCTGAACCACGCGACCGAACTGCAGGAGCACCGCGCGCTCGGTCTGAGCGACGATGTAGAAGCTGTTCCATGCGACCACGGCCAACACGACGCAGACAATCAGGGCAACCAGAGATTTATTGCTCATCAGCGAGTCTCCCTAGTGCGCGTGTCACGCTGCTGTTGCATGTCCGCTGCCCGTGAGCCCGGGTCTGCCGGTGCAGCAGCAGCGCCGCCGGCGGTAGACGAATTGGAACCGTTACGGCTGCTATCGATCATTTTGTCCAACGGCAGGTAAAGCAGGTTGTTCTGACCTTTGTCGCCGGTCACGAGTACCTTGCTGGTGTTGCTGAAGACTTCCTGCATGGTGTCCAGATACAGACGCTCACGCGTGACTTCCGGTGCCTTGCGGTACTCGGCGACCAGCTTGGTAAAGCGATCTGCCTCACCCTTGGCCCGAGAGACCACTTCATCGCGATAACCGTTGGCGTCTTCGACGATACGCTGAGCCTGACCGCGTGCTTCCGGGATCACACCGTTGGCATAGGTTTCAGCCTGGTTGCGTGAGCGTTGCTCGTCTTCACGGGCGCGGATCACGTCATCGAACGCTTCCTGGACTTCGCGTGGCGCCGCAGCGCTCTGCACGTTGACCTGAGTCACGGTGATGCCGGTGCGATAGGTATCGAGGAAGCGCTGCAGCCGCTCCTTGATTTCGCTGGCCATCAACTCACGACCTTCAGTCAGCACCTGATCCATGGCGGTTGAACCGACCACATGACGCAAGGCACTTTCGGTCGCGTGCTGCAGGCTGACTTCAGGCTGATCAACGTTCAGCACGAAATCCTGCAGATTGGTGATTTTGTACTGCACGGTCAGTGGCACTTCGACGATGTTCTCGTCTTCGGTAAGCATCTGGCCCTGCTTGCTATACGCACGTTCGCGCGTCACGTTTTCGAGGTACTTGCGATCGAACGGCGGGAAATAGATGTTCAGACCCGGCCCGACGGTTTCGTAGTACTTGCCGAAGCGCAGCACAACGGCCTGCTCCTGCTCGTCGACCACATAGATTGCGTTGTACAGCCAGATGGCGAGCAGCACGACCAGACCGATGCCGAGCAGGCCAAGGCCACCGCCCTTGCTCGATCCACCGCCGCTGCCGCCGCCATCGCCACTGCGTTTCTTGCCACCACCGAACAACCCATTCAGGCTTTCCTGCAGCTTACGGAAGGCCTCGTCGAGATCCGGTGGCCCCTTGCGGTCGCCGCCCTTGCGCTTACCACCCCAAGGATCCTGATTATTCGAGTTGCCACCCGGCTCATTCCAAGCCATAGCGCTCTCCATCTGATAAAGCAAAGACGCGCCCGCGGCGCGCCGACCAATGCTACAGAATGCCCGTCAAAGCGGTACAACCGCTTTGTCAGGCTTTTATTGCAAAGTGTGTTGCTCGATGAATTCGAGCGGCTGCAGTCCTTCGCGACTCACCAGGCGATTGAATTCAACTCGGGGTAACCGAACAGCCAGAAGACTCCGGCCTTCTTCGTCGTGCTCTTCGCTCTGCACCGCGCCCAGGTTGAAAAACTGGGCACGCAACCGGGCGAACTCCTGCGTCAGGCGCAACGTCCCCACAAAGAGATCATTGCCCAATACTTCAGCGATGGCTTGCCTGAGCAAATCCAGACCGCGTCCGTCACGGGCAGAAACCCAGACCCGCTGCGGCTTGCCATCGGCATCGCGTTGAATCTGCGGCTCCACCCCTTCGAGCAGATCGAGTTTGTTATAGACCTCGAGCATCGGCAAGTCCTGGGCGCCAATCTCGCCCAGCACCACCATGACCTGCTCGATCTGCTCAAGGCGATCGGGCTCGTGAGCGTCGATCACATGCAGCAGTAGATCGGAGTTGCTCGATTCTTCGAGCGTAGCCCGAAAGGCCTCAACCAGCTTGTGCGGCAAATGGCGGATAAAACCCACCGTATCGGCCAGCACAATCGGCCCGAGGTCTTTGACTTCAAGACGGCGCAGGGTCGGGTCGAGGGTCGCGAACAGTTGATCGGCCGCATAGACGTCGGAGTCGGTCACCGCATTGAACAGCGTTGACTTGCCGGCGTTGGTATAGCCAACGATCGACACCGTAGGGATATCGGCGCGGGACCGGCCACGACGAGCCTGATCACGCTGACTGCGGACTTTTTCAAGCCGGCCCTTGATCTGACGCAAGCGCACGCGCAACAGACGTCGATCCGTTTCAAGCTGGGTTTCACCCGGGCCGCGCAGACCGATACCACCGCCCTGACGCTCAAGGTGAGTCCAGCCACGGACCAGCCGCGTACTCATGTGCTCAAGCTGGGCCAGTTCGACCTGCAGCTTGCCTTCGTGGGTGCGCGCCCGTTGGGCGAAGATGTCGAGAATCAGGCCCGTACGGTCAAGCACGCGACACTCGAAAACACGTTCGAGGTTACGTTCCTGACTGGGTGTAAGGACATGATTGAAGATGACGATATCTGACTTTTCGGTTTTGACCAGGTCGCGTAATTCCTCGACCTTGCCGCTGCCCACCAGATATTTGGCCGTAGGCCGATGTCTTGGCACGTTGACGAACGAGACAATATCGGCACCGGCCGACAGCGCCAGTTCCCTGAACTCCTGCGGATCTTCGCGCGCCTCAGGGTCCTGACCATCCAAGTGAACGAGGATCGCCCGCTCACCACCACTGTGGCGCTCAAAGAACAAAGCAGACTCCTATCAGGCGTTACCTGGCTCGGCGTCAGCCTGCTCGGATTCGGTAGCGCTAGGCAGACGAATCGGGCGGACAGGAACGACAGTCGAGATGGCGTGTTTGTAGACCATTTGGCTGACAGTGTTCTTCAGCAAAATAACGAACTGGTCAAAAGATTCGATAGTGCCTTGCAGCTTGATGCCGTTTACCAGATAGATCGAAACCCCAACCTTTTCTTTACGCAAAGTGTTCAGGTAAGGGTCTTGTAGCGAATGCCCTTTTGACATGTGCCGCACTCCTTTAAGGATCAATAGAATAAATTTCGAAAACGTTGGCTTGGGCCGCTACCTCCCGAAGGCTATCCCCCAAGGATAGACGGCTATTGCAAGGACTCAGCTCAATATGGAGACCGACCCCAGGTATTTCAAGGCGCGTGACAGATTGTCGCTAGCCAGGCTGTCCAACCAGTGCAAATCCTGCCAGCTGCGCAACCAGGTGAACTGCCTCTTGGCCAGCTGGCGCGTGGCAATGATGCCGCGCTCCTGCATCTCATCCCGAGTCAGCTTGCCGTCCAGATGATCCCAGACCTGGCGATACCCTACAGCTCTTATAGACGGTAAATTCGAGTGCAGATCACCCCTCGAACGTAGCGCTACGACTTCTTCAACGAATCCTTCATCAAGCATTTGCCTGAAACGCACAGCAATTCGGTCGTGGAGCACCTTGCGATCCGTCGGTGCGATCGCGAGATTTGCGACAGTATAGGGCAATTGATGACGCCCCGAAGCGCTCGCTTGAGCACTTTGCGCACTTTGTTGTTCACGGTGCGCGGTCATGCTCATTCCGCTCACCCGATAGACTTCCAGCGCACGAACCAGCCGCTGAGGATCGTTGGGGTGAATTCTCGCTGCCGATACCGGATCGACGCTCGCCAGCTCATCATGCAGTGCCTGCCAACCCTGACTGGCCGCTTGCGCCTCAATCTGCGCACGAATCTCGGCGTCAGCCGCAGGCATATCGGCCAGGCCTTCCAGTAGAGCCTTGAAATACAACATCGTGCCGCCCACCAGCAGGGGAATTTTTCCCCGGGCGGTAATTTCCCCCATCGCCTGCAAGGCATCGGTTCGAAAATCCGCCGCAGAGTAGCTTTGGCCGGGGTCGAGAATATCGATGAGCCGGTGCGGATACTTTTCCAGAAGTGCCTTTGATGGCTTGGCGGTGCCGATGTCCATGCCGCGATACACCAGCGCGGAATCCACGCTGATCAGCTCACACGGAAGCACCTTGGTCAGCTCGATGGCGAGATCGGTTTTCCCGGCGGCGGTCGGCCCCATCAGGAAGATGGCCGGAGGAAGAGCACTCATCAGCGACCGCGCAGGAATAGTTTGTCCAGATCATCCAGACCCAGCTGGGTCCAGGTGGGCCGTCCGTGGTTGCATTGACCGCTGCGCTCGGTGTTTTCCATGTCACGCAGCAGGCCGTTCATTTCCGGAATGGCCAGACGCCGGTTGGCGCGAATCGCGCCGTGGCACGCCATGGTGCCCAGCAGTTCATTCATGTGCGCCTGAACACGGTCGCTGGTGCCGTACTCCATCAGATCGCCCAGCACGTCGAGCACCAGTCGATTCGCCTCAGCCTGCTTGAGCAGTGCAGGGATCTGCCGGATCGCGAGCGTCTCGGGGCCGAGGCGCTGTAATTCGAAGCCCAGTTGCTGGAAGGTCGTCATATGCTCTTCGGCGCAGTCGGCCTCGCGCTGGCTGACCGCAATGGACTCCGGCACCAGCAGCGGCTGACCGCTCAGGCCTTCGCTGGCCATGGCGATTTTCAAGCGCTCATACATGATCCGCTCGTGGGCCGCGTGCATGTCCACCAGCACCAGCCCGTGGGCGTTTTCCGCCAGGATATAAATACCCTTGAGCTGAGCGAGGGCATAGCCCAGCGGCGGCACATCGCCCTGAGATTCGGGCAACGAAACGCTGCCTGCGCTCATCGGAGCCTGCACGCCGGGCAACGGGGCGAAGAATTCGCTGTAAGCGGCTCGCGCCTCTTCAGCCGGAAGCACCGACGACGGCCGCGGCGTGTACTGATACTGATAACCCGCGCCGCTGCCCGAGCCGGGGGCGGATCCGGCGGGCGGGTTCCAGGCCTGACCTTGTGGCGTTTCCAGCACGTTATTGGCCAGACGCATTTCGCCCTGGGGCCCGAACTCGCCGGCATCCGGCCCGCTTGGGCGCACCAGCGCGGTGACCGAGGTCGTACCTGCAAGCTGATCCTCAGGCCGTACATCGCCGAGCGCCCGATGCAGCGTACCGTAGAGGAAATCGTGAACCGTGCGCCCGTCGCGGAACCGCACTTCATGCTTGGTCGGGTGAACGTTGACGTCGACGACCGCCGGATCGACTTCAAAAAACAGCACGAAGGTCGGATGCCGGCCGTTGAACAATACGTCGCGATAAGCCTGACGTACCGCGTGGGCAACCAGTTTGTCGCGGACCGCGCGGCCATTGACGAAGAAATACTGCAGATCGGCCTGACTGCGGGAGAACGTCGGCAGCCCGACCCAACCCCACAACCTCAAACCGTTGCGCTCGACCTCGATCGGCAGCGCCTGTTCCAGAAACCCGGGACCGCAAATGGCCGACACCCGTCGCGCACGCGATACATCATCGCGCGCTTCGTGCAGGCTCAGGACGGTCTTGCCGTTATGGCGCAAGTGAAAGGCCACGTCGAAACGCGCCAGCGCCATGCGCTTGATGACTTCCTGGAGATGATCGAACTCGGTCTTCTCAGCCTTGAGAAACTTGCGCCGCGCAGGGGTGTTGAAGAACAGGTCGCGCACTTCCACGGAGGTGCCGACAGGGTGCGCAGCAGGCTGAACGCGAGAAGCCATGTCGCGGCCTTCGGTCTCGACCTGCCACGCCTGATCAGCATCGCGGGTGCGCGACGTCAGGGTCAGACGGGCCACGGAGCTGATTGAGGCCAGCGCCTCACCCCGGAAACCAAGGCTCATGACGCGCTCAAGGTCTTCCAGCTCGCGGATCTTGCTGGTGGCATGTCGGGCCAGCGCCAGGGGCAGGTCATCCGAAGAAATACCGCCGCCGTCGTCGCGAACACGGAGCAGCTTGATGCCGGCCTGTTCAACGTCGACATCGATGCGACGCGCGCCGGAATCAAGGCTGTTCTCGAGCAGCTCTTTGATCACCGACGCCGGCCGTTCGACGACCTCGCCCGCAGCAATCTGGTTGGCAAGCCGTGGGCTGAGCAGCTGGATACGCGCGGCTTCTGCCGCAGGCAAATTCGCGCTTACGCTGACATCCAGTTCCTGATCACCGAGCAACAGGTCAGTCACGGCTCACCTGCCAGTTCTGCGCTGGGGATTCTCAGTTGCTGGCCGACTTTTAATTCGTCAGAACTTAAATGATTGGCGGTGCGAAGCATCGGCATGGTCATGTCGTAGCGCGCCGCGATCATGCTCAGCGATTCGCCGGGACGGACCGTGTGCTCGCGCGCACCCATGGCGAGTTTGCCGTTGTCCCGCAGCCAGGCGATGTACGTACCTTGCGGCGGATTCTGCTGGAAGAATTGCTTCACGCCGGCGGTGATGGAACGCGCCAACGCCTGCTGGTGGCTTGCCCCCTCCAGCTTGTTCGCTTCCGCCGCGTTGGAGATAAAGCCGGTCTCGACCAGAATCGACGGAATGTCCGGCGACTTCAGCACCATGAATCCGGCCTGCTCGACGCGGGATTTGTGCAACGAGGTCACGCGGCCGATGTTGGTCAGAACCTTCTGGCCGACGTTCAGGCTTGAAGTCAGCGACGCGGTCATCGACAGATCAAGCAGTACGCCGGCGAGCATGCGGTCTTTGTCATCGAGGCTCACAGCCCCGGCGCCCCCGATCAAGTCGGAACGGTTTTCACTGTCCGCCAGCCAGCGTGCGGTTTCAGAAGTCGCGCCGCGCTCGGACAAAGCAAACACCGAAGCCCCGAACGCCGCCGAGGAAGGCGCCGCGTCGGCGTGAATGGAGACGAACAGATCAGCGCCCTTGGCGCGTGCGATTTCCGTGCGCTTACGCAGCGGGATGAAGTAGTCGCCGGTGCGGGTCAGCTCTGCGCGATAGCCCTTCTCGCCGTTGATCTGGCGCTGCAGCTCCTTGGCAATCGCGAGCACGACGTTCTTTTCTTTCTCACCGCGGCCGCCGGACGCGCCTGGGTCTTCGCCGCCGTGACCGGCATCGATGACGACGACGATGTCACGCTTGCCATTCGGCACAGGGGTGAGTTTGATTTCAGGTTTGGACGGACTGACCGGGACCGCAGGCGTCGCCGGAGCAGCAGTGGCCGGGGTATCGGCAACCGACGGCGGCGGATTGGCATCGGCGGCGTTGTCGTACAGGTCGACGACCAGACGGTTTCCGTATTGCTGGTTCGGCGCGAGGGTGAAACTCTTTGGTGTCACCGCCTTTTTCAGGTCGATGACCACGCGCAGGTCGTCAGGCGTGCGCTGCGCCGAGCGCATGCTGGTGATCGGCGTGTTGGCTGTCGGCACGTTCAGCGGCCCACCCAGGGTGGCGCCATTGATATCAATGACCAGACGATCAGGGGACTGCAGCGTGAAGACGCTGTGCTGAACGGGGCCAGACAGGTCGAAAACCAGCCGAGTGTTATCCGGAGCACGCCATAAGCGGACACTTCGTACCTGTGAAGCGGCCAACGCGTCGACAGCCAGTGTCGCCAGCAGCAGTCCAATCACAGTAACCAGCGCGCGCATGCGCATACCAAACCCCATATCTAATGAATTTCTATTTAAACGACGGCGCCAAAGCGGCACACCACTGCTCACCACGGGAGCTTTTAGGGCTCAGCGTCAGCGCTCGACCTTGATCGAGCGGCCTTATGGTAATGATCAGGTCAGGCTTTGGCAAAAAGCCTGCACCAAGATTGGGCCATTCGATGAGACAAAGGGCATCGCCTTCGAAATAGTCCCGGATGCCGAGGAATTCTAGCTCTTCTGGATCGACAAGTCGGTAGAGATCAAAGTGATACGCGCGGTTTCTCCCAATTTCGTAAGGTTCTACCAGCGTAAACGTCGGACTTTTAACCGCGCCAGTATGGCCAAGGCCGCGAATGATCCCTCGGGACAGCGTGGTCTTGCCCGCCCCCAGGTCGCCCTCCAGAAAAATAATCCCATTGCTTTCAGTCACTTGGGCAATACGTGCGCCGAAGTGGGTCATGGCCTCTTCACCCATGAGCTCCAGGGTTAGCTCAGACACGGTTGGTGCTCCTCCAGAAGCTGGCGAATAACAGGAATCAGATCAGCGGCAGCGAGCCCTCGCCCGCTGGCGCCACATTGCTCACCGGCGAGGGCGTGCAGCCAGACGCCCAGACAGGCAGCGTCGTAGGCGCTCATCTTTTGCGCCATCAGCGCGCCGATGACACCGGACAGCACATCGCCCAGCCCGCCGGTCGCCATCGCCGGATGGCCATGATTGGCCAGTGAGAGGTCACCGACAGGGTTGGCGATCAGGCTGCCGCTGCCTTTTAAAACGCATACAGCGTTAAATTTTTTAGCCAGCGCCCGCGCCGCAGCCGGACGATCGGCTTGAATGTGTTTGGTATCGGTGCCCAGCAGCCGCGCGGCTTCGCCAGGATGCGGGGTGATTACGCTGCCCTCGGGCAGTTGCACCGTGCCGGTCGCCAGCTCATTCAATGCGTCGGCATCCCAGACCTGCGGCAACGGCGCGTTGGCAGCCGCCGACAACAGGCTTTTCCCCCAACTGTGCTGACCGAGGCCCGGACCGACCACCAGCACCGACGCGGGCTCGATCAAGGCGCGCATCTGGTTGGCCGAGCTGATGCCGGCGCTCATGACTTCGGGGAATCGCGTCAGCGCGGCGCTGACATGTTCCGGCCGCGTTGCCAGCGTGACCATGCCCGCGCCGGTGCGCAGCGTGCTTTCAGTGGCGAGCAATGCCGCGCCGCCGAAGCCCCGGTCGCCGCCCACCACCAGCACGCGGCCGAATATGCCCTTGTGCGCAGTGCGTGAGCGAGGCGCCAAGGTGGGCAGATTGAAAGTATCCAGCCGTTTGACGCTCACTGGCGTCTGGCGAATGATCTCGGCGTCCGCCTGCAAGTCATCGAACACCAGCTCACCCACCAGCTCGGGCGCATCGCCGGTGAACAGCCCGACCTTGAGGCCGATGAAGGTGACGGTGAGATAGGCGTGAACGGCACAGCCGAGGGTTCGCCCCGTATCTGCGCACAGTCCCGAAGGGAGATCGATGGCCACGACCGGCAACTCACTGTCGTTGATGGCTTCAATGGCCGCAGCGTAAGGCGCGCGCACGTCGCCCGTCAGTCCAGTCCCCAGTAACGCGTCGACCACGATGCCGGCCAGCGCCTGCTGTTGCCATGACTGAATATCGACATTAGCGGCGACGGCCTCTTCATAGGCCGAACGGGCATCGCCGGCCAGCGCGTCGCAATCACCCACGGCCAGCACGTTAACTTGCCAACCGGCACGTCGGGCCAGCGCAGCAATGAGATAGCCGTCACCTGCGTTATTGCCGCGACCGGCCATCACCGTCAGCTGTTTGTCCTCAGGCCAACAGCGGCGTATTGCCCGCCACGCGGCATGGGCGGCCCGTTGCATCAGCTCGAAGCCGGGCGTGCCGGCGGCAATCAGGCGCGCATCGAGGTCGCGGACCTGAGCGGCGCTGTACAGTGCGTCGGGAAATGGGGGTTTGCTGTGCAACATGCGTCTTTGGGCTCCGATGTCTGGCAGAATTATACGCACCTGCGCCCCGGTGTCCTCCTTGCATGTCCGCGATAACTGTAGATCCATCCACAGCCTCAACGCCCCTCTCGGCGGCCGGGCTGACCGACCTTGCCCAATCGATCAAGGGTTGGGGGCGCGAGCTTGGCTTTCAGCAAGTCGGGATCTCGGGGCTAGACCTGGCTGAGCACGAGCAGCACTTGGAGCGATGGCTCGACGCCGGGTACCACGGCGAGATGGACTATATGGCAGCGCATGGCAGCAAACGTTCGCATCCGGACGAGCTGGTGCCAGGAACCCTGCGCGTGGTGTCGTTGCGCATGGACTATCTTCCCGGCGACACGCAGATGGCCCAACTGCTGGGGCAGCCCGAGAAGGCCTACGTTTCCCGTTACGCGCTGGGCCGTGATTACCACAAGCTGATTCGCAAGCGCGTGCAGCAACTGGCGGAGCGCATTCAACAGGCGATCGGGCCGTTCGGGTTTCGCGCGTTCGTCGACAGCGCACCGGTGCTGGAGAAGGCCATTGCCGAGCAGGCCGGGCTGGGCTGGATCGGCAAGAACACACTGGTGCTCAATCGCAAGGCCGGCAGTTATTTCTTCCTCAGCGAACTGTTCGTCGACCTGCCGCTGCCGGTAGACGCGCCACACGCCACCGAGCATTGCGGGCGCTGCACCGCCTGCCTGGACGTCTGCCCGACCAACGCCTTCGTCGGGCCCTACGTACTGGATGCGCGCAAGTGCATTTCCTACCTGACCATCGAGCTAAAGACGTCGATCCCCGAAGACTTGCGCTCACTGATCGGCAATCGGGTGTTTGGCTGCGATGACTGCCAGATCGTCTGCCCGTGGAATCGCTTCGCCCGGCCCACCGATCAGACAGACTTCAAGCCGCGCCACGGCCTTGATAACGCCGAATTGACGACGCTTTTTTTGTGGGATGAAACGACCTTCCTGAGCAACACCGAAGGCTCACCGTTGCGGCGCGCCGGGTATGAGCGGTGGCTCAGAAATCTGGCCGTGGGGCTGGGTAACGCGCCGTCTAGCATCCCCGTGATCGAAGCGCTGAAAGCGCGGCGGGAGCATCCGTCTGAGATGGTGCGCGAGCATGTGGAATGGGCGTTGCGACAGCATGAAGCGAGGGCCCCAGGACGCGTGCTCTAACAGCGCCCTGACTCAATGCCCGTCTTTGTAAACAAACTTGGGCATTTCCCAGCGAAACCTGATTGCCAGCAGCCGCAGCAACAGCCCGCCAAACAGGGTGATCAGGGTGCCCTGCTCCACCGGTAACCCGGCGTACTGACACAGCAAAAAGCACCACGCGGCGGCGAACGACACGCTGGCATACAGCTCGCGGCGGAAGATGAGAGGGATGTCGTTGCAGAAAATATCCCGCAGGATCCCGCCAAACACGCCCGTAATCACCCCGCTCACGGCGGCGACGGTCATGCTCAAGCCCATGTCCAGCGCGGTCATGCAGCCGATCAGTGTGAACGCCACCAACCCCAGTGCATCGAGCACCAGAAACAACGAGCGCAGATGGCGCATCAGCGGTGCGATGAAAATCGTCACCAGCGCCGCGACGCTGGTGAGGATCAGATATTCAGGGTGCTTGACCCACGTCAGCGGGTAATGCCCCAGCAGCACGTCGCGAACCGAACCGCCACCCAATGCCGTGATGCACGCGATCAGCACCACACCGAACCAGTCCATGCCGCGACGGCCTGCGGACAGCGCGCCGGTCATGGCCTCGGCCGTAATAGCGATCAGGTAGAGCATCAACAACATGGCGGCAGTCCCTGCGAGAAAGGGGCGCAGTCTAACCACTCGACCGGGGCACCAAAAGAGAGCGTTTAGCTTTGCTCCCTCTCCAGGCGACCGCGCTTGGCCGCCGGCGCCCTGTCATCAGGACTTGATGAAGTGCTCGCGATAGAAACGCAGCTCGGCGATCGACTCACGGATATCGTCCAGCGCGAGGTGAGTGCTGCCCTTCTTGAACTTGAGATCAGGCGACCAACGTGCGGCCAGCTCCTTGAGCGTCGAGACGTCGAGGTTGCGGTAGTGAAAGTAGTTTTCCAGCGTCGGCATGCGCTTGTACAGGAAGCGACGATCCTGGCAGATGCTGTTGCCGCAGATGGGCGAACTGCGCTCGGGGACCCAATGCTTGATGAACTCAAGCGTCATGGCCTCGGCTTCGTCGTTGGAGATGTTGCTTTCGCGCACGCGCTGAGTCAGGCCGGAGCCACCGTGCTGACGGGTGTTCCACTCGTCCATGCCGTTCAGCAGCTCATCGCTCTGGTGAACCGCGATGACCGGGCCTTCGGCCAGGGTGTTGAGTTCGCTGTCGGTGATGATCGTTGCCATCTCGATGATGACGTCGTTATCAGGGTCCAGACCGGTCATTTCCAGGTCGATCCAGATCAGATTCTGTTTGTTCTGCATATGTCGGCTCCTCAGCGTTGGCGCGCAGTTTAGCCCACCCGGGCGTGCTAGACTCGCTCGCGCTTTATCAAATAAGCACCTTTATGCGTCTTCAAACGGAACACTGAACACCCATGGCCAAACGCCAACTCAATCGCCGCCAGAACTGGCGCATCGAAAAGATTCAGGGCGAACGCGCAGCGCGTGCCGCAAAACGTGAATCAACCGCTCTCGAAACGCTGGAAGGCGGCGATCTCGGTCCCGAACAAACGGGGCTGGTCATCGCGCATTTTGGCGTGCAGGTAGAAGTCGAAGCGCAGGAAGGCGAGCTGCAGGGTCAGGTTTTCCGCTGCCACTTGCGCGCCAACCTGCCAGCACTGGTGACCGGCGACCGAGTCGTCTGGCGCGCGGGCAATCAGGGCATCGGCGTGATCGTTGCGCAACTGCCCCGCGATACAGAACTGAGCCGCCCGGACAGCCGGGGCCAGCTCAAGCCGGTCGCCGCCAACGTTGACCTGATCGTCATCGTTTTCGCACCGATGCCCGAACCCCATGCCAACCTGATCGATCGTTACCTGGTGGCTGCCGAGCACGCGGGGATTCGCCCGCTGTTGCTGTTGAACAAGTTTGACTTGATCGACGATCAGAACGCCCCGGCGCTCAATGCGCTGCTGGCCGTTTATCGCACGCTGGGTTACCCGGTGCTGGAAGTGTCGGCCCACCACGGCGACGGCATGCAGCAATTGCAGGACCAGCTGGATGGCCACATCAGTGTGTTCGTCGGCCAGTCCGGCGTCGGCAAATCCTCGCTGGTCAACAGCCTGCTGCCGGAAGTCGGCACCCGCGTCGGGCCGTTGTCGGAGTATTCGGGTCAAGGCACGCATACCACGACCACCGCGCGCCTGTTCCACTTCCCGCGCGGCGGCGACCTGATCGACTCACCGGGTATTCGTGAATTCGGCCTGGGCCACGTCAGCCGTGCCGATGTCGAAGCGGGCTTTATCGAGTTCAACGACCTGCTCGGCCGATGCCGCTTCCGTGACTGCAAGCATGACCGCGAACCCGGTTGTGCGTTGTTGCAGGGCCTTGCAGACGGACGCGTGCAGCAGCAGCGCATGAACAGCTATCGCTCAATCATCGCCAGCCTGCCGGAAAGCAGTTATTGATTCAGCGGTAGTGGCCAATCCGATTTAGGCCTTCCCGGCTGAAGCCGGTCCTGCTGACTGCGGTCCAAGCGCTTGAACTGCGCACACAAAAACGCCGCGATCATCGCGGCGTTTTTGTGTCTGCAACCCGGTATCAGTTCTTAGTGTCGTCGATCTTCAACTGGCCCTGATCGAAGATGTTCAGCTTCTGCCGAATCTCGTGGGGCTGGGCATAAGCCTGTGGATCAACGGCAGGTGTGGAAGTCGACGCTCCCGGCTGATTGGCCGGCGCTGTAGCGCCAGGTACAGGCGATGGCGCAGGAGCTCCTGGTGCATCCGGGGTTTGCGGCGCTTCACCTGAATTCTGCGCGCCTTCGATCCGCTGCTGCGCTTTCTTGGTCATCACCACAATGTCGATGCGACGGTTGATCGGGTTTTGCGGGTGCTCTTTGTCATACAGTGCCGAAGACGCATAACCCACTACGCGCGCCACCTGCTGATCCGGATACCCTCCCGCGACGAGCGCCCGGCGTGCGGCGTTCGCTCGACCGGACGACAGCTCCCAGTTACCGAAGCCATTGTTACCAACAAAGGGCGTCGCGTCGGTGTGTCCGCTGATGCTGACTTTGTTCGGCACGGCTTTGATGGTGTCGGCCATGGCCAGCAAGATGTCTTCGAAATACGGTTTGAGCTTCGCGCTGCCGATGTCAAACATCGGGCGGTTTTCAGCGTCCATGATCTGGATGCGCAAACCGTCCTGGGTGATCTCGAACAGAATCTGATCCTTGAACTTCGCCAGTTGCGGATTCTCGTTGATCTTGGTCTGCAACTCTTGCAGCAACATCTCCAGACGGTCCTGCTCGACCTGCTCGGCGGCGGCATCCTGCTGGTCTGCATCAACGGGCACGCGATCCGGCGCAGGCGTGGATTGCACTTCCGGGTTGAGCGTCTGGTTAGGGGACATTTCCGGCGAACCGCCCAGGTCAATCACATAGGGCGAGCCGCTGTCGGAAAAACCGACCGGGTCCTTGAAGTAACCGGCGATGGCGAGCAGTTGCTCGGGGGTGGCCGACGACATCAGCCACAGCACCAGGAAGAACGCCATCATCGCCGTCGCGAAGTCGGCAAAGGCGATTTTCCAGGCGCCGCCGTGATGCCCCCCGCCGTAGCGCTTGACGCGCTTTATGATAATCGGCTGATTATTTTCCATGGATCAACGACCGCGGACAGCTTGTTCCAGCTCGCTGAAGCTGGGGCGATGGGCCGGATACAGAACCTTGCGACCGAACTCCACGGCCAGCGAAGGCGGCACGCCGGACGCCGACGCTACGAGCGAAGCCTTGATCGATTCATAGACGTTCATTTCTTCCTTGGCATCGTGGGCCAGGGAAGTGGCCAACGGGCCGAAGAAACCGTACGCCGCGAGAATACCGAAGAAGGTACCCACCAGCGCCGCGCCGACGTGCATACCGATAGCGGCTTTGTCGCCGGAGCCCAGGGAGGCCATGGTCACCACGATACCCAGTACCGCAGCAACGATACCGAAACCCGGCATGGCGTCGGCGACACCGGTGACTGCGTGGGAAGGATGCTCGAGCTCTTCTTTCATGCTCAGCAGTTCCATGTCGAACAAGCCTTCCAGCTCGTGGGGCGCCATGTTGCCGGAGGACATGATGCGCAGGTAATCGCAGATGAAAGCGATCATGCGGGTGTCTTTGAGCACGCCAGGGTATTTGGCGAAAATCGGGCTGTTCTCGGGCTCTTCGATGTCGCCCTCGATGGCCATCATGCCTTCGCGACGACTCTTGTTGAGGATCTCGTAGACCAGGCCCAGCACTTCGAGGTAGTAGCCGTGGGTGAACCGGGTGCTGAACATCTTCAAGGACTTCTTGATGACCAGCATGGTCATATAGCCCGGGTTGGCTTGCAGGAATGCACCCAGCGCCGCACCGCCGATGATCATGACCTCGAAAGGCTGGATCAACGCAGCGATCTGACCGTGGGACAGTACGTATCCGCCGAGAACGCTCGCGAAAACGACGATGATGCCGATAATTTTTGCCATAGGTAGAGAATACTTACTGAGTCGGGTTCATGGTCATTGTGCGAGAAGCGCTTGAAACTCTTGTCCTGCTTATCGGCATGAATGCGCCAGACTATAGTCAGATCACAGGAAAATGCTGACCGATGCGTGGCGCAGGACGTTGCGTCCATGAGGGCCAGCATGATGCCAGTACCCGACATTGATCAAAACCTCCCAGCCGTACGGGTGTTGTGAATGCAATCAGATAAAGCTACTTCGCTCCCTGTTCCGCGCACCCTCGATACCTGGATAAAGCAGCTCAACAGCATCGCCTTGCCGGTGCCCGCGGTGGCGTATCAGCGCGTGCAGGCGGCATTGACCGACAGCCGCCGCTCGCTACGCGATATCGCCGATCTCATGCAGGACAGCCCGGCGCTGGTGCTCAACGTTTTGCGCGAAGCCAACCTGAACAGCCCCGCCACGGCTCAGCCTGCGGAGAGTCTTGAAGTCGCCATCAACCGCCTGGGTCTGGCGCGTACCGAGGCGCTGCTGGCGCGGTTGCCGAGTGTCGATGCACGGGATATCCCCATGGCGCTGCGCCAGATACAACTGATCAGTCAGCACGCCATGCAACAGGCTTACGGCCTGTTCGCCAATCAACTGGCCCGGCTGTGGCAGGACATCCATCTGGGCAGCCTGCTGTTTCTCTCGCCCCTCTGGCCGTTGGCGCTGGCCCACCCCAAACTGCTGGAAGAATGGGAGTTGCGGGTTATCCACAAGGGCGAATCTGCCAAGACCGTGGAGCAGGCACTGTTTGGCGTGCGGCTGGTGCGTTTGTGTCAGGGGCTGGCGCAGCACTGGCGCCTGCCGATCTGGGTGACCCAGGGCTATGAACTGCTGACCTCCCAGCAACGCAATCTGGTGAAAGTGTTGCGCATCGCCCATAGCAACAACGACCCACTCAAGCAGCAACAGCAACTCGACGCCGATCTGCCGCTGCGGCGCTGGCTTAACCAGCCCGCCAATACAATTCTGCTGGCCAACGGCCTCTCGCTGTCGGCGCACCAGGCCTGGGACACGCCGCATAACCTGCGCTGGCAACTGCTGACCAGCCTGTATCTACAACAGTCACTGGATCATCTCCAGCAGCAGGTTCACCAGAATGCGGCGGCCAGCGCTCGCCAGCATTCCGGCCCGGATATCTGGCACCCGGCGCAGGCTTTGCTTTGGCCGTGGAGTGCACGACGAGTACATAAAGGCTTGCTGCCTGCACCGCCCCCCTCGCCCGACGCCTTGCAGCTGTGGCGCAAGCACTGCGCCGATCTGTTGAAAGAGCCCGGCATTTTCATCAACGCGATACACCTGACCACCTGCGCCCGGGATGCATTGGTGGCGGCGGGCATGCAGCGAGTGGTGTTGCTGATGACCGATCGCAAGACCGACAGCCTGCGCGTGCATCAGATCGCAGGCGTGGACAAGTCGGCCGCTGCGTTGCTGGTGCCCTACAAAGACAGCACCGTGCTGCAACGCTTGCTCGCTCAACCCACTCAATTGCGCCTGACACCGGCCAACAACGCCCAGTTTTCGGCGCTGCTGCCGCCGCAGCTGCGCAATCTGTTCAGCGGCGAAAACCTGCTGATTCGCTCACTGGCCAGCAATGGCCGTGTGGTGATGATGGTGGTGGCTGATCAGGGCGGCGGACCGTTTTCCGAAGTGTCCGTCCAGGCGTTCGGAAAAACCGGTCAGTGCATCGAGAAAGCGCTGACCACCTTTAGCCATCGCAATGGCTGACGGCTGAGCTACAATTCGCAACCTTTTCGCGATCCGGAGACGCTAGATGTCTGCCTTTTCAAGCTTGCCGCTGGTCATCGAGCCCGCAGACCTGCAAGCACGCCTCAGCGCGCCAGAGCTGATTCTGGTCGACCTGACCAGCCCGGCCCGCTACGAGGCCGGCCACATTCCCGGCGCGCGATTCGTCGATCCGAAACGCACGCAACTGGGCCTGCCACCTGCGCCGGGACTGCTGCCCTCGCACAGCCATCTTGAAGCGTTGTTCGGCGAGCTGGGCCACAACCCCGATGCGGTGTACGTGGTCTACGACGACGAAGGCGGCGGTTGGGCCGGCCGCTTCATCTGGCTGCTCGACGTCATCGGACACAAAAAGTATCACTATATCGACGGTGGCCTGCTCGCCTGGCAGGCCGAAGGTCTGCCGCTGTCGTCAGAGGTGCCACAAGCAGTCGGCGGTCCGGTCTCGCTCACCTTGCACGACGAGCCCACGGCCACCCGCGAATACCTGCAAAGCCGCCTCGGCGCCGATGACCTGGCGATCTGGGACGCTCGCGCGCCAACTGAATATTCCGGCGAGAAAGTCGTCGCCGCCAAGGGAGGTCATATTCCCGGCGCCGTGAACTTCGAATGGACCGCCGGCATGGACCAGGCACACCACCTGCGCATCCGCAAGGACATGCCGCAGATCCTCAAAGACCTGGGCATTACCCCGGAGAAAGAAATCATTACCCACTGCCAGACCCATCATCGTTCGGGCTTCACCTATCTGGTGGCCAAGGCACTGGGTTACCCGAGGGTCAAGGGCTACGCAGGCTCATGGGGCGAGTGGGGCAACCATCCGGACACCCCGGTCGAGAAATAATCGGCGCCCGACGTGGCATAGATCCGTATTCCCTTTTTCAAACGTTTTAGGAATCTTGATGAAACAGCGTCTGTTTATCCTTTTCCAGTATCTGCTTCCCCATCATCTGCTGTCGCAACTGGCGGGCTGCGTGGCCGAATGCCGCGTGCGCTGGTTCAAAAATGCCTTCACCCAATGGTTTGCGCGACGATACCAGGTCGACATGTCCCAGGCTCAGGTCGAGGACATCACCGGGTACCCGCACTTCAACGACTTCTTCACCCGCGCCCTCAAACCGGGCGCGCGTCCACTGGCCCCAACGCCGGGCGCGATCCTTTCTCCTGCCGATGGCGCGGTCAGCCAACTGGGCCCAATTGAACACGGCCGCATCTTCCAGGCCAAAGGCCATAGCTACAGCGTACTGGAACTGCTCGGCGGCGATGCGCGCCTGTCCGCGCCGTTCATGGGTGGCGAATTCGCCACCGTTTACCTGTCGCCGAAGGACTATCACCGTGTTCACATGCCGCTCGCCGGCACACTGCGCGAGATGGTCTATGTGCCCGGCCGGCTGTTCTCGGTAAACCAGACCACAGCGGAAAACGTGCCGGAGCTGTTCGCCCGTAACGAACGCGTCGTGTGCCTGTTCGACACCGAACGCGGACCGATGGCCGTCGTGCTAGTCGGTGCCATGATCGTTGCCTCGATCGAAACCGTCTGGGCCGGTCTGGTCACGCCACCGAAGCGCGAGCTCAAGACTTTCCGTTACGACGAAGCCGCGCGCGCACCCATTCATCTGGAAAAAGGCGCCGAGCTGGGTCGCTTTAAACTGGGTTCTACGGCCATCGTGCTGTTCGGGCCCAATCAGGTGAAGTGGTCCGAGCTGCTGGCGGCCGGTTCTGCCGTTCAGATGGGTCAGGGCATCGCGCTGCCATTGCAGGCCTGATTCTTGCCTTAACTCTTACCCGAGAGGCGTGATGCTGTTTTTCTGGCGCGAACTGCTTTAAGCCGTCGCGCTACATCACGCTTAACCAGGGATTGCCGGGGCTGGGCGCAGGACAATGTGCCTAGGCTGCGACCGTTGCAGGATGCTGCTAAAGTCCAGTTGTCAGCGCTGTAGGAAACTTCGCTTTCAGTGGACGTAAACGTGCTCTTTTCGCTCGGCGAGGGTGCTTGCCCCCGGAGTTGGACGCCGCCGTTCAGTCCTGTCGTCGTTGGAGTTTGCCGGTCACATGAGTAATTTAAGTCTCCCACTGTTGTTGCGCGCACCTGTGCCGACGCAGTCGAGCCTGTCGTTCTGTGACGCGACGCCCAAAGACTTGAAGCGCTGGATCGCTACGCTGCCCAAGGCCAATCTCGGTGAAATGGCCCGCCAGCTCTATCAAGGGCTCGGCGAGCTGAACCAGTTGCTCACCCCCAGCGACAACCGCATACAGCTCCTTGAACTGCTTCGCCCGGAAGTTTTTTTCGTGTGCAAGCATCTGGAGCGTCACTTCCTGAACCAGTCCGTGGTTCTCGAAGAGCGTCCGCGCAAGGTCGCCAATCTGTGCCAGGCCCTGCAAAACCACCTCGCCATCGGCTACAAACAGATCATCGCGCGGGTGGCCGTCAAGCTCAGCAAAGACCGCATCGGCCTGCTGACCACCGCCCTTCAGCGCGCGCTCAGCTGCCTGAACGGCCCGCTGATCCGCGCCAATCAGCTTTACTGCCCGGTGCAGGACGGCCTGTGGCTTGAGCTGCACCAGATCTATCAGATCGCCCGCCAGCATCAGTTGCACAACGTGCCCGTCGCCGACAGCCTCGCCCACAACACCCAGGCGATGAGCGTTGAACAGACTTACGTCGTCGCGCTGCTGATGGGCTGCTCGCGCTGTAATCAGATGCGCCAGCACAACATCGGCAAGCTGGCAGAGGCGCTGGATGCGTGGAGCGCGATGGTTACGCTGCAGCAGCCGCTGGACAGCAACAGCCTGTACGCCGTGTCTCCGGGTACTGACACGGCACCGCGCTACGCCGCGCTGTACGACGACGATCAGCGGCCGAACCTGCTCGGCATCGACCCCCGTCCCCTGTCGGCTGCACTGGAGCGTTACATCGAAACGCCTGTTGAAGAACGCTCGAAATCCGCGCTGAAAGTGCCGCCGGGGTTGTCCATCGACGTCCTCCAGCACCTTGCCGCCGCTTGGGGTGATGTGTCAGAACGTGCGTTTCAACGCACCCCGGGGCAAGGCACCCTCACCGTCTGCGTGGGCATGAGCGCTCTGCATTATTACGTCGGCGGCCAGCAGTCTTTCAGCGACCTGCTGCAAATGTCGACCCTGTCCAAAGTCGCCGAATACACGCTGCAGCCCTTGAAGCCGGCCAAGCATGATCCGTGGGCGCAGACGGCGGACGCGCAACGCAATGGCACGTCCGACAGCATGTTGCCGTTCGAGGAAATCGAATACAAACGTGATGACGCTGAAGGCAATGCGGCGTCCGACGGGCAAAAGAGTTTTCCAACGTACACGCTGCACATCGTCAATCACAGTCCGGGCGGCTACTGCCTGGCATGGCCGAAGGAAGTCCCGGACCAGTTGCAGGCCGGTGAGATGATCGGCATTCAGGACCATGGGCACGGCTGGAGCATCGCGGTGGTCCGCTGGGTGCGGCAGGTCCGTGGCGGTGGCATGCAGATGGGTGTCGAACTCATAGCCCCTTTTGCTCAGGCATGTGGCATGCAACTGACCCGTGCCGAGCAGAGCAGTCAGTTTTTGCGCGCGTTGCTGTTGCCGGAAGTTCGCGCCATCGACGTGCCAGCGACGGTCATCGCTCCGCGCCTGCCGTTCGAGGACGGCTCCAAGGTGCTGATCAATACCAGTGGCGAACAGCGACGCGCGAGCCTGAGCAATCGTCGGGCGACGACGGGCAGCTACAACCAGTTTGAGTATCAGATTCTTGAAGCGCCGAAAAAGGTTGCGACGCCAGACGCCGGCGGCCCGGAGCAGGAATTCGATTCGCTGTGGACGGTGCTCTGAGCCATCGAGGCATCCGTTGCAGATGCCTCAACCTCCACGCTTGTTAAGCGCTGCGCCCTTCCCGGTCGCGGAACCCCAGCAAATACAGCACGCCATCCAGGCCCAGCGTCGAGATAGCCTGTTTCGCTGACTGCTTGACCAGCGGCTTGGCGCGGAACGCCACACCCAGGCCGGCGATGGCGAGCATCGGCAGGTCATTGGCGCCATCGCCCACTGCGATGGTCTGCTCCAGACTCAACCCTTCTTTGCCCGCGAGTTCGCGCAGCAGATCGGCCTTGCGCTGGGCATCGACGATCGGCTCGATCGCGTTGCCCGTGCACTTGCCGTCTACCACTTCCAGCTCGTTGGCGAAGATGTAGTCGATGCCCAGTCTGGCCTGCAACTGGCGAGCGAAGTAGGTAAAACCGCCCGACAGGATCGCGGTCTTGTAACCCAGCCGCTTGAGTTCGGCGAACAGCGTTTCTGCGCCTTCGGTCAAACGCAACGAGGCGCCGATCTCGTCCAACACCTTCACATCCAGGCCTTTGAGCAGCGCCAGTCGCTCTTTGAAACTGGCGCGGAAGTCCAGCTCGCCACGCATGGCGCGCTCGGTGATCTCCGACACGCGCTCGCCGACGCCGTGGGCCTTGGCCAGTTCGTCGATGACCTCGGCCTCGATCAGCGTCGAATCCATGTCGAACACTGCCAGACGCCGGTTGCGGCGGAACAGTGAATCCTGCTGGAACGCGATATCAACGTTCAGCTCCTGGGCAACGTGAAGGAATTCGGCCTGCATTTGCTGGGGATCGACTGGCTCGCCGCGCACGGAAAACTCGATGCAACCCTTGCTCTTCTCGGTAGGCATGTCCAGTGGCATACGCCCGGAAAGGCGGTCGATGCGGTCGATGTTCAAACCATACTTGGCAGTGATCGCGCTGACCGTCTGCAGTTGCTCGGCGGTGACCTTACGGGTCAGCAGCGTCACGATGTGCCGCGCCTTGCCCTGACCGTCGACCCAGTGCTGATAATCAGCTTCGGACACGCGGGTGAAACGGACTTGCTGCCCCAGTTCATCGACTGTTGCCTGCACATTCTGGCGCACTGCCGCGCCTGCCTCGGTGTCGGGGATTTCGACCAGGAGGCCGAACGACAGCGCGTCGTGAATCACCGCCTGACCGATGTCGAGAATGTTCACGCCGCCTTGGGCCAGCACACCGGTGATGGCCGCAGTGAGACCCGGACGGTCTTCACCGGTGATGTTTATCAGGACGATTTCGCGCAAGGCGCACCCCCGCAGTGGAAAAAAACCGCATTCTACGCACTTTCAGTGACCGCCGGGCACAGCCAGCGCTTTGCCGCCACAGGGTCGCTCGCTATACTGCGCCCCAACTTCACCAAGAGAGCCGTGCTCAGTGAACCGGCCCACGCCAGTAAAAACCGATAATTTCTTCTTGCTGATCTTCCGGGCATTGCGTCACCGACGTGTACCGATTGCTTTGCGCATCGCCAGCCATAACGTGATCCTCGTCGCGCTGGCTCTGGTGATCTACGCCTGCGTCATGGGTTTGCAATTCAAGCAAGCCATGCACGAACAGGCCGACGCATTGGGGCAAGCCCTGACCACGCAGACTGCCACGTCCGCCACTGAACTGCTGGTGTCCAACGACATCCTCAGCCTCAACGTGCTGCTGGGCAATCTGGTGAAAAACCCGCTGGTGGCCCACGCGGCTATTTATAGCCCCGACAACCGCATTCTTGCCGAAGCCGGTCAGCGTCCGAAAAACGGCTTGCTGGGCGAGGCAGAAGGTCTCTACGAGATCAAGATCACCTTCCAGGACGTGGTCGCCGGCACGCTGCGCATCAGCCTGGACATGGCTCAGTTTCAACAGCCGCTGACCATCAGCCTCCAGAGCATGGCGATTCTGGCCGGGATCCTGCTGGCACTGGCGCTGGCCTTGAGCTTGCGCCTGGGGCGCCATATCTCCACGCCGATGCTGCAACTGCGCATGTGGCTGCGCTACATCGATCCGTACACGCCGGCCACTGATCGTCAGGACGAGATCGGCGATCTGGCGCGCCAGCTGAAGACTTCCTACGCGCCGCCAGAACCGGAACCGGCTCCCATTCCCGAGCCTGCACAGGTCGAGGAAGAAGACGACGCCTCCCCCGAGTTTGACAGCGGCGACCTGAACGACCCTGACTTCGACGACGCGCCAAAGCCACGCGCGACGGTGATCCCGGCGCGACGTATCGTCGCCGAGGAAGATGAAGACGACGAGGAGGATCCGTTCGCGGACCTTCGCGATCACTACCCCGCCGCGCCAAAGCCTGCGCCGCGTCCGATCCTTCCGGTCGTTCCATCGCAGCCGCAGTACAGCGCCGTGCTGGCCGTGCAGCTGGGTTCGCAGGAGCAACTTCGCCGCCTGCCGCGCACGCGTCTGACCGAATTGCTTGAGCGCTACCGTGACTGCATTGATCAAGCCGCTTCGCTCTACGACAGCGAGCTGCACACCCTGAACGACGGCAGTTCGCTGATGGTGTTCAGCACCCAGGACAGCGGCGATGACTACCTGACCAACGCCATCTGCTGTGGCGAGTTGCTACGTGCGTTGAGCCATGCGTTGCAGATCGAAGTCGCCGACAGCGGCATCACCTTGCAACTGCAGCTGGGCCTGACACTGGGCGAAGGCTTGCACGGCATGAACCAGATCGATCTGCTGCTGACCGAAACCGCCCAGGATGCCCTGGCCCTGTCGCAACACAGCCGCAACCTGCTGCTGGTGGAGCGCAAGATCAGCGAAGACCCGACCATTCGCCAGCGTGCACGTATCCGCCCGATCGCGAGCCCCGAAGGTGCCAGCTGCGTGGAGCGTCTGATGGAGCCGTATCCGTCAATGCTGGAGCGCCAACTGGCGCGCATGCACGAGGCGCGCAAGGTCTAAGCGTCAGCCACAAAAAAAGCCCGCATCGCTGCGGGCTTTTTTGTGGGCGCTGAGTCTAGAAGCGGAACACTTCCAGATCGGTGCGAATCGGTGATGCCATCGGGATCTTTGGCTTGTCCTGATCAGTCCGGGTTTTTGCCGGCGTTGCGGCCTTCTTCGGCACGTCTGCCACATACGGCTGGCTGGCGATAGGCTTGACCGCGACGCTCAGCTTGTCCGCCAGGCGTTGCAGCAGAATCCCTTGAGCCTTGACCTGCGCAGCTGAAGAGCCTGCATGGGGTTCTTCCAGGTGAACCAGCTTGCTGTCGCGCACATTGCCGCGGCGGTCGAGCAAGCGCCACTGGGCATCCAGTACCGCCGGCTGCTTCTCGCCTGAATCCAGGCGGGTGATGGACAACACCACCTGGACATCCGGCGTGAAGTTGGCAGCGGCCGGCGCCATCACCACGCGTTGACTGTCGAGCTTCCAGGCGAGCTGGCGCAGCAGCAGTTGATCGATATCGGCAGACAGACTGCCCGCCCAGCGGCCGTCAGTGGACGCCTTGAGGCTGCCGTCCGGTTGCCGCTGTAATAATGTTTCACGTTGCAGATAGTCAGCAATCGCCACAGGGCCCAGTAAAACGGCGACCCCGCCGGTATGTTTCGGTTGCCCAGGATCGCCGCTGTCCAACTGATAGAGCGACGTGGGCTGATGAACGCTGCAACCGGCCAAACCCAGAACGCCGGTCAACAACAGCACACAGGGAACACGTAGAAAATTCATCATCCCTTCCAAGTGAACGCCGTGTAACGCGTCCACGCTGTTAAATACTTTGAAAACATGAAGGCATTCCGCCATGGCGGCGCCAGAGGACGTCATATCATCCGTGAATATGCGCGTTGACTCCAGCGATTCTGCGTCGCTCTCGTGACGAAACGAAGAGCGACCGCCGAACCAACCGCTTTAGCCCGCGGTTTCCACCAACAGCGCATCGACGCGCTGGAAACCACGGGGCAGTTTGTTGCCCCGTCGTCCACGTTCACCTTTGTAGTGCTCCAGATCGTCAGGCTTGAGCGACAGATTGCGCTTGCCCGCCTGCAGCACCAGCGTGGCGCCGTCCGGGACCACGGCCAGATCAGTCACGTACTCTTCCCGACTGGCAACGCGCTCGCCCGGAATGCCAATGATCTTGTTGCCTTTGCCCTTGCCCAGCTGCGGCAGATCGCTGATTTTGAACACCAGCAAGCGGCCTTCGGTGGTCACGGCGGCGAGCCAGTTCTGCTCGCGATCGGGCACTGGACGCGGCAGGATCACCTTCGCCCCGCCCGGCAAACTCAGCAACGCCTTGCCGGCCTTGTTCTTGGCCTGCAGGTCTTCGCCCTTGACCACGAAACCGTAGCCGGCGTCGGACGCCACCACATACAGCGAATCGTCTTCCGGCATCAGCACACATTCGAAAGTCGCACCGGGCGGCGGCGTCAAACGACCGGTCAGCGGTTCGCCTTGGCCACGGGCCGATGGCAAGGTGTGCGACGGCACCGAATAACTGCGACCGGTGGAGTCGATAAACACCGCAAACTGGTTGGAACGACCCGGCGCCAGGGCCTTGAAGCCATCCCCGGCCTTGTAAGAGAGCCCGGTGGCGTCGATTTCATGACCTTTGGCGGAGCGAACCCAGCCTTTTTCCGACAACACGACCGTCACTTTCTCGTTCGGCAGCAGATCGTGTTCGGTCAGGGCTTTGGCTTCGGTACGCTCGACGATAGGCGAACGACGCTCGTCTCCATAGGTTTCGGCATCCTTGATCAGTTCGGTGCGTACCAGTTTCTTCAGCTTGGCCTCGCTGCCCAACAGGGCTTGCAGCTTGGCTTGTTCCTTGAGCAATTCATCCTGCTCGGCGCGCAACTTCATTTCTTCCAGTCGCGCCAACTGACGCAAACGGGTGTCGAGAATGTAATCAGCCTGGATTTCGCTCAGGGCGAAACGCGCGATCAGCGCGGCTTTCGGGTGCTCCTCGGTGCGGATGATGTGAATCACTTCATCCAGGTTGAGGTAAGCGATCAACAAACCATCCAACAGGTGCAAGCGACGCTCAACCTTGTCGAGGCGGAATTGCAGGCGGCGACGCACGGTCTGTACCCGGAACTCCAACCATTCGACCAGCAGGGCGCGCAGGTTTTTCAGCTGCGGCTTGCCGTCCAGGCCAATGATGTTGATGTTGACCCTGTAGCTCGACTCCAGGTCGGTGCTGGCGAACAGGTGCTGCATCAGCGCATCGTGGTCGAAATGCTTGCGGGCGCCCGGGATGATCACGATCCGGCACGGGTTTTCGTGGTCGGACTCGTCACGCAGGTCAGCGATCTGCGGGGCCTTTGACGGCTTGGCCTGCATCATCGCCGCGATCTGCTCCAGCACCTTGGCACCGGACACCTGATGCGGCAGCGCGGTGACAATGATGTCGCCGTCTTCGATGTGGTACACGGCGCGCATACGCACCGAGCCCTTGCCGGTTTCGTACATTTTCAGCAGGTCGGCGCGGGGCGTGATGATTTCCGCTTCGGTCGGGTAGTCCGGGCCCTGGATGTGCTCACAGAGCTGTTCGACCGTTGCCTTGGGCTCATCGAGCAAACGCACACAGGCTGTCGCGACTTCACGCAGGTTGTGCGGCGGTACGTCGGTGGCCATGCCCACGGCGATGCCGGTGGTGCCATTGAGCAGAATGTTCGGCAGGCGCGCGGGCAAAACAGCGGGTTCGTCCAGCGTGCCGTCAAAGTTCGGCACCCAGTCCGCGGTGCCCTGCCCCAGTTCGGAAAGCAGCACTTCGGAGTAACGCGACAGACGCGCTTCGGTGTAGCGCATGGCCGCGAATGACTTGGGATCGTCCGGCGCACCCCAGTTGCCCTGGCCGTCGACCAGCGTGTAGCGATAGCTGAAGGGCTGCGCCATCAGCACCATGGCTTCGTAGCAGGCCGAGTCGCCGTGGGGGTGGAACTTGCCGAGCACGTCACCGACTGTGCGTGCCGACTTCTTGTGCTTGGCGTCAGCATCCAGGCCCAGCTCGCTCATCGCGTAGACGATGCGCCGCTGCACGGGCTTCAGGCCATCACCGATATGCGGCAACGCCCGGTCCATGATCACGTACATGGAATAGTTGAGATAGGCCTGTTCGGTGAAGTCAGCCAGCGATCGGCGTTCTACGCCATCCAGGCTGAGGTCAAGGGAGTCGCTCATGCGGGCCTCATCATTTTGTCGTCTGGCGCAGCAACAATGTGCCGCCGCGGTGTGTGAATTCGAGTTGTTTCACGGCGCTCATGCCCAGCAGCACCTGTTCACCGTCCAGACCGGGCACCACCAGGGCGCGCACGTTGTTCAGGACGATGTCGCCAATCTGCAACCGTTGCAGGGTGGTCCGGAATGCATCGGTGCGTCCGTTGGCCGTGCTCACCTGAACGCGCTCGCCGCGCTCAAGGCGCAGCGTCTGCGCGACGCTCTCCGGCACGGCAACATTGGTCGCGCCGGTGTCGAGCATGAACTGCACGGGGCGGGTATTGATCTGCCCGGTCATGACGAAATGCCCGTCACGATTGCTCGCCAGTGTCACCTCGACATAGCCGTCCCCATGTTCGGAGGCGACGATGGTATTCGGATTTTCCTGCCGCTGCTCCCACTCGCCAAAAAAACGCGTCGCCAGAAACACCGCCGCCGCCCAGGCGATGATCATCATCAGCCGCCCGGCGCGTTTGCCGGGAAGTGCCTGGGTCAAGGCTTGCCGCTCCAGCCACCCTCGGGCGCGGCAAAGCGCCAGACGACGGGACGTTTTTCGCCATCGGCGCGGGCACCAAAGTTGTTGTCCGTACCGACCCACGCGCCTTTCTCGTCAACGATCAGCGCTTCGGTCAGGCCGTATTTCTGGTCGTACAGCCGGTTGGGCTGCAGCGCCTCTTTGGCGAACGACCAGCAGGTTTCCAGCTGACCTGTCGCCAGCGTCCGGCGGCAGATGCGGTAAGCCGCGCGCTCCAGGGTGTACAGCTTGCCCTTGTACAGCGAGATGTCGGAATAGTCCTTGGAGACGGCCTTCCCACCCAGCTCGGGCGGCAAAATGTCATTGCCCGAGTCGACTCTCAGGATGCAACTGGCATCACAGACCCAGCCGTCCTTGCCAAGCCTGGTGGTCAGCAGGCCACGCTTGTCACGCTCGGCGGCGAGCCATAGTTGATCGCCTGCCGGGTTGACCGCAATGCCTTCGAAGATGGCGTTGAAATGCTGCAGCATCCCGGCCGACTGCGCTTCCTCGACGACCTTTTTGGGCAGATCCAGCCAGACCGGCGCGCCTTCGACTGGCACCTTCAGCACGGCGGCATAGGCTTCGCTGACGAGGTAACGGTTGCCCGCTGCGTCGCAACTCACACCTTCAAAGTCCAGATCACCGCCACGAATCAGCGCCGAGGCTTTGGCCATGCTGCGCAGGGTAGCGGACAAGCCGCTGTCCGGGATCGGCGGGATTTCCAGTGTCTGTGCCTTGGCTTTCCAGACCGTTGCCGAGGTGTCGAGGCTATAAAGCAGAGTGTCGTCGCGGTCCGAAACGGTCCACAGCACGCCGTTGCAGGACGCAAGGCCGGACAGGTTGCCGCCGATCATGTCATCCACCGGATGCTCCGACAGCAGCTTGAGCTCGGGCAATGGCGCAGCGAAAACAGGCGTGACGATCAACAACAGCGCTGCAAACCAGCCCCGCATCAGACCAGCACCTCGGCCAGATTGCCTTTGGATTCGAGCCAGCTCTTGCGGTCGCCCGCGCGTTTCTTGGCCAGCAGCATGTCCATCATTTCCGACGTGGCTGGGAAGTCATCCAGGGTCAACTGCACCAGTCGACGGGTGTTCGGGTCCATGGTGGTTTCGCGCAACTGCGGCGGGTTCATCTCACCCAGACCTTTGAATCGGGTGACCTGCGGCTTGCCGCGCTTCTTCTCGGCCACGAGTCGGTCGAGGATGCCGTCGCGTTCGGCTTCGTCCAGTGCGTAATAAATGTCTTTGCCCAGGTCGATGCGGTACAACGGCGGCATGGCAACGTAGACGTGACCGGCATCCACCAGCGGGCGGAAATGCTGGACGAACAACGCACACAGCAGCGTCGCGATGTGCAGGCCGTCGGAGTCGGCGTCGGCCAGAATGCAGATTTTGCCGTACCGCAGCTGGCTGATGTCTGCAGCCCCCGGGTCGACCCCGATCGCCACGGCGATGTTGTGCACTTCCTGGCTGGCAAGCACTTCGCCGCCGTCGACTTCCCAAGTGTTCAGGATCTTCCCGCGCAACGGCAGGATGGCCTGAAATTCCTTGTCCCGCGCCTGTTTGGCGGAGCCGCCAGCGGAGTCACCCTCGACCAGGAACAGCTCGGAGCGCATCGGATCCTGACCCGCGCAATCCGCCAGCTTGCCCGGCAGTGCCGGGCCTGACGTGATGCGTTTGCGCTCGACCTTCTTGCTCGCCTTGAGACGACGACCGGCGTTGCTGATCGCCAGTTCAGCCAGTTGCATGCCCATTTCAGGGTGTGCGTTGAGCCACAGGCTGAAGGCATCCTTCACCACACCGGAGACGAACGCTGCCGCCTCGCGGGACGACAGCCGCTCTTTGGTCTGGCCGGAGAATTGTGGCTCCTGCATCTTCATCGACAGCACGAAAGCGATGCGTTCCCAGACGTCTTCGGGCGCCAGCTTCACGCCGCGCGGCAGCAGATTACGGAACTCACAGAAGTCACGCATCGCGTCCAGCAGGCCCTGACGCAGCCCATTGACGTGGGTGCCGCCCTGGGCGGTGGGGATCAGGTTGACGTAGCTTTCCTGAACGCTGTCGCCGCCCTCGGGCAACCACAGCAGCGCCCAGTCGACGGCCTCTTTGTTGCCCGCGAACACGCCGCAGAACGGCTCGTCCGGCAGACGCAGGAAATCGACCACCGAGTCCTGCAGGTACGAGCGCAGGCCGTCCTCGTAATGCCACTCGACTTTCTCGCCGGTGCCTTTGTCTTCGAAACTGACCAGCAGGCCTGGGCACAGAACGGCCTTGGCCTTGAGCACGTGCTTGAGGCGGCTGACCGAGAATTTCGGGGTGTCGAAGTATTTGGGGTCCGGCGCGAAGTACACGCTGGTGCCGGTGTTGCGCTTGCCGACGGTGCCAACCACGGCCAGTTCGCTGGCCTTGTAGCCGTCAGCGAAGGACATTTCATATTCGTTGCCGTCGCGCTTGACCCGCACCCGAACTTGGGTAGATAGCGCGTTGACCACGGAAATCCCGACACCGTGCAGACCGCCTGAGAACTGGTAGTTCTTGTTGGAGAACTTGCCGCCGGCGTGGAGCTTGGTGAGGATCAGCTCGACGCCCGACACGCCCTCTTCCGGGTGGATGTCCACGGGCATGCCGCGACCATCGTCGGAGACTTCCAGCGAGTTGTCGGCGTGCAGAATGACCTGCACGGATCGGGCGTGGCCTGCCAGCGCTTCGTCGACACTGTTGTCGATGACTTCCTGCGCCAGGTGGTTGGGGCGTGAGGTGTCGGTGTACATGCCCGGCCGTTTGCGGACCGGGTCGAGGCCCGAGAGGACTTCGATGGCGTCTGCGTTATAAGAGCTAGCGCTGGGATTGGCCATGGGGTCTCGTCATCAAGTCGTTCATGAAATTTCGGAGTAGCACTGGTTTTACAAGACTGTTCTACATATTTGTTGCAGCAATGGCTCAGGTCAGAGCCCGCTCAGATCAACGCCCTGGAGCAATGCGGGGGCGAACCCGGCAAAGCTCAACAGCGCTGGTATTTTTGCAGCGAAGCCCTGAAAGCCGTGATCGCCGCCTGCTTCGATGCACAATGCACAGGCCCGATAGAAGCTCTGGGCGCGGCGGTAATCCAGCGTTTCGTCGCCCGTTTGCAGCCACACCTGAATACGCTGCGGATCCTGTGGAGCAGGCACTTCCAGCTCGGCCAGCGCCGTCACGTGGTCGTGCGTCAGCTCCCAGCTCTCGCCGGTATAAAGGTTTTGTTGGGTGCCGAGAAAACCATCGAAGAGCTGATGCGGATTGACCGCCGGGTTGATCAGCACAGCCTTGAGGCCGTGGCGCTCAGCCAGGTGAGTCGCATAGTAGCCGCCGAGCGAGCTGCCGACCAGCAGCGGCCGACCGAGCTCCTCGATCGCGGCCTCCAGCTGAACCAGCGCCTGCCGCGGATGATGATGCAGCTCGGGCACGCGCACGTATTCGCTCAAACCCAAACGCGCCATCAGCGTTGTCAGCTGTGTGGCTTTCTGCGACTTGGCCGAGCTGTTCAGGCCATGAATATAAAGAAGCGTCGATTGATCCTGGTCCACGCAGTTGCCTCCCAAACGGCAATCGATACATCCCGGATGGGCTGGCCTGTCGGCGCTCATCAGGGCAAAGCCATGCAGTTTACAGGGTCAACTGCGTAAAGACTCGCCTGTTGATGAATCGCTGCACATCAAGGAAATGTCTTTCAATAGCCCGCGCCGTTGATGTCGACGTCGAACAGGTCGGGGGCGATGCGTGAAACAACGGTTTCGATCCGGCCGTCATTGTGAAGACGCAGCCAGCGATAGCCGGGCGCAAGGTCGTCGAGCCCGAAATCCACGCTGTTCGGCGCGAACTGGATGCAGGTTGAAGGCGAAGCCATTAGCCGCACGCCGTCGCGAAGCTGATCGAATTCCTGATGCACATGCCCCCAGAGCACCGCACGCACCTGAGGAAACCGATCCAGCACCGAAAACAGCGCCTCGGGATTGCGCAAACCTATGGGCTCCATCCATGCCGCCCCGATGGGTACCGGATGATGATGCAGGCACACCAGATGATGCCGCTCCGGCGCTTCGCTCAAGGCCTGAGCGAGCAATTGAAGCTGACCGTCTTGCAGATAGCCGGGGACAGACCCGGAAACAGCAGAATCAAGCAAAGTGATCCGCCAGTGACCGACATCGACGACAGGTTCGAGAAAGTCGCTGTTCTGCGCAGCAATCGCCATCTCCCTCAGCTCGTCGTGATTCCCCGGAATCCAGCGCGCGGGCGCATTCAGGCGGTCACTCGCGTCGCGAAACGCTTGATACGACTCGACCGTGCCGTCCTGAGACAAGTCACCGGTAGCCAGCACCAGATCGATCGCCGGCTGCTCGCTCAGCACCAGTTCGACCACCGCATCCAGACTGGCCCGCGTGGGCATGCCCAGCAGCGCGCCGTCGGCTTCGGCGAACAGATGACTGTCGGTCAGTTGAACGACCAACACGGATGAGGAATGAGAGGATGCGCTCGACAATGGCCATCTCCTTGAGCGGATGTGGCCGGATTATGGTGTGAGATTGATGCGGCGGCAAACCTGGAAAGAGGGCCTGGTTCTCATCTGCGCACAGAACGTCCGGCCGCAGCGTCGCGCCGTCTCAGCGAACCGCCTCAAACTCATGCCCGCAGGCCAGGCAATGGCTCAGCCATTCACCCAGAAACACGTTGAGCTGGGCCTTTTCATCGGGCTGGTGCATGTCGGCGTTGGGATAGGGATAGATGCCCTGAAAGCGGCGTGCATGTTCGGCGCCGATGACTTCGGCCATGCGTGCGTCGTGGTAGACCTGCACTTCGAGCACAGGCACCGGCAGCCACGGCAGGCTGTGTTCCTGGCGCACTTGCAGCGTGGTGGTGTAGGGGCAATCAAGGATGACCTCGACCGCCAGCACGCCCAGCATCTGGTCGCCCTGGGTCACGGCGACCCGGCGGGAGCGTTGTTGATTGCGCATATCGGGCAGCAAACGCATCAAGCGCGCGTAGTTCGCCTCGCAGGCGGCTTGCAGCCCGGCGAGGTCGACACGGTAGCGCTCGCGCAAAAGATTCACGACCATAGCCCCCTTACTTCGGCGCGATTGAGCGCCAGCCATTGCATGGCAATAATAGTTGCGGCGTTAACGATGCGCCCGTCTTTGACGGCTTGCATCGCGTCGTCGAATGACCAGACCGAAACCCGGATGTCCTCGGCTTCTTCTACCAGTCCGTGCAGCCCACCTGCCCCCTCGCTGTCGCACTTGCCCAGGTACAGATGCACGAACTCGTTGCTGCCGCCCGGCGATGGAAAGTATTTGGTGATCGGCCAAAGGGCGTTGAACGTGAGCCCAGCTTCCTCTTGTGCCTCGCGGTGAGCAACCTCTTCGGGCTCCTCTTCCTTATCGATCAGGCCGGCGACCATTTCGATCAGCCAGGGGTTTTCATGCTTGCCGATGACGCCGACGCGGAACTGCTCGATGAGCACGACTTCATCGCGTTTCGCGTCGTAGGGCAGCACGCAGACCGCATCGTGGCGAACGAACAGTTCGCGCTTGATTTCCGGGCCCATGCCGCCCGCGAACAATTCGTGGCGCAACTGAAGACGGTCGAGCTGGTAAAACCCTTTGAAGCAGGTCTCACGGTGTTTAATTTCGTAATTCGTCGGCGTCGATCTGTTGCTATCCGTCATAGATTTCTCACTGCTTGAGCACTGTGTCCGGGCCCATCCTAACGCGCTGTGGTGCGGGATGCAGCCCTTTGAGTTCGCAAAACCGGTCACCGGGGTAGACGACTGCCGGGGAAAGCACTCTAATCCGCCCGATGGCGAACTGATTGCGCCACCTACAGTCGAAGGACGTTGCCGTTACCTCCCACGTGACGCCCCCTTATGCCGATGCCAAGGATCAACATGTCTTTTCTGAAGATCATTTCACTGGCCTGCGTGGCCCTGATTTTGGGCGCCTGCCAAAGCCTGTTCCAACCCAACCTGCGCAGTCCGCTGACCGTTCAGCGTGACGCCTCCGAGCTGATCAAGCCCGGCTGCACCACCGATGATTGCCCGCTGGTAAACATCGACACCGTGCATTTCCCCGATGAGCCGAAACTTGACGAGATCGTCCAGCGCACCCTGCTGCAACTGACCCGCAGCGACACAGACGGCCCGGTGCCGCCAACGCTGAAGGCGTATCAGGAGCAATACCTGAGCCGCGCGCCGGCGCGCAACAGCAGCTACCTGCAGGCCAAAGTACGTGAGCAGCATGACGGAATCGTGGTCGTCGAGCTGTCCAGCTACGTTGATTCAGGCACTGGTCAGGGCAATCCGGGGCGGGCGTTCATCAACTATTCCCGCCAGCAGCAGCGCGTGCTGACACTGGCCGACATGCTGATCCCGGGTCAGGAAGCTGCATTCTGGGACAAGGCCCGCTTGGCGCATCAGGCCTGGCTGATCAGCAGCAAGCTGGACAAGGACACCGGGTTCCAGAACATGTGGCCTTTCAAGCAAACTTCCAACATTGCTCTGACGTACGGTGCGGTGATTCTCAAGTACCCGGTGACAACCATCGCCCCCTACGCCATGGGCCACATCGAGCTGAAGATTCCGTACCCGCAGCTGAACGGCATCATCAAGCCTGAGCTGTTTCCGGGTCGGAGCTGATCGGTAGAACCTGGGCCGGCGCTCGAAAAGGCGCCGGCTTTATCTTGTAACGCCCTCTCTTGCAAACGCCTCATTCAAATAACTCTTATACCTCGCCACTTCCTACATACACTTTCCCACCCGCAAATTAATACTTTAAACACATACACTTCCCGACCTCTCGAATATTAAACTTCTTGTTTATTGACGCAATCCTGACTTAATCATTAAGTTCCGCCCTGAACTTTTTGAAACTGCCAGGGAGACGGGATGCGCTTATGGAATATCCTGCCGTCATGGTTTGATATTGAAGACCGGCTAAGAGATGAAATCAACAGCAGAGGCCAAGGTCACTTCAGAAGTTATCTGAATGAACAGGCGCTTTCGATCGAACTTGTATTGCGTCGTGTCGACAACATCAGAACTGCTTTTTACCGCGCCGAATTTGAAGCCAGCGCATTACTGCGCCAGCGATTCGCAGACCTCGACATATCCGAAGTGCTGTTTGATCTGATGGGCGTCGTCGGCGACATGGCCATGATCATTGCGGGGAGCGTCTTGGCCGGAGGCGCGATGGGTGCGGGGGTGGGCGCTCTGGCGGGAGGCATAGGCGCGGGGCCCGGCGCATTCGCTGGAATGGCGATCGGGTTGCAAGCCAGCAGCTGGATTCTCGGGGTGCTGGGGCTGGCATCGGCCGCCGAGTTTTTCGTACAAGGCCTGCCCGCGCTGCTGGACCACTACGTGAGCGGTATCCAGGTCGCTTGGGACGGGACCCAAGGCAACGATGGGCTAAACCCGATTTCACAGGACGACCCGTGGGTTGTGGATCAGGCGGCACACCACATCGCCCGCGGGCACACGGAAGTGGTGATCTTGCTGCTCGGCGCGGTGGTTGAGTACCTGACCCGAGGGCGCGGCAACATGGCGCTACTCGCCGGTCAGATGCGCGCCAGCAGCAAAGGCGCGCGGCTGGCGCAGTGGATGGTCAAGCATGAAGAGGGGCTGAAAAAGCACCCTGGTCTACAGCCCGCCCAGCCTCGAACGGCGGACCCGATGACACCGGAAGCGCCGCCCGGCACGCATCGGGAAACCGATGAGCCAGGCGTGAAGAAACCGCTGGGCATGCCGGAATACAAGGTGCCATGCTTTAACGCGAGCAACCTGCACTACAGCAAAATTCCCGAGTTCGACCGCCAACTGGTGGGGCAGGAACGAGGGCTGAATGATCTGACCGTGGATGAGTATTTGCGGGGGCGGGAGGCGTTCAAGGCTGGGGAGAAGGTTAGGGATCCGAGGGTGGCGAAAAAAGCGCGCGCAAACCTTGCCCGGGACCTCACTGAGAAGATAACCCTTGAGCTACGTTCAAAAGGGTTATCACATCGAGAGGCTAAAGAACTGGCAATGGCCTCAGCTAGGGAGAAAATGAACTCACTCGCGGCTCTTCACAACCCGGACCTTTTCGCAGGGGGCAAAGATTTTATTTCCGATTTTGGAGACAGATCAGTGAACGCCAGCATCGGAGCGCAATGGCGTCAGCGAATCGACGGGCTGGATGCTTTGGCAAATAAAGTCGACTTAAACAGTCGTGCTACGACCAAAGTAAATGCCAAATTAGAACGCTGTAAATAGAGGTGACAGTGGAAGAGTATTACGAATGTTTCCTTGAGGAACTGGGCCCCGCGCTGGACAGGAGAGAGGTGCCTTTATCAACATTAGACAAATACGCAGAGAAACTCCCTCAGCAACTCCTGAAGCAGTGGCGGGACCACGGATGGAGTGGCTACGCCGAAGGGCTGTTCTGGACCGTTAATCCAGCTGAGTATCAGGAACTGATCACTGCATGGCTGGATGATTCGGAAATACCCGATTCCGGCTTCTATCACACGATCGCCAGAAGTGCTTTCGGCGATCTTTATCTTTGGCATGAGAAAGCGGGGAACTGGCTGAACTTAACGATCCCATATGCACGCTTCCATAGGACCAAGCCAAACGTTGGGAAATATGATTTTGATAAGGTGATCGAGGTGTTTTTTGTGACACAGAGTCGAGAAGCCAATGATCTTGACGACCTCTTTGAAAAAGCACTGAGAACACTTGGCCCACTACAACCCGACGAAATGTACGGTTTCGTCCCAGCCCTCGCCCTCGGCGGCCCCGCCGATCTAAAGCATCTACAGAAGGTCAAAACAATCGAGCACCTCACATTCCTGTCCCAGCTCGCGCCGCTGACGGATTGGGGATTCCCGGACCTCGATACGCTTTGAGCCACACGCCGACATTGAGCCTGGTTTTTCTGTTCCAGGCCCAGATCGCTGAGTTAATGCCGCATATCGGCCTCGAATGCAGGCGCCTGTCCGCGGGCCAATACCCACTGCAACACACCCGCCACAACGAGCGCTGGCAGCGTCGCGCCGATGTCCGGATACAGGCTCGCCAGCAGGTGATAGGTGCAGATCCCGCCGATCCACGCCAGTAGCGTCATCCAGCGTAACCCCGCTGTCGCGATGCCGTGACGGCGGCGGCGCAGGATGAAGTGATCCACCAGCACCACGCCGAACAGCGGCGCGAACACGGAAGCGATCATCAGCAGGAAGTTCTGGTATTGCGCCAGCGGCGCTAAGCAGGCGATCAGTGTGCAGATGACGCCGATGCCCAGCGCCAAATGCTCGACCTTGGCCTTCAACAGAAGGCCGCTCGACACCGCAGCGGAGTGAATGTCGGCGAACGCGTTTTCCGATTCGTCCAGCAGGATCAGCAGCAACGGAATACCCATCCCCGCACCCGCGAGCGCCAGCAGCAGCGCATTGGCTTCGCCACTTGGCGCGAAGGCCAGGGTGTACGCCACGCCAAGGGACATCAGCCAGAAATTGCCGATGAAGAAGCCCAGCGCTGTGCCGCCGAACACCCCGGTGGCGCGCTTGCCGAACCGGGAATAGTCCGCAATCAGCGGCAGCCACGACAGCGGCATGGCGATGGCAATGTCGAAGCCCACGGCAAACGGCATCGAGCCGTCCCCTGCCCGCGACCACAGCGCCGTCAAATCAGCCTTGCTAAACAGATTGAACGTCAGCCAGGCGCACGCCGCCAAGAGCAGCCAGATGCCCCATTTGCGCAGGATTTGCCGAACGAAGGCCAAAGGGCCACTCACCGCCAGCAGGGTTGCAAGGGCGCCGAACACGATTGTCCAGAGCATCGGGCTGGCCCAGAGGCTGCCTTCGGAAAAAGCGCCTGCGCCCAACAGGCTGGCGGCGTCGCGCATGACGATGATTTCGAACGAGCCCCAGCCCACCAGTTGCAGCAGATTGAGAATCGCCGGAACGCCTGCGCCTTTGCTGCCGAGGCTGAGCTTGAGCGCCGCCATCGAGGATAGGCCGGTGTCACTGCCAATCACGCCAACCGCGGCGAGCAGCAAAACGCCGACCAATGTGCCGAGCAGGATCGCCAGCATCGAGCCGGACATACCCAATCCCGGCGCAAGCAACGCGCCGGTCTGCAGGACCATGAGGCCGATGCCGAGGGAAAACCACAGAGAGAACAGGTCGCGCCCGCCAAAGACCCGCTTGACGGCGGGTACGGGGACGTCGGGTGAATAGGTGCCGGGTGTGTTCACTTTTGTGTCTCGCTGAAACTTAGGGTTGATCGTACCCACGCTCTGCGTGGGCACGCATACCTGGCCGCTCTGCGTCCTGAGTGACGCAGAGCGTCAGGGGCGGCATTACCACGCAGAGCGTGGGAACGATCACTTGGCGCTAAATAAGCGCATGCAGATCAAACCTTTTTATAAAGCTGACTGCCTTCCTGTCTGAACCGCTCGGCCTGTTCGCGCATACCTTCGTCCACCGACACGTCCACCGCGCTGATCTTCTGGTTGGCGGCGTACTCGCGCACTTCCTGGGTGATCTTCATTGAGCAGAATTTCGGCCCGCACATGGAGCAGAAATGCGCGACCTTGGCCGAGTCTTTCGGCAGCGTCTCGTCGTGGTAGGCGCGCGCGGTGTCAGGGTCCAGCCCGAGGTTGAACTGGTCTTCCCAGCGGAATTCAAACCGCGCCTTGCTCAGCGCGTTGTCACGAATCTGCGCACCGGGATGTCCTTTCGCGAGGTCCGCTGCGTGGGCGGCGATCTTGTAGGTAATGATCCCGGTCTTGACGTCGTCCTTGTTCGGCAATCCCAAGTGTTCCTTGGGCGTGACGTAGCAGAGCATCGCGCAGCCAAACCAGCCGATCATGGCCGCGCCGATGCCCGACGTGATGTGGTCGTAACCCGGTGCAATGTCGGTGGTCAGCGGGCCGAGGGTGTAGAACGGCGCCTCGTCGCAGCACTCCAGCTGCTTGTCCATGTTCTCTTTGATCAACTGCATCGGCACGTGGCCCGGGCCTTCGATCATGCATTGCACATCATGTTTCCAGGCGATCTTGGTCAGCTCGCCGAGGGTCTCCAGCTCGCCGAACTGCGCTTCGTCGTTGGCGTCGGCAATCGACCCCGGACGCAGGCCGTCGCCCAGGGAGAAGCTGACGTCATAGGCCTTCATGATTTCGCAGATGTCGTCGAAATGGGTGTAGAGGAAGTTTTCCTTGTGATGGGCCAGGCACCATTTGGCCATGATCGAACCGCCACGGCTGACGATCCCGGTCACGCGCTTGGCGGTCAGCGGCACGTAACGCAGCAGTACACCGGCGTGAATCGTGAAATAGTCGACGCCCTGCTCCGCCTGCTCGATCAGCGTGTCGCGGAACAGCTCCCAGGTCAGGTCTTCGGCCGCGCCACCGACTTTTTCCAGGGCCTGATAAATCGGCACGGTGCCGATGGGCACCGGCGAATTGCGGATGATCCACTCGCGGGTTTCGTGAATGTGCTTGCCGGTGGACAGGTCCATGACCGTGTCCGAACCCCAGCGAATGCCCCACGTCAGTTTCGCCACTTCTTCTTCGATGGACGAACCCAGCGCGCTGTTGCCGATGTTGCCGTTGATCTTCACCAGAAAGTTGCGCCCGATAATCATCGGCTCGAGCTCAACGTGGTTGATGTTGGCAGGGATGATCGCGCGACCGCGGGCGATTTCCTCGCGCACGAACTCAGGGGTGATCTCTTTCGGAATGCTCGCACCGAAGCTGTGGCCGGGGTGCTGCTGGGTGAGCAGACCAGCGGCGCGGGCTTCCTGCAGCTTCATGTTCTCGCGGATGGCGACGTATTCCATCTCGGCGGTGATGATGCCCTGACGCGCGTAGTGCATCTGGCTGACGTTGGCGCCCGCCTTTGCCCGACGCGGATTGCGCACATGGGCGAAACGCAGCCGGGTCAGTTCGGCATCGGCCAGGCGCTGCTGACCGAAGTTCGAGGTCAGCCCTGGAAGGCGTTCGGTGTCAGCGCGGGAATCGATCCACGGCGAACGCACATCCGCCAGGCCCTTGCGCACGTCGATGATGACGTTGGGGTCGGTGTACGGGCCGGAGGTGTCGTACACGCAGACCGGTGCGTTGAACTCGCCGCCGCTGTCTGTTCCAGAGCTCTTTGTTTCAGAGAAGGCCGTCGGCGTGACGTCCAGGCTGATCTCGCGCATGGGCACTCGGATGTCCGGACGCGAGCCCTGAACGTAGATTTTCTGCGAGCGGGTAAACGGTTGAACCGACCCCGAATCAACTTGGGCGGATTCACTCAGATTGGCGTTTTTTAGTGTTGTACTCATCACGGGCTCTCCAGACATCATCCAGCAGCGGAATGAATTGTCGGAGCTTGAGCCTGATGGACACGGACGGATGCACCCTGAGACGGCATGGATGCTGAGAATCGAAAGGCGCGGACTGTTCAGAAAATGAACAAAGACGACCCCGGACGACACTCAAGAGGACTCGCCGGGAGACGAGAAATCTTGTTCCCTACGCAGGCGCTAACCTGATCAGGTTCAACGGGATCCGGATTATCCGATCTCAGCCTCATATCAAGGCACCCCGACAAGAACGGCGTCAGTCTAGTCGCGGCGCAGGCCAAACGCCAAGCGCGGAATTCAAACGCGCGTTAAATGGCTGATTTGCCCGATTGTTGTCCCTACCCGCTGGAACTACACTCGCTACGCGTCGCCAAAGCCATCTGGATCAGACGCAACGTCACCGTCTTCATACCGCTTGAATTACTAGGGAATGTCTATGCTGCGCAAACTTTCACTGGCCATTGCCGTGTCGTGTGCTTCGAATGCGATGGCCGGGGCAGCAGACATGCCGCTGCCGACCAGGACCGGTTTGGTCAGTGTGTATCAGGAAGCGGTCAACAATAACGCCGACCTTGCGGCAGCCCGCGCCAGCTACGACGCGCAGAAGGAAATCGTGCCTCAGGCACGCGCCGGTCTGTTGCCGAACATCTCCGGCGGCGCCGACATCAATGACACCCGCACCTCGATTGACCAGCCCTCTGCCGTCATCAGCCGCAGTGGCACGGTCTATCGCGCGACCTTGAGTCAGCCGATCTTCCGCGCGGACCGCTGGTTCCAGCTCAAGGCCGCGAAGGACGTCAACGAGCAGGCGATCCTGCAGCTCTCGGCCACCGAGCAGAACCTGATTCTGCAAAGCGCCGAAGACTACTTCGCTGTGCTCCGCGCACAGGACAATCTGGCCTCGACCAAGGCAGAGGAAGCGGCGTTCAAGCGCCAACTCGATCAGGCCAATGAACGCTTCGACGTCGGCCTGTCGGACAAGACCGACGTGCTGCAGGCCCAAGCCAGTTACGACACCGCCCGCGCTGCGCGGATCGTTGCCAAGCGCCAGGTGGACGATGCCTTTCAGGCGCTGATCACCCTGACCAACCGCGACTACAACTCCATTGAAGGCATCGTGCACACCCTGCCAGTGCTCGCACCGACGCCCAACGATGCGAAAGCCTGGGTCGACACGGCAACCCAGCAAAACCTGAATTTGCTGGCCAGCAACTACGCCGTCAGCGCCGCTGAAGAGACTTTGCGTCAGCGCAAGGCGGGCCACGCACCCACGGTCGATGCGGTAGCGCAGTACGAGAAAGGCGACAACGACCCGCTGGGTTTCACCAACCCCAATTACACCGGCCAGAGTTTCCACGGCAGCGTCGAGCAACGCACCATCGGCCTGCAGGTGAACATACCGATTTACAGCGGTGGGCTGACCAGCTCCCAGGTCCGCGAGGCTTACGCTCGTCTCGGTCAGAGCGAGCAGCAGCGTGAAGGCCTGCGTCGGCAAGTGGTGGAAAACACCCGCAACCTGCACCGCGCGGTGAACACCGATGTCGAGCAGGTGCAGGCGCGCAAGCAGTCGATCATCTCCAACCAGAGCGCGCTGGAAGCCACGGAAATCGGTTATCAGGTCGGCACGCGCAACATCGTCGACGTGCTCGATGCACAGCGTCAGCTGTACGCGTCGGTGCGCGACTACAACAACACCCGTTACGACTACATCCTCGACAACCTGCGCCTGAAGCAGGCTGCCGGCACGCTGAGCCCGGGGGATCTGCAGGATCTGTCACGCTTCCTGAAAGCCGACTACAACCCCGACAAAGACTTCCTGCCGCCTGATCTGGCGAAAGAAGCGGCGAAGAACTTCGAGCGGCCGACGGAGCGGTAAGCTGAGAATCACATGCCTACCTCGATCCGCCTCACTCCAGAGACTGAAGCACGGCTCGATGCTCTTGCGGCCAGCACTGGTCAGACCAAAGCCTACCTTTTGCGCAAAATCATCGAGAAAGGGTTACCTGAATTAGAAGAGTATTACCTCGCTGCAGAAGTGCTCGAACGTGTCCGGCACGGCAAGGAAGCCACTTATTCATCCAGTGATGCAAGGAAAGAAATTGGCCTGGGCAACTAACTGAACGACGACGGGAGCCTAAAGGCAGACACCGTCGTTTTCTGGCTTACTTGCAGCGCGCTACCTCGCGGCAAGCACGCACTTGTGGGAGTGAGCTTGCTCACGAAGACGGTATTTCAGCCGCTGAATATTTAGCGGATGTACCTGCCTCTTCCCGAGCAAGCTCGGTCCCACGGTTTAGTGTCCGGCAGACATATCTGCGGAGTTGGCAAGTTTTACCAGTCGGATTGGTGGCGTCCTGACACTCCGATGTCGTGCGGTAACTAGCGCACCTGTGTGAGTGACCGGGGTGGCGCTCCACCTTGCTCACGAAGGCGGCATTTCAGGCGCAATCAGCCCAACAACCGCCCAATCCCATCCAGTAACCTCTGCAACGCACCTTGATTGGCCTTCATCACGGCCAGCCCGGCATCGGCCATCGCCTTTGCTTTCTCGGGATGGTCGATCAAGTCACGCACCGTCGCGGCCAGTGCGGCCGAGTCACTGACCTCCTTCAACGCGCCGGCATTACGCAGCATCGCGGCGATTTCGAGGAAGTTGAACAGGTGCGGGCCGCTGAGAACGGGCTTATCCAGCGCCGCAGGCTCCAGCAGGTTATGGCCACCGTTGGGCACCAGGCTGCCGCCGACAAAGGCGATGTCGGCCAGCGCATACAGAAACAGCAACTCACCCATGGTGTCGCCCACCAGAACCGAGGTCTCCGGCGTTACCGGCTCGGCCGTCGAACGACGAACGCTGGCGAATCCTTGCTGCTGACTCAGCTCAAACACGCCATTGAACCGCTCGGGGTGACGGGGCACGAGGATCAACAGCGCGCCGGGATGGGTTTCCATTACCGTGCGATGGGCCGCCAACACCACCTCGTCTTCGCCCGCGTGGGTACTGGCGGCAATCCACACCGGACGCTGCAAGGTCTGCCATTGCTCACGCTGCTGAGCGGCACGCTCCAGCAATTGCGGATCAATGGTCAGGTCGAACTTGATCGAGCCCGTCACAGTGACGCACTCGGGCCGAGCGCCCAGGTCACGAAAGCGCTGGGCCTCGGTTTCGGTCTGCACGGCAATCAGGCTCATCTCTGCCAGCATCGGCCGAGTCAGCCCTGCGAAGCGTCCGTAGCCGCGAGCGGAACGCTCTGACAACCGCGCGTTCGCCAGCACCGTCGCAATGCCGCGCTTCGCACACTGATGAATGTGATTGGGCCACAGCTCGGTTTCCATGATCACGCCGATCTTCGGCTGGATGTGATCGAGAAAACGCCCGGCTGCCCACGGAAAGTCATAGGGCAAATAGCAATGCTGAACGCGCGGCTCGTGGGCGAACAGCGACTGAATGCGCTCCGAGCCGGTCGGCGTCATGCAGGTGATGGTGACCGGCAATTGCGGATAGCGGGCCAGCAAGCCGCGAATCATCGGCGCAGCGGCGATGCTCTCGCCCACCGACACGGCATGCACCCAGATCCCCCCGCGCTGCAGGGCGGGTAAGCCCATGGCGAAGCGCTCGCCGACCCGTTTCGCGTAGGCCGGCGCCTTGCGCGAACGCAGCCACAAGCGCAGGGCGATCAATGGGAGGCCGAGGTGGAACAGGATGCTGTAGAGGGTTCTATTCATGGGCGCGGAGTTTATCAGCCAAACGCTGTCAGATTTCCATGGAGCTTCGCACATATCTTGCCCGGCGCATTTCGCCAGCCGCCAGCCCGCCAGCCCGAAAGGCGCCGGTTGTTCAGTACCGGGTAAGCCGCTTTAATGACGGCCATTGAAAAGGAGCTACACCATGTCTGCGTACTACCTGCTGGCCATCGCCATCTGTGCCGAGGTCATCGGCACTGTGTCCATGAAAGCCGTCAAAGGCCTGAGCACGCCGATTCCACTGCTGTTGGTAATCGTCGGCTACGCCATTGCGTTCTGGATGCTCACGCTGGTGGTGCGCACCATCCCGGTCGGCGTGGCATACGCCGTGTGGGCGGGCATGGGCATCGTCATGGTCAGCATCGCGGCGCTGTTTATTTACGGCCAGAAACTGGACTTGCCCGCCATCGCCGGCATGGGCCTGATCGTCGCGGGCGTCGTGGTCATCCAGCTGTTCTCGAAGACGGCCGGTCATTAAGGGGGTTACTGAAAAGTGCCTTCCCCTATAATGCCGGCATTCGTTTCGCCATTTGAGGTGCCCATGTCATCTGCTATTTCCACTGACGTCCTGATTGTCGGCGCGGGCGTTGCCGGTCTCTGGCTCAATGCGCGGCTGCGGCATCAGGGCTTTTCGACGGTGGTGGTGGAAAAGGCCAGCCTGGGTGGCGGCCAGACACTCAAATCCCAGGGGATCATCCACGGCGGCGCCAAATACGCCCTGCACGGCGCGCTGTCCGGTGCCTCCGAAGCGATCGCCGACATGCCACGTCGCTGGCGCGAAGCGCTCGCCGGCAAAGGCGAGCTGAACCTCTCAGGCGTACGCCTGCTGTCGGAAGCCCATTACCTGTGGTCGCCCGGCACCCTCGCCGGCAACCTCACCAGCTTCTTCGCTAGCAAGGCCGTGCGCGGGCGTGTTGATCAGGTCAAGGGCAGCGACCTGCCGCCTGCGCTCCAGGATCCGCGCTTCAAGGGCAAGGTGTACCGCCTGGCCGAGCTGGTCATCGACATTCCCAGTCTGGTGAAAAAACTGGCGGAGCTGGCGGGCGACAGCCTGCTCGCGGGCCAGGACATCCAACCGCTGCGCCGCGACGGCGAACTGGTCGGGCTGCGCGTCGACGGCCGCGAGATCCATGCACAGCGAGTGGTGCTCAGTGCCGGCGAAGGCATGGCCGATTTGCTCAAGGCGCTGAACGTGAGCCAGCCGGCCATGCAACGCCGCCCGCTGCACATGGTGCTGGTCAAAGGCCCGACGCTCAAACCGCTGTATGCCCACTGCCTGGGCGGCGGTCCTAAACCACGGATTACGGTGACGACGCATCCGGCGGCGGACGGCCAGTGGGTCTGGTACCTGGGCGGCGACATTGCCGAAGCCGAAGGCGTGGCCCGCAACCCCGCCGAGCAGATCACCGCCGCGAAAAAAGAGCTCGCGAATCTGCTGCCCTGGGTGGATCTCAGCCAGGCGCAGTTCGCCACCTTGCGCGTGGACCGTGCCGAGCCACAGCAAAGCGGTCTGGTACGCCCGGACAACGCCTTTGTCGACGTGCAGGGTCGCTTGCTGGTCGGCTGGCCTACCAAACTGGCGCTGGCCCCCGACTTCGCCGATCGCGTGCTGGCCTCGCTGTCCCGGGATGACATTCACCCGACTCCGCAACCACCGCACACCGACTTCCCCAAGCCGCCACTCGCCATTCCTGTCTGGGATCAACTGCTGCCATGAAGACCCTGCACGATCTGCATCGGCCGCTCGGCAGCCTCGGCATCAACGTCTCACCCTTGGGCCTGGGCACGGTAAAGCTGGGCCGCGATCAGGGCGTGAAGTACCCCAACGGCTTCACCATTCCCGACGACGTCGAAGCGCAGATGTTGCTGAAGCTGGCGCGGGATCTGGGCATCAACCTGATCGACACCGCCCCGGCGTACGGTCGCAGTGAAGAGCGCCTCGGCCCGCTGCTGCGCGGGCAACGCAAGGACTGGGTGATCGTCAGCAAGGTCGGCGAAGAATTCGACGCGGGCCAGTCACGGCACGATTTCAGCGCCGCCCACACGCGCCTGTCCGTGGAGCGCAGCCTTCAGCGCCTGGAAACCGACTTTATCGATCTGGTGCTGGTGCATTCTGACGGCAACGACCTGCACGTGCTCAACGACTGCGCCGTCTACCAGACGCTGGCCGAACTCAAGGCTGAGGGCAAGATTCGCGGGTTCGGGTTCTCTGGCAAGACCGTCGAAGGCGGTCTGCTGGCGCTGGAGGACGGCGACTGCGCGATGGTCACGTACAACCTCAACGAACAGGGCGAAAAGCCGGTCCTCGACTACGCTGCTGCACACGGCAAAGGGGTGTTGGTCAAAAAAGCGCTGGCCAGCGGGCACGTTTGCCTGAGCCCCGGTGTCGATCCTGTGAGGGCCAGTTTCGAGCTGCTGTTTGAACATCCCGGCGTCACCGGTGCTATCGTCGGCACCATCAATCCGCTGCATCTGGCCCATAACGTGGCAACCGCCGCTGCCGTGATCCGTCGTCAGCCCTGAGACAAACGGCCGACCCCAACGCAAGAAGGAGCCGATATGCCGCGAACCCTGATCCGAAAGAACCCCAGCAACTTCAAGACCCTGCCGTTATTTGTCGAAGCCACCCCGGAAAGCCTGACCTACCAGAGCATCGGGATGCCGCTGAATTTCACCCAGACCCTGGCACGGCGTCGCAAGATCGACGTGGAGGACAGCGAACGGTTTTCCACCGAACTGGCCAATCTCGGCGTCTCGGTGCGCCTGACCCTGCGCTGGCAGAACCGCGATTACTGGGTGCTGGTTCGCCAGCGCCGTCAGGACCGTGGCGATGTGGTGCTCAAGCTGATCTCCGGCTACGTTCCCGCCCACGAACTCAACTTGCCGTTGCATACGGCGGTGCAGGAAGTCGCCGAGGAATGCCTGATCGAGACGCCCCAAGGCTGGCTCGGTGGGCGCTTCAATGAAACCTGGCTGCCAGCGCCTTATGCGGCAGCGCTGCATTACCGCGAAGCGATGCCCTTTCGCCTCACGCCGCTTTCCGGCGCGGCACGCGCTGTACGTTGCGGCAGCCTGACCCTGATTGAGCGGCCCCGCGCTTACGTGCATTTGCCTACGGCGTCGTTGCAACTGATCTACGACATGCGCCTGGAAGTGCCGAAAGAGGCTCGGCCGCTTAGCCTTTTCCACGTCGATGAAAGCCTGGAGAACAACGAGCTGGTGGCGCGCCTCAATCGCAGCAAACCGGATCTGTACCTGATGCCGCTGGAAAACGGCTCGCCCCTGCCCGAGCTGTACACCCTGAAGAACGACAAGCTTTCGCCCGCCGGTACGCGCGGCCTTTATCTGGCCGAGAGCTTCGCCCCACAAGAAGGCTGGGTGGTACGCGAGGAGCGGATTCGCTGGAAAGACTGGCTGGTGCAACAGGGCCTGACGCCGAAGAAAAAGCCCAAATCAGGTCTGACCAAGCTGCGGATCAAAGCGAGGCGGCTGGTCAGGCTGGTGCGCAGCGGCCTGCACAAGTAGGCCGCCACTCAGCTCTTTTCAGTGAGGCGTTTGTCACGCCAGGTGCGCAGCCGGGCGAAGAAGTGGAAATAGCGGTTCTCACGCTTGCCCATCCCGCGCTTCGGTGAGAACGACTCTTCAGCGAAGGCGCCGGTGATGCGCACTCGCGAGGCGGTGGTTGGCAGCGTGCAAACGCGGGCGTCGGCCTCAAGCAGGGCGTACTTGAGCAAACGCTCCGAGTGCAGCTTGCGGCCCGTCGCTTTGCAGAACTCGAAGATGCGCTCCACCCGTTTGCCATAGGCGCGGTAGACGTCGCGGCCGCAAATGGCGAAACGATCGTTCAGCCCGCCCCACCACTGCCAGTCCGGAATATAGGCGTTCAGCCGCCGTGCCTGTGGCGAATGAAAGACATAACCTGGCAGCGGCGAATGGAAGAAATTGTCCGGCCGCACGAACACCACGAAGTCCGGATCGAACGACTCCATCATGCCCGTGACCGTGTGCAGGGAATTAAGCTGATAGATCAAGTTGCGCAGGGAGACGTGCTCGTCGCCCCAGGTGTCGCCCATCGCCTTGACCCGCTCGAAATCCCAGCGATCCAGCACGCCGTCCGTGGACTCGAGAACCCCCGTCATCGACTGGAAAACGTCGTAGTTCTGCGCCTTCAGCTCACCCTTCTCCGCCGAGCGCTGGTTATGCACTTCGTCGATCTTGTAGAGGTGGTAGAAGCATTTGACGTTGCTGCCCTTGGGCAACTGGCCAAGGACGTTTTCCTCGATGGAAGGAAAACAGATTTCCGAGTTGCGCGGGATACCAAAAAACGCGACCGCAATGTTCAGCACTGACAAACTCTCCGGGATCAATGGCAATGCGCCTGGACATGCGCGCTCAAGCGGCGGACGGCCTCGTTCATTTACGAAACAACAGCGTGCGCCACCAACTCCGGGGCTTGAGGGCGATCACTTCGACGTCGGCGCCGAGCAGCCAGTTGCGCTCATAGTCCCAGGCGTGGCCGCCCCAGAGCTTGCCGGCTTCGTTGGAAAAACCGAGGGTCATGAGCCTGTAGCGGTAACCGGCATGAGCGCGCAGCCAGTCGAGCAGCACCAGCACGTTGAAACCCGTGGAAGGACCGACGAAGCGCTTGCCGTTGGGACGATCGACCGGGTAACGCTCGGCCAGGGCCGGCAACGGAATGCGGTCCCAATACAGCGCAACCTCAGGCAGCGGGCACAGCGGCACGGCGCATCCCACCAGCAGCGTGAAGCAACGCGAGCCCGGTTGGGCAGTGAACTTCTGTACGTCAGCGGTTGAAGGCAGGCCAAAGAAATAACAGTCGGGCGCGTTGAAGCCGTGGACAAACAGGTTGACGCTTTCAGGCTTTAGCAGGGCGGCCTTGATGCACAGATTGAAGCTGACCACCACATCGTCGGCACCCACGCCCAAGGCATCGAAATCGGCTGGGGTGATGGCTGGATTGTTGGCGATCAGGATGACCCGTGCAGCGTTAGCCAGGCACTGGCGCAGCGCAGCGGGAAGCGCGCCGAATACGTCCTGATCGGCGCCCGGCAATACAAGGGGTTCACTCGGCGCGGTGCTGTCGTGGTTTGACGGCAACGTCATCAGGCCGGCACCTGCATGCCATGGCGCCACTTGACCCAGGCACGGGTCAGCGCCGACGGACGTTGCCACGGGCGCATCGGCCGCTGAATTTCATCGGCCAGATCGCGGCCCACGCGGGCAAAGGCATAGCGCTCTTCGGCAAATCTTTGCCCTTCGCTGGCGATGCGCGCGGCAAGCTCGGGATCACTCTGCAGCAGGCGGATCTTCTCGACGGCTTCGTCTTCGGAGCGGTAGAACATGACGTTTCGCCCCTCTTCGAACCCCAGCAGCTCGTCCTCTTCACCCTGGCTCCATGCGAGCAGCACGCAGCCGCAGGCCATGGCTTCGAAATTCTTGATCATGAACTCGCCCATGCCGATGTCGGCACTGACGAAAATCCTGATGCGATTAAGCGTTTCAAGGTATTCGGCGCCAGAGGCCGTGCGCGTCACCAGCATGCCGGCGCGCTGCGCGAGGTTTTCCACCAGTTGCTTGCGCTGGGAATACTCGCGGCTTTTCAGGCTGCCCAGGAAGCCCACCGGAATGTCTCGGGGTTGACCGAGATTACGCAGCATTCCCTGGTCGTAGCCCTTGGACACGAACACCGCATCAAGGCCTTCGCCGCGCATGCGCCGCGCGACAACCGCACCGGAAACCAGTGCGCGACTCCACGGCAGCTGCCGGTACAAGCGTGAGTACATGCCGTGGTATTTGCTGGCGCTCATGTAGTTCTGATACGCATCGTGCTCAAGAAAGATCAGCCCCGGAATGCACTTGAGCACCGCGCGCTGGCGAGCAAGCCGTTTGACCCGGGAGAAGATCACCACCCGGTCGTAGCGCTGATAGTCGACCGAGGCCAGAAACGGCCCGAGATTCAGCTGCTGTTGCTTGCTCAGGCGAAAGATGACGCAGTCGTCACAATGCTGGCGCACGGTGTCGTACAAACCGTCCAGTATGACGCGCTGTTCATCCATCACCAGTAACATGACTTTCATACGTTCATATACCGAACTGCGAATACAAAAATGGCAGCGGCAAGGGGTGCCACTCTGCGCTGCGGGCGTCGGATCAGTCCTGACTGCGGATCTTGTCGACGATGGCTGTCGTCGAGCTGTTGGCAACCAGTCCCAGCACTTTCACGGTGCCGCCATAAGAGCCGACGATGTCGGCGCCGACGACTTGGTCAACCGAGTAGTCCCCGCCCTTCACCAGCACGTCCGGACGCACATGGGTCAGCAGGTTTTCCGGGGTGCCTTCGGGGAAGCTGATGACCCAGTCCACCGCACCCAGACCGGCCAGCACGGCCATGCGTCGATCAACGCTGTTGATCGGGCGGCCCGGGCCTTTCAGGCGACTCACCGACGCGTCATCGTTGACCGCCACGATCAGCCGATCGCCCTGGGCGCGGGCCTGTTCCAGGTAGGTGACATGGCCGGCGTGGAGAATGTCGAAGCAGCCGTTGGTGAAGACGATGGTCTCGTTGTGGGCACGGGCGTCGTCGATGGCCAGCAGCAGCTGATCGAGGGTCAGCACGCCGCGCTCGGAACCTTCGGCGCGCTGGATGGCGCGACGCAACTCGGGAGCGCTGATCGCGGCAGTGCCGAGCTTGCCCACGACGATGCCCGCCGCAAGGTTCGCCAGCGCGACGGCGTGAGGCAATTCCTCGCCGGCCGCAATGGCCGCTGCCAGCGTGGAGATGACGGTATCGCCAGCACCCGTCACATCGAAGACCTCCCGCGCGCGGGCCGGAAGGTGCAGCGTCGGTTGGTCCGGGCGCAGCAGGGTCATGCCGTGTTCGCCACGGGTGACCAGCAACGCACCCAGATCGAGGTCCTTCATCAGCGCCGCGCCTTTGGCGACCAGCTCTGCCTCGTCGACGCAATGGCCGACAATGGCTTCGAATTCACTCAGGTTGGGGGTAATCAGGCTGGCGCCACGGTAGATCGCGAAGTCTTTGCCCTTGGGGTCGGCGAGCACGGGAATGCCACGGTCCCGGGCGGCCTTGATCAGCACTTGATGATTCTTCAGCGCGCCTTTGCCGTAGTCGGACAGGACCAGCACTTTGATGCCGTCGAGCAAGGCATCGACCTCGCGGCTCAGGGCCTCGGGGTCAGTGGCAAAGGGTTCTTCGAAGTCGATGCGCAGGAGTTGCTGGTGCCGACTCATGACGCGCAATTTGACGATGGTGGGCTGATGGGCGATGCGCTGGAAGCTGGCGATCACGCCAGCGGCCTTGAGGCTGTTGCTCAGGCTGTCGGCGGCTTCGTCGGTGCCCGTCACGCCGACCAGGGACGCCTTGGCGCCCAGCGCAGCAATGTTCAACGCCACGTTGGCGGCACCGCCCGGACGGTCTTCGATCTGGTCGACTTTGACCACCGGCACCGGTGCTTCAGGGGAGATTCTGGAAGTGCCACCGTGCCAGTAGCGGTCGAGCATGACATCGCCGACAACTAACACTTGAGCCTGATCAAAACGCGGCATGGACAACTTCATCGAACAACCCGTGGCAGAAATGGACAAGGACGGAATCTTAGCACAGCGATCAGCGCTGGCTGGCCGGTTGGCCTCGAATCCCTTAGTGCTTCAAACAGCGCTTCAGATGGCGCTTTAACTGGTGCAACGAATGGCGCATCGACTGTTGCAGCTATGGGCGCGGAAAGCGGCGAACCCAGAACACCTCGTGACGGCGCACGGCCTTGCGGAAGAATTCGTCGTCTCCCGTCAGCGGCCATTCGCGACCGGCCAGCCAGCGTTGAATCTGCCGGCGCAGTCGCTTCTTCAGGGGTGGCGCTCCCTGGAGGTCATGCTGCATCGCCAGAGCCATGGCCTTATCCAGTTGCACCTCCGAGCTGAGCGACGTACTCCAGAGCTGATCCACCGAAGGCGCCTCTACAAACGGCGGCAGCGCGACGCCTTTACCGGCCAGCCCCATGGGCCAGCGGTCGTTGTCGTGCAGGTGGTTGGCGTAGAACAGCGCCACCTCGGGCGTGTGCGCGCTTCTGCCCACCGCCTGGTATAACGCTTGGGTCGTGGCGATGTGGTCAGCGTGGGGGTCGAGTTCCGGGTGCGGCATGACAATGACGTCCGGCCGGTAAGCATCGAGCAGCGCCGCGAGATCGGCCACGAGATTGTTCCAGGTGGGCGCGCCGTCCTGATCACCCGGCAACGGCAAAGGATTGTGCTGCCGCGCACTGCGGATGTCGGTCTCTGAGGAGTCGCGAGAACCAAACGGCTGATCCGGCGACTGGGCCATGGCCGGCAGTTGCAGGCAGTAATAGCCCAGTTGCACGCACTGACTCTGGGGCACACCGCCCCACAGCGGAATCGCCAGGCTGTCCCAGGTACGCAGACGCCCCTTGAGCCGGGCAGCATCGGCGCGGTTCAGCCCCAGTTGTTCGTAGCGTTCGGCCTCGATTTCGCCCTGGGTCACCGTAACGATGCTGCAATCCGCCGCCTGGCTGTACAGGCCAAAGGCTGCCAGTTCGGCGTCGTCGGCGTGGGGCGCGAGGATCATCAACCGTTGCTGCCGGTAATCCGGGTTGCTCAATACGTATAAGCGGGCGGCGCTGGCGATGCGGCAGAAGCCGCCTTTGAGGCGCAGCGTGCTGTCCGCGACGACGTCCCGCTGCCCGGTGAGGTTCACGTAGCGACGCCCGGCAAAGCCTCGTTCGAAATCCTGGCGGTCGTCGCCTGCCAACACGTAGGGGTCCAGCCAGCGACCGAGCCAGGTGCTGCGCAGGTCGAGCTCCAGCAGCAGGGTTTCGCCTTCGCCCAAAGGCTCGCTCAGTTGCAGCATGCCATTGACGACAGAAACAGGCTGCGCCTGGGCCGCGTCAGGAAACTGGTAGTGGTAATCGCTCTTGGGCGAATAAAACAGATGGTCGGAGAACCAGGCTTCGTGGGCGATCCAGGCGGCGACGATCAGCAACGGCACCAGCCACCACGCGACCCAGATGCCAATGCCGATCAGCAGCACCAGACCGATGATCAGCGCCAGACGCTTGTTGCGCCGATGTCGTTTCAGAAGCTGCTGCTTGCGCCCGGACATGTCATCCAACCTTGTAGACAGGCACCGTCTGGCACCAGCGGTCTTTGTATTCGCGATCGGAGCGGCCGAAGGAGTAGCGCAAAGGCTTGTTCACCGCCCTCGCATCAGCCCAGGCGTTCTGGGTGTTGACGAAGCTCAGCACGCTGCCGGCGCTCAACGCCTGATGGGCCGGATCGACACCGCCGTTGATGTATTCCACCGACACCCAGTGTGGCGATTCGACCCTGTACAGCACCTGAGCGGCAATGGGTTTGCCTTCCAGCAGGATCATCGAGCCGGTCATGAACTCGCGCATCAGCTCGAACACCTTGGCCAGATGATCCTTGCCCGGCACGTCGAAGCCCCAGCGCGCATGAAACAGGCTGGAGTAAATGCGGGCTTGTTCCTCGGACGTGAAATCCAGCATCGGCTGCACGACCCCGCCCGCCTCCTCAAGCAAACGCTGTTCACGGCGCTGGTTGTAGCGGAATTTCTTGGAATAGTCCTCAGGCGCGCGGGCGATGGCCAGGCTCTCGGCTTGCGGCTTGAGGGTGTCAATCTGACCGGCGTTCAACTCCGACACGTAACTCATGCGCTGGCGTACCGGCACTGTCACGCCGGGCGCAATCGGCAGAATGATCTCTGCATTGCCCAGATCGAACACCCGCCGATTACGCTGCTTGAGTACCTTCTTGGCCAGCGCCAGCTCCCGGCCCCAGCAGGCCACCGCAGCAACGACGTTGCCGTCTTGCAGCCAACCCAGATAACGGACCGGAATGTCAGCCAGCCCGGCCAGGCGCTCGATCACGTGCGGGTGCGTGGCAACGCTGCCGCCGAACTGCTGCCACGCGGTGGCGTAGGTCGTTGCATCAATCGGGGTCCAGCCTCGCTCACGCCATGCGCGCAAGTGACTCAGCATGCATCGACTGCCCGATCGATTTCGACTGGCTCGTCTTCTTCGAACTGTTTGGCATGCAGGCGCGTGTAGTAGCCGTTCTGCGCCAGCAGCTCGGCATGGGAGCCGCGCTCGACAATGCGGCCTTCGTCCATGACCAGAATGACGTCGGCTTTTTCGATGGTGGTCAGGCGGTGGGCGATCACCAGCGTGGTGCGGCCCTGCATGACCTTCTCCAGGGCTTTCTGGATATGGCGCTCGGACTCGGTATCCAGCGCCGAGGTCGCTTCGTCGAGAATCAGCAGCGGCGCGTTTTTCAGCAGCGCGCGGGCAATCGCCAGACGCTGGCGCTGACCGCCGGACAGCAGCACGCCGTTCTCGCCGACGAGGGTCTGATACTGCTGAGGCAACTTGTCGATGAATTCCTCCGAATAGGCATCGGCCGAAGCTTTCTTGATCTCTTCCAGCGGCACGCCCGCCAGATCGCCATACGCGATGTTGTTGGCGATGGTGTCGTTGAACAGCGTGACGTTCTGGTTCACCAGCGCGATCTGACGACGCAGGCTGCGCAGGGTGTAGTCCTGAGTCTCGACGCCATCGAGAAGAATCTGGCCCTGCACGTGATCGTAGAAACGCGGAATCAGGCTCGCCAAGGTGGATTTGCCGCTGCCGGAGCGGCCCACCAGCGCGACCATCTGGCCGGCTTCGGCGACAAAACTCACGTCGTTGAGCACGCGCTTTTCCGTGCCTGGGTAGGTGAACGTGAGGTTTTTGACCTCCAGACGGCCTGAAACCTTGTCGCGCTCTACGGTGCCCAAGTCCTGCTCGGTCTGCTCATCCAGTTGCTCGAAGATGCTCTCCGCACCGGCGACGCCTTTCTGGATGGTGGAACTGACTTCGGACAACTGACGGATCGGCTTGGGCAGCAGGCCGGCCATGGTGATGTAGGCCACCAGATCACCCGCCGACGAGTCGCCGCGCAGATAAAGGACAAGGAACATCACGATGGCCATGCCGCTGTAGGTCACCAATTGCAGCATCGGCGTGTAAACCGCGCCGGTCTTGGTCATCGCCAACTGCTTTTTGGTATTGCTGCGGCTGGCCTTTTCGAAGCGGGCCTTTTCGTAGTCTTCGCCGCCAAAGCTGCGGACCACGCGATAACCGTGAATGGTTTCAGACGCGACGTGGGTGACGTCGCCCATGGCCACCTGAATCTTCTTGCTCTGCTTGCGAAACTTCTTGCTGGTGCTGTTCACCATGACCGCAATGAGCGGCAGTATCGCCAGCATCACCAGGGTCAGTTTCCAGTTCATCCACAGCAGCGCGCCGAACAGAAAGATGACCGTCATGCCTTCGCGAATCACCACCTTGATTGCGTCAGTGGCAGCGCCGGTGACCATGGTCACGTTGAAGGTGATGCGCGAGATCAGATGCCCTGAGTTGCTGTTGTCGAAGAAGCGGTTGGGCAGCGTGAGCAATTTGTTGAACAGCACGACGCGCAGGTCATGCACCAGCCCGAGGGAGACGCGGGCCAGGAAGAAGTTGCCCAGATACGAGCCGGCACCTTGCCAGGCTGCGATCAGAACGATCATCAGCGGCACCGCCTGCAGCAATTGCAGGTGACCAATATAAGGGTTGCCGGGGAACAGGCTGGCTTCGGGATTGGCCAGGCCATCGACGAAGTATTTGAGGATGTAAGCGAGCATCGGCTGGGTGGACGCAAAGATAAGAAAGCCGACAATGCTCAAGCAGAAAAGGCCGATGTACGGCCGCACATAGGTCAATAGACGAAAGTAAATCGCCAGGGTCGTTTTAGCTTGAGGATCAGGACTGCTCATGGGAATCCGCACGAAAAAATTAGGCGGGCATGGTAGCACAACCCATATTTGTCGACCCCTGCCGCGACCCAAGCGGGGCCGACTCGGGTAACATGCCGCATTTGTTCAGGTAAGTATGCCGATGCACCCAATGGAACACAGCGCCTATCTGGCCTTGCGAGAAAACGCCACCGTGCTCGAAGCGGACGGATCCGGGGACAAGGTTCTGTTGCTTGAAGACGGCACCATTCTCAAACTGTTCCGCCGCAAGCGTCTGATCAGCTCGGCCTTGCTGTTTCCCTACGCGCAACGCTTCGCCGACAACATCGACGCCCTCAAAAAGCGTGGCATTCCCTGCCCCGACGTCATCGCCACCTACCGAATTGCCAGCATCAGCCGCGATGCCGTGCGTTACACGCCGTTGCCCGGCCTGACCATCCGCCAGGTGTTGAAAGAGCACGGTGAAAGCGCGCCACTGCGGGCTGAATTGGGTACGTTTATCGCCCACCTGCATGATCGCGGCGTCTACTTTCGCTCGCTGCACATGGGCAATGTGATCCTCACCCCGGAGGCAAAACTGGGGCTCATCGATATCTCTGACATGAAGTGCCAGCGTCGCGCGCTGAGCGATTCGAAGCGGCTGCGCAATTTCCAGCACCTGCTCAGGTATAAGGAAGATCGCGCGTGGCTGGTGGAAAGCGATGGGGGCACGGCCTTTATTTCAGCTTACACCCAAGGCCGGAGCGCCCACTTCACTGCGCGTTTGAAGGCGCTGTTTGCGTAGAAGGGTCGGGTTGAACGCCCAGCAGCTCGTCGAGGCGCTGCAGGGTGATTTTGGGAATGACCCGCTCCGGCATGCGACTGACACTGGATAGATTGAACACCTGCATGCCGGTTCGCGGCAGGATCTTGCGAGTCATCAACGCGAAGCTTGGCAGGATGTATTGCTCGAAGTCCTCGTCCAGGCTGCTGGGCAAAGCCGCTTCTCCCTTCTCGTAAAAACGCCCCCCGCCCTGACGCAGGTCCATCCCGACCACGAACACCTGACGAAACCCCAGATGGCAGACCAGCTGCAAGGCGCCGAAGGGAATGGTTCGACTGCCGAAATAGCCGCGTTTGAGGTTCAGGCTGAAGCCAATGCGGTTGGGCTTGCGACGCAGCAGGGAGAAGTTGGAGATCAGCTCGTCGTCGTTGCGGATTGACCACGCATAGGCTCGATCCGACATGACGGCCTTGCCTTCCTGGCGATTGACCCGCTCCAGCAGATAAATCTTCTTGCCGTTCAGCGCAGTGGCGTCGGCCGAATGAATGGCCTGAAGCACATCCAGACTCATCGCCAGATGCTCGCCGTGGCGAACCCCCATCAGTGCCAGCGCTGGCCGGCCGATGACGAAATTCGGATCGTCGCACAGGTAGTAGAAAGGCCGGATGCCCTCGTCGACGCAGCGCACGATCGAGCCGTTCATGGCGACGACCGGCAGGCTCCGGTAACGGGGAAGCGGAAACTCGTTCGCCGAGGGGCCGGACGCCAGCAGCAATACCGGACCTGTAACAGAACCGCGGGATTGCGCAAAGTCCTGCAGGCACACTTCCAGATCATGCCCTACCAGCCAGCGTTGCTCGCCCCGCGCTTCAACCCTCAGCACACCGCGCCTCCCGGGAGATCGCCACCGCGCCAGCCAACGGCAGCCAGAGCCATTCCCACACCAGATTGGGTGACCCAACGAAGGTGTGCAGTTCCACGGTCATGACCACGCCACCGGCGCAGAGGATCGCCAGCCAGAGCCGAGCGATCTCCGAGGTCTTGCGCACTCGGGCCAGACACGCGCCAGCGTGCAGCATCGTCGCCAGCAGCAGCGCCAGACCGACGATGCCGAACTGGTAGAGCACCTCGAAATACAAACCGTGGGTGTTGCGCACGATTTGCCCGGTCGAGAGGTGAACCTCGCCCAGTGGCGTACCCGCGCCAACCCCGAACCACCAGTGGCCAGCCAGGCGCTCGAACACCGCAAGCCAGACTTCGTTGCGCCCGGTCACGCCACGGGTCTGCACTTCGTAAGCGAGCTCGCTGAAGCCGAAAATGAGCACAAGCGCGACGACGATGGCCGCAGGAATCAGGATATTGCGACGCAGCTTGCCACTGGTCATAGTGCCAAGCAGCACCAGCCCGCCGACCGATGAAGCCAGCCAGGCGCTGCGCGCGAAAGTGAAGTAGATGTACGTGGCGATAAGGGCGCAGCACAGCAGCCAGAGGCCGATTTCGGCACGGCGCCTTGAGCGTAATGTCAGCCAGATACCGGCCAGCAGAAACAAGCCGTAGTTCATGCCGGCAACGATGGTGTTGCCAAAGTCGGCCACATCGGTCACGCCCGAGCCAGCCAGTGACATCTGCCGATAGCCGAGGACAAACGCACCGTGGATGGCGAGATTGAGCATGGAAAATGTGGCGAACAGCGCAACCACCACGACCGACAGCTTGAGGATTTTTTCCCAGTCGAATGTGCCCCTCGCCCTTATCACGCCAACGCCGATGAAAAACACAAGGATGAGCAGAAGCCGACGCAGGGATTTCATGTCGTCGTCTGACATCAGGCTGTTGATCAGCAGATAAGCGAACAGCAGCAGGACGGTATAGGTCAGCGGGCTGACTGAAAAGGATCGCCGACTCAGCGCCGGCGCTGCGCAAAGCAAGGCAACGACCAGCGCCGCGCGAATGAACGCAGCCCAGGAACTTGACTCACCGGGCCACCAGAACGGCCCGAGAAATATGATCAGCATCACCACCGCAAGCAGTAAACCTGCGATGTACCCCGCACGTGCCGGCAAATTTTTTACAACCATTCCAATCCATATCCTGTGCTATGCAGCCGGGTGTTCATTGCTATCAGAGGCCAATGGCTGCCAGCGGTTCGAATGAAATCAGGTTTCCGAGGTGAGCGCGACGACTTGCGGCAACTGCCAGAAAACTGCTTTTACCGCCTCATCGCTGAAACGGTCGTGCAGCCGTTGCAGCATCGCATCCGCGCAGGACTGCCGCAGCTCGGCGTCCATCCGCGAAAGGTGGATCAGCCCCTGAGCCAGAGACTCGGCTCCGCCCAGGGGAAACAGTATGCCCACGCCTTCAACCACTTCCTTCGCGCCGCCACAGGCGGTTGCCAGCAGAGGCACGCCGGCCACCATGGCCTCCAGCAGCACCATGCCGAAGGGTTCGTGATCGGAGCTCAGTGCGAACACGTCGAAGGCCTTGAAGTAGCGGCTGGCTTGAGTCACCTGCCCCGCCAGCATCACCTCGTGGCCGATACCCAGTTCGGCCGCCAGGTGCCTGAGGTCCTGTTCCAGCCGACCCTGACCGAGAATCACCAGTTGGCTGTCAGCGGGCAGGTTCGGCAACGCCTGGGCGAATCCGCGCAGCAGCGTCGACTGATCCTTGTCGGGATGCAGCCGCCCGACATTGCCCACGACCCACGCCTCCTGGGCCAGACCCAACGCGTCGCGGGCCTCCTCACGGGACAACAGCGTGGCGCTCAGTTGATCGACATCGATGCGGTTATAGAGGGTCTGGATACGCTCGACCGGCCATTTCGGCAGGCAGGCGCGAATGTCATCGCGCACGGCATCGGACACGCCCAGCAGGCTCAGGCGGGAGCGGAACAGGTTCGCCAGCACCTTGCGGCTGCGGCGCCGGTAATCACCAAACGCATGATGGACGCCGATCACCGGCAAGCGGGTCGCGACCAGTGCGATGTAGGTCGGCTTGAAACGGTGGGTGATGCAAAACTCAAAACTGCGGGACGCCGCGATCTTGCGCAGATCGCGGATCGCTCCCACCTTCATGCCGCCGATGGCCTTGGAGCTGTACTCCATGAACAGCACTTCGTCCGACGCGCAACTGGCTGCAACCTCGGCATCTGCGGCGCCGGTCAGGAATACCGTGGTGACACGGTATCCCCTGCCCACGAACAGGCTGGCGTATTGACGGGCGCAGTCGAGGAACGGCCCGTCATAGCCGTGGCAGAACTGGAGAACATGGCGCTCAGCTGAGCGTGTCATGGGTGTCCACGCCGTCTTTGACCACCAGAATGTCTTCCATGATCAGGTACTCCAGATCGGAGCCGAAGAACATATTCAGCGCATCGGTCGGCGAGCAGATCATCGGCTCGCCGCGACGGTTGAGCGACGTATTAAGGGAAACCCCGTTGCCCGTCAGGTTTTCCAGCGCCTTCATCATGTCGTAGTAACGCGGGTTGTACTCGCGCTTGAGCACCTGGGCGCGGGAGGTACCGTCTTCGTGGACGACTTCCGGCACACGGGTTTTCCACTCTTCCGCCACTTCGAAAGTGAAGGTCATGAACGGCGCCGGGTGATCGATCTTGATCATCTGCGGAGCGACGGTGTCGAGCATCGACGGGCAGAAAGGCCTCCAGCGCTCGCGGAACTTGATCTGATGGTTGATGCGATCGGCGACGCCGGCAATGCTCGGGCAGCCGATGATCGAACGACCACCGAGGGCACGAGGACCGAATTCCATGCGGCCCTGGAACCAGGCCACCGGGTTGCCCGCGACCATGATTTTGGCGATGCGCTCGGGGGTGTTGTCGATCTGGCGCCAGGCCGGCTTGCTCGGGTGGCGGGCGCAGGCGGCGATAACATCTTCGTTGCTGTAGGACGGGCCGAGGTAGACGTGTTCCATCTTCTCGACCGGCACGCCGCGTGCGTGGGAAACGTAGGCGGCAGCGCCGACGGCAGTGCCGGCATCACCCGACGCGGGCTGAACGAACAGCTCTTTGACGTCAGGGCGCGCGATGATTTTCTGGTTCAGTTTGACGTTCAGCGCACAGCCGCCAGCGAAGGCGAGCTTGCCGGTTTCTTTGAGGATGTCACCCAGATAGTGATCGATCATCTGCAGCGACAGCTTCTCGAACAGCGCCTGCATGCTGGCGGCGTAATGGATGTACGGCTCGTCGGCGATGTCGCCTTCGCGCTTGGGGCCCAGCCACTCGATCAGTTTCGGCGAGAAGTAGAAGCCTTTGCCCTTCTCTTTGTAACGACGCAGGCCGATGACGTTGGCGTATTCGGTGTTGATCACCAGTTCGCCGTTTTCGAACGTGGCCAGGCGCGAGAAATCATATTTGGTCGCATCGCCGTACGGCGCCATGCCCATGACTTTGAATTCGCCGTCGAGCATCTCGAAGCCGAGGAATTCGGTGATCGCGCCATACAGCCCGCCGAGGGAATCCGGGTCGTAGAATTCTTTGATCTTGTGGATCTTGCCGTTTTCGCCGTAGCCGAAGAACGTGGTGGCGTACTCACCCTTGCCGTCGATCCCGAGGATCGCGGTTTTCTCCTGGAAGCCGGAGCAGTGGTAGGCGCTGGAAGCGTGGGCAAGGTGGTGCTCGACGGGCTCGATCTTGATCTTTTTCGGATCAAAACCCAGTTGTTCCAGGCACCAGACGATTTTGTTGCGATAGCGCTTGTAGCGGCGGTTGCCCATCAGAATCGCGTCGAGGGCGCGGTCCGGGGCATACCAGTAACGTTTGGCGTAGTGCCAGCGCGCTTCGCCGAACAGGCTGATGGGCGCGAAAGGAATGGCCACGACATCGACGTCGGAAGGCTTGATGCCCGCTTGTTCGAGGCAGAACTTCGCTGATTCGTAGGGCATGCGGTTCTTGGCATGCTTGTCGCGAACGAAACGCTCTTCTTCGGCCGCAGCAACCAGCTTGCCGTCGATGTACAGGGCTGCGGAAGGATCATGGCTAAGGGCGCCGGACAGGCCAAGGATCGTCAATGCCACTAGGGTCTAGCCTCTTAAGTCTGCATGCAGGCATCACGCGCCTGACAAATAAGGTGTGTCTGGCGCCACGGCGGCAGACAGCTAAAGGGCGGGATTATAGCGTAATGGCTCTGGAAGTGGTCGCAGGGAATGAACTGCCCCGCGATGCCTCGGTGGGACCGGCTGAAGCCGGTCCTACACGTTTGCGCCTCACCTCGTGCGTTAACTATTTAGCACCACGCGCCCCGGCGTTCTGATTGATTGATCGCTCGACGAATCATCGGGCTGCTTGCCCGGCTCTTGCGCAAGCTCATTGCGCGGAGATCACTCAGGAATGCTGTACGCCATGGAAACCTTTTCACCCAACCCGCCTGCGCTTGATCGGCTGACGACGCTCGCCGCTGTTCTCGACGCCGAATGCCAGCATCTTCCGGATGCCAAGGCCTGCCTCAACACCCCGCCGCTGCCAGTGAGCCCGGAGCAGAAAACGCTGCTGCACTCGGCCATCACTCGTTTCTGGGCCGAACCCAGTGCGCGTGATATTTCACGCCGCGAGCTCTTCGTGACCTGCATCGAATTGACCCTGCGTGACGACCTGCTGCTGAACATAGAAGAAGGCGAGCTGCACCGCGACTATGCGCGCTGCCTGCCGGGCATGGACGCCGAGGAGCATGTGGTGTTCAGCGCGCTCGAGCTGCAACTTGATGCAGAACGTCGCATCGAGCTGGCCGGGGCGCTGGTCGCAACCGCCCAGCCGGGGCAGACCTTGCTCTGGTTGCCCGGCCAGGCCGTCGAAGGCTTCGTGTCGAACGAGGCATTGCAGCAAGCACTCGCCCGCCGCATCAATCACCCACTCCTGCGCCTGCCACTCTTGCGTCTTATGCAGGACAGCACGCGCGACGCCTGGCTCGAGATTGCCTCCGGCGGTGATGTATTTCTTGAGCCCACCCACCCTTCGGACTTCCAACTGCAGCCGATCAAGGGATCGCCCTACGACCATGCCTTTGATCGCCTGCTGGCCAGGCAGCGTGTGGACATCGACGCGCTGTTCGGTAACGCCCACAACCTGTCGCCTCAGACCCTTCAGGCCCGACTCGAAGACCTGCTCCACCAGCCGAAATCCTGGGGCCCGGGCGGCGCCATAGCCGCTGCGCAGGATCGTCGCGCCCAGCGAGATGAGCGCCGCGCACGCCCCGACTGGCTGGAGATGGCCAGCACCGAGCAACGTGAGCGCTACGCCTCGGGCCTGATGGATTACGAGCGATCGCGCAATGCGTTGATGAGCGTCATGGACGACGCCGCGTCCCCGCAGCAATTCGCGCGAAGCCGTCTGCGCGCGCGACTGGCCAATGATCTGGGTATTGATCTCGATCCGGACGAGGTCCTGATCAGCACCGAACGAACGCAGCCCATCACCGGTGAGACCTTCTCCGTCCGCCGAACACTGACGCATCTGGCACTTTAAGGCCTGCATCCTGGCGACACAGCCCCAGATTCGGCCTTCCAGACCCACAGCCGAATCACTCACAACGGTCTGCCGCTTGAGCCTGAGTACAGCGACATGACGCCGGCCTACCTCGCCGACGTCATCAACGAGCAAGACCTGCGAACGCGTTTCGGCCCCGCGCAACGCCTGGCGCTCGGCTCGCCGACCATCCAGCGCCTGATGGGCGAAGCGATGCATCATCAGCTCATCGCCCAGGCCCGTGGCGCCGAACTGCAGGGGCATATCCAGCCTTCCGACCTGAGCCTGATCGAGTCGCTGAATCCGGACACCGCCGCGCCGCGAAATCCTGCCGTGAACGTGCAGCAGATCAAGCTGAACGGTCACGACGTATTGAGCAGCGTGCTGCTATTGCGCAAGCTTGACGCTTCGGGTCAGCCGGACGGGTTGCTGATGTTCACCCCGGACAGCCCGCGCACCCAACATTTCCAACGCTTCGACAACGAGCGTCAGTTGCTCGGCGAGCTGGTGAGCTGGAGCCGGTCCGCCGACATGAACCACTTCCTGCTGGCGCAGATCACCGCCGGCAGAAGAGCCGCCCTGAAAGACCAGCTGCATGATTTGAGTGAAAAGCCAGCGCCTGCCCAGGACTGGATCAGCTACACCACCCTCCCCGATTACAACAGCGGTGTGCGTGCGCTGGTGTCGGCGCGCGTGCAGGTAATGCTCTCCGAACAACGGCTGCACACCCCGGACTGGTTCCTGCGGGCATCCGCCGAGCAGCGTCAGCAAATGGTGGCACTGGAGGATACGATCGTGGCGGCGGGCGAAATCTACCAAGCCGCCCCACACACCCGGGTGACCGACTTCAACGCCTACGTTCATCGGACTGCCAGCCGCAAGATCAACGCGCTGCTGGGTCTGCCGCCGGAAACGGTGGACCCTGACCGGATCACCATTCACACGCCCCGCGAAACCCTGTCCTACACCCAGATGCTGCGTGACGGTTACGACGACACCCTTGGCCTGCTCAACCCGGCGGCCGATACCACCGCCACCTTCAGCGGCCCCGAGGGGGTCGATCTCACACCACTGAGCCCGGAGAAGGTCGCCGGCTCGGTTCGCGGGCAATGGGTGGCCGATCAGTACATCGCGATGATTCGCGGGCAACTGCTGGCGCCTGCCAGCGAGGGCTACGACTGGCGCCGTCAACAGAGCCTGCTGCTGACGCAATTGCAAATGCGCGCCGACGCCTTTCGCAGCTTTCTCGAAGGCCACATCGACGCCTCCCAGCTGCACTGGCTCACCCTCTCCATCGTCAACATGCATCAGAGCAGCCCGGCAGACCGCCTGCGCTATCGGGTCTATCCACTGCAATTGAGCGTGGACGTGATGGCTATCGCGCCTCGTGCAGAGGTCATTCACGGCTGCTTCCTGCTCACGCCGCCTGACGCGAGCACGCTGGAGCAGGTTCTGCTGTATACGCCGCAGGCACCGGATGGCCGCGCCTTCCGACCACTTAGCGCGTTCAGCAACACGCTGCTGAGCGAAGGCATGGGCGATTACTACCTGAGCCGCGCCCGGGTGAAGGCCGGCATGCCGCTGGCATTTGCCCTGGCTGAACTGAAGAAAGGCGGTGGTCGCAAACCCGCACTGCCGAGGGCGCCGTTCAGCAACCTGTATGACGTGTGCTTCAACCAGGTGATCGAGCGCAAGATCCAGGATGTCGAGGACACCCAGACCAGTCGCGCGGACATGCTCTGTCGCCAGGTCTGGAGCAGCCTCGAGCTGATCGCGACCGCCGTGACCTTGCCCTTCCCGCCTGCCAGCTTTGCCGTCGGCATGATCATCGCGAGCGCTGATGGTTATCGCGCGCTGCGAGCCCTCGACGAGCGGGATCACGCCACCGCCAGCTTCTACGTGCTCAGCGCCTGGCTCAACACGGCGGGCGCTGCGGGCGATCTGCACTCGGGAATGAAAGGGCTCGGCGGCATTTTGAAGGATCTGACCGGACAAAAAACCGCCGGCAGGTACGCCCGCTCGGTTGCCCATGCTACCGACGAGACGCTGCAGCCGGTCGCGGTGGAGAACGAACTCTTCTGGGCCGCGCCTCAGTCTGCCAACCGCCATGTCCCGCTGTACCGGACCCACGCGCTGATCCCCGAAACCCTTCAGCCCACCGGGCGTTATGCGCAAACCGATGTGACCGGCGTTTGGAGGGCATTGCAGCAGGACACCCCGCCGGTGCGGGTCGCAAATACCGTCGCACCTCCGCTGCACGCGGTGGATGTATCGCTGACAGACGCGCTCCCCCTGAGCCGCCCGCACGGGCAAGGTGTCAGCGTCGTTCGTGGCAACTTTTACATCGCCCTGCAGGGCCAGACGTACCAGGTCCAGTACGACGCCAGGCTGGCCGCCTGGCAGATCGTCGATCCGCGCAACCCGTTCGCCTTTTTTGGCCGCCAGACGGTGCGCCTCAACCGCCAGGGCCAGTGGCAGCTGCTTGAGCCTGCGCGCTTGCGAGGCGGCGTTCTGCCTTCGTTCAGCCGACTGGACGAAACCCCCGCAGGCCCCGCCACGGCGGTGGGCGACTTAAGCGATTACGAAATGCCGGAATCGCTGCAGCCCTACGTCTTCGGGATCGTCAGCCCAAGGCAGGCTGAACATTTTGAGGAAGGCCCGTTTGGTCTGCATGAGTTTTTCGACGACATTTTCCAGGGCGGTCGTTCGACCTACAAGACGTTGCGCCAGAATCTGTACCGCGATGCAAAAGCATTCTTCGAGCAGCCCCCCCTTCCGGGTAAACCCGAGTTGCCGGTGCTGGCCGATGACGTGACGACTCAAGCGTTTTTCGACGCCGCACTGAAAAAATCCAACGGACTGGTGATTGGCGAAGCTCCGACGTCCATCGCCAGCAAACAACTGCTGATCGACAACATGCCGTTGCTGGCGGAGCGCAAGGTCGAGGTGCTGTACATCGAGCATCTGCAGACCGACCAGCACACGCACAAGCTGCAGAAATACAAGGCACTCGGCAGCAAGACGCGCAGCGGCTCCCACATGATCAAGCACTACCTGGAGACCGTGAACGAGGGCGCGCTCAAGAACGGCAGCGAAAAATACGACTATTACCACCTGATCAAAGCGGCCCACCGCCACGGCATCGACGTTCGTCCGTTCAGTTCATCGGTCAGCTATGACTACGCGGGCAACGAAGTGGCATCCGCTGCAGGTGATGCCCTCGCGCCCCAAAAGATGGCGGTTTTCTTTGGTCACAAAGTGATCAGCGGCGATGTGCAGCAGCACCCGGGCAGGCGCTGGATCGCGCTGCTCGACCACCGCACCGCCAACACCTGGCAGCAACAGCCAGGCATCAGCGAACTGCAAGGCGTACTCAGCCTGCGCGTCGAAGACGTGCCGTTGGGCGCGCCGACCCAGATATCCGTGGACAGCGATGCCGTCATCAGCAGCGCGGCGTCGCGCGCGGACTTCAAGGCACAGATCGGCAACCCGAATATCGATAACGGGGCCGGCGCAGCCTCGCCCGTCAGTCCATCCGACACATCAATGGACGATGCGCTGTATGGCTTCTTCGAACGACGTTCGCCCCAGGAGTGGGGTCTGGACCCTAATCGCCGCGCCATCGTTTCCCACCGCCGGAGCGAGGTGAACCCCTACGTCGGTGATCACGGTTTCGAATGGAACCCGGCCGGCTACTGGACCCGCGCCGATGCCGCGACCTGGAGCAACGACTACCCCCTGGGCGCCATTCAGCAGTCGCTGATCGACAACCGCTACCAGATGCCTGCCGACATGCGGAGCATCTTTCATGACCTGGCCAACTTCCGTCACAGAGGCCTCAACCCCGATTACTTTTTCATCGAAAGTCATCTGGTGGAGGTGCGTGAGAAGTTCTTCGAACTGGCGAACACGCTGCAGAAAGATGCGCGCTCAGTGCTCAACCTGGCCCTCCCTGAACGGGTGATTTTGCCCGAGGTAAAAGCCGACACGCCGTTGAGCATGTTCATCGAAGAGCTGTACGAAAACACGTCCGGAGTGGTCATTGGCGAATCCCATTCGGCACGCGCCAGCAAGCGCTTCATCCTCGACAACATGGAGCATCTGGCGCGCCAGGACGTGAAGACGCTGTACATGGAGCATTTGCTGACGGACGTCCATCAGGCCGACCTGGACCGCTTCGCTGAAACGGGGCTGATGAGCAAACGTCTGCTGCACGACCTCAAGCGCATGGACCAGACGTTCCGGACCGACCCGACCGGCCTCTACTCGTTCGAAAGGCTGGTGGTCCACGCCAGGCGGCATGGCATTGAAATCCGCGGGATCGACTGCGCCGCCAGTTACTTCATCCGCCATATGCCGACCCACTCCAACACCACGCGCCAGCAGGTGCTGAGCTACTTTGCGTCCCGCACGATACGCAAGCATCAAGAGGTGATGGGACCGCACAAGTGGATGGCGCTGGTGGGTGAAACCCATGCCAACACGTTCAAAAACAGCGTCCCGGGCATTGCCGAGCTGGAACAGGGGATTGGCGTGCGGGTGATGGACGTGGCGCCGGGCAAAGGCCACGGCATCATGATCGATCCGGGCGAACAGGTCCCGGCCGGGCTGGGTCATGAGTCAGTGCGGGTGCAGAATGATTTCCGCGTGGAAATCGAACTGCCGCCACGCCCTCAGCTCGCCACGCCCGTCGGCGGCAGGCTGCATAGTCCGGGCATGTTCATGCTCGATGAGTCCGCCCCCTTGCGGCCCACGATCGTGCATCGCTCAAGGGACCGCACCCTCAAGCACACGCCGGTGCGGTTCAATACCGCTGGCAAAGCCTACGTCGAGCGCGAGTCGTGGCCGCAGGTTCATCGCCAGCCGTTCGACAACGTGCAGGCATTGATCGACGCACTGGTGGAGATGAACCTCAAGCACGCGGACTGACGGTCAGTCCGGCGTCTTTGAAACCGTCGGAATGCGCTGCTCCAGCAACTGGTGCAGCGCGCTGTCCGCCGGCCAGTTGCGCATGAAGCGCGCGCGATCTTTGGCGAACGCCGTCGCGAACGAGGTCTGGGAACCGTGCTGACACATGGCGTCCAGATCGATGAGCGACCAGCGATCCTGTTGCCAGAACACGTTGTGACCCTTGAGATCGCCGTGGCTGATGCGCTCACGGATCAACTGCGCAAACAGCGTATCCAGCGCCTGCAATTCGGCTTCCGGCGCATCGCCGTTAGCCACGTAGGGCGCAAAGCGCTCGACGATGTCGGGCCCCGGCAGGAACTCGGTCACCAGATACGCCTCGCGGCGCAGCCATAAAAAGCGTTTTTCCAGCAGCGCCAGCGGTTTGGGCGTGGCGATGCCGAGAAACCGCAACCGATTGCCTTCACGCCACGAGTGCCAGGCACGGGACGGTCGCCAGAAACGCTTGAGCCAGTGGGCCAGGTTCTTGATGTTGTAGCGTTTGATCACCAGCTCGCGGCCGGCGACGTCTACCCTGGCGACGCTGGCCGCGCCCCCGGTCTTGTACAGATGACCGCCATCCACCAGCGCGTCGGCCTGCTCCAGCACGGGCAGCATTCCGGCGACTTCTTCGCGACGAATCGCACGCAGGGCAAACGGCCCGTCTTCAACGCTGAACAGGCTGCATTCACGGCCGATCTTGTTCAGGTAATCCCGCAAGCGCCAACTGCGCACCTTGTCGATCTGCTTTTGCAGCGCCTCGACCGGCAAGCCGTGCTCGCCGTTGCTCAGCAGGTAATAGACCAGCAATTCTTCGGTGAACGGCTCCAGCGACTTGGGCAACTGGGCGAAGAATACGCCGAGGTTTTCCAGCACTTTCTGCCGGGACAACGGCTTGCCGGCTTCCTCGACGCGAATGCCCGCGCCGTCAATCAAATACAGCGTGGAGCCCTGACGCAGCAGGTTGTCGAGGTGCAGGTCTTCCTGCCACAGGCCTTTGGCGTGCATCTGACCCACAGCGGCCAGGGCATCGCCGAGCACTGACTGCTGTTCATCGGCCAGCGGTGGCAGGTTTTCCACTGATTTCCAGGTATCGCCCAAGCTTTGGGCTTGATCCAGAAACTCGAACAACAGCCAGCCGCCCTCGCCTTCCTGCAGCCCGTCGGCCAACAGCAACGGCGTTGGCAAGCCCTGTTTCGCCAGCACCTGTACGCCATCGCGTTCACGCTGGAAATGCCGCGGGGCTTTGGGACCGACCAGTAATTTCGCCAGCACCGTGCGCCCACGCCAGATGCCGGCGCCTACATAGCGTTGACCGGGCAGGACGCGCAGCAGGCTGAGCAATTGCAGCTCGGCAGGACCGGCGGCATCCTCCAGCGCGATGTTCATCGGCAGCGCCGGGGTGCGACCGGCGTTTTTCAGTTCAGACAAACGCATCGGCGCCCTCTTTGATCAAGCCCAGATTATGCATTTCAACCGGAATTCTGTTTACCGCTCACGGCGCTTGTGACTGCCCCGCTTGGCGACACGCTGCCACCAGGTGTCAACCAGACCGCTATCGACCGGGGCGTTCAGATAAGCCGCGAGCAGCTCGCGTATTTCCGTTTCGTTCCAGACCGGTGCGCGGCGCAGAAGAGGCTCAATGTCCTTGACACGGTCGCGCTGGCCGAAGATCGACTTGCGTGTCTTCTCAAGGTCGATCAGCTGCGCCATGTACTCACCGCCCCGGGCCCGCATGAAAATATGCTTGGGGTAGAAACAGCCGTGCACCTGACCCGCCTTGTGCAGCGTGCGCGCCAGTTGCCCGCACGCCTGCAGAATCGCCAGACGCTCGGTGGCCGGCCGCTCGTGCCAGTCCTGCAACAGCGTGTCCAGATCGGTCCAGCCATCCAGTGCGCGGGTCATCAGGATTGCGCGGCGCTCGCCGTCGACTTTCCTGTCCGCGTAGAACACTGCATGCAGCGCCGGAATGCCCAGCTTCTGATACAGGCTGATGTTGCGAAACTCACGGGAGAAAGACGGCTCACCGAACGGGTGATGCAGGGTATACGTCAGGTAATTGCTCTGGCGTTTGAGGTAATAGCCGGAGCCTTCCAGCTCCAGGCGAAACACACTGCTCCAGCCGCCACGGCCGGTGTTGGGCTCATCCACCGCATCGAGCTCTACGTTCCACAACGCATCGAAGTCCGCCAGACCGTGCCGTTCGAGCAGCCCCCGGTCGGCGTCAGCAATGAAAACAGTCATTCGCGACCCTCAAAAAAACTGACGATGTGGCGGATGCGCTTCTTGTCAGAATCATTCAAGCGTTCACGACCACGATATTGCAGATAGAACCGCAGGCGCTGGGTGGCCGACAGGTGATATTTGGCGACCTTGTCCAGGCACGCGAGGTCTTTGGTGATCCGGTAACGCAGCATGAAGCTGACCCAGAACGCGCCGTTGGGGCAGTCGATGAGGAACACCGTCGCCTGATCGTCCACCAGCAAGTTGCGCCACTTCAGATCGTTATGGGTGAAGTGATGATCGTGCATGGTCCGGGTGTAGCGCGCGACCTGCTGGCTGACGCCATTGACCCACGCGCGGCTGTCGAGGCGCGTGTCGTTGACCCGCGCCAGTTCGGACAGGTCTTCGGTACGCGGCAGCTCCCGAGTGATCAGCGCGCCGCGATCATACGCAGCGCCATTGCGCTCCAGGCCCCAGGCGACGACTTCTGCGGTCGGGATGCCCCACTTGGCGAAGCGCTTGAGGTTTTGCCATTCGGACTTGACCCGGGGCCGTCCCAGATACCGGCGCAAACCCTTGCCCGCCGCGACGTAGCGCTTGACGTAGTAGTTCACGCCACCGCGCTCGACGCGGATGACTTCGGACAGCGGATCCCGGGTGAGGCGCTCGCCTTTGAGGGCGAACACCGCGTCGAGGGTGCCGAAGTCGTCTGTCAGCGCGGCGTAGCCAGGCTCCAGATTCCAGCCCGCCATCAGAGCGCGTCTCCGTAACGCAATTTGCGCTGATATAGCTTCTCGGCCTTGCCTTCAAGCCAGCTCAACAGCGCCGATTCCTGGGCCAGGATCTGCCGCAGGGGCTGCTGGAAATAGCCCTTGAGAAACCGCAGTTTGTCGCGCCGGGTCAGGCCAATGTCCATCGCCGAGAAATACAGCGCGGCCAGGTCTTTGTTGCGCCAGCGCTGGGTGATCGCCGGGCGCGTCTGGGCGCGGTGCAGGTCGATCACCGAGAGCCGGAAGCTATCGGGCGTGACCGGCGTGTCGGTGTGCAGCAGAAAATGACAGATGTAGCAGTCGCGGTGGTTGACCCCGGCGCGGTGCATCATCCCGACCAGCCGCGCCACTTCGGCGATGTACGCGCGCTTCATGCGTGGCTCGGGCGGCTCGTTGCGCCAGTTCAGGCTGACATCTTCCAGGCTCTCGGTCGGCGCCAGCTCTTCGGTGATGATGAACGAATGCTGCATCGCCGGATTGTTGCCGCGCTCGCCGTACGCCACGGCAGTCATGGTCGGCACGCCGACTTCATGCAGGCGATTGACCGCGTCCCACTCCTGACCCGCGCCGAGCACCGGCAATTTGGCGGTCAGCAGGTTTTTCGCCACTTCACCCCAGCCGATGCCGCGATGGATCTTGACGAAATAACCGCGCCCGTCGACCTCCGTACGCAAGGTGCGCCGGTTCTCGAGTTCGCGGTAGACCTGGCCTTCCAGCGCCTCGACGGCCTCGAACGCATCGCGCCCGGCCCAGAGGGTCTTGAAGGGTTCAGCAAGGATCAGTTTCATCCGTGGTGCTCCGCCAGAATCACATCCGCAGCGTGCTGCGGCATGCTGTAAAGATCAGCCGTGTCGGCGAATGCCAGCCCGTTACGGCTCCAGGTGCTGCGCGCGGTGTCATCCTTGAGGATACGGGCCAGGTACTGATTGAGCTGGTTCTGCTCGAACGGCTCATCAAGCACCAGACCGCTGTCGGCTTCGGCGATGTAATGGGCGTAGCCGCACACCGCACTGACCAGCACCGGGAGCCCCGCCACCAGCGCTTCAAGCAGCACGGTGCCGGTGTTTTCGTTGTACGCCGGATGAATCAACAGGTCGGCGCCCAACAGAAAACGCGGAATGTCACTGCGCCCTTTCATGAAGGTGACGTGATCGCCCAGGCCCAGCGTCGTGCTCTGCACCTGGAATACCTTGGGGTCGTCCTGGCCGATGACAAACAGGCGCGTGCGTTTTTTCAATTCTGCGGGCAGCGCCGCCAGCGCCTTGAGGCTGCGATCGACGCCCTTGGTCTTGAAGCCGGAGCCGATCTGCACGAGCAGCAGGTCATCGTCGGCCAGCTTGAATTCCCGACGAAATTCAGCGCGGATTTCGGCGGCATTCGGCGGCGCCCGGCGGTCCTGGGAGATCCCCGGCGGCAACAGATGAAAGCGTTCCAGCGGCGTGTCGTAATGCTTGATGAACAGCGGCTGCTGCACTTCAGAAATCATCAGCACTTCGGTCTTCGCGTCTTTGCCGAACACCGCGCGCTCGTAGTCGGCGAAGTGACGGTAGCGGCCCCAGTATTTGTACAGGCCGTGGCGCAGGTTCTGGGCCTTGTCTTCGTAGCAGCCGTCGGCGGCGTAATACACGTCCAGGCCGGGCATCTTGTTGAAGCCAATCAGCCGGTCCACGGGACGCTTGGCCAGGTCGGCGTTCATCCAGTCGGTGAGCTTTTCGTTGCGACGGTGGTTGAAGATTGCCTTGACCGGCGCCACTAGCACTTCGAAGCCGGGCGGCACGTCGCCTTCCCAGATCAGCGTGTAGACACGGATTTTATGGCCGCGCTGCTGGCACTCCAGGGCGATGCGCATGAAGTCGCGCTGCAGGCCACCGAAGGGGAAGTATTTATAAAGCACGAATGCCAGTTGCATCAGGGATGTTCCTTTGCCAGCAATAGCGCGCCTAACTGGTTCGCTACCCGCTCGGGATTCAGGCGAGTGAAGCACATGGGCCACTCGCGTTCGGTATCGACCTGACGCTGATCTTCAGGCGTCGGTCGGTAGGTGCATTTCTTTTGCAGGCACGGCGCGCAGGCGGGGTAATCGGCCGCCAGATGAACCTGCGACCGGCCGTACGCGCCGGTCAGGCCCGGATTGGTCGGGCCGAACAGCGACAGCGTCGGTACGTCCAGCGCTGCAGCCAAATGACCAAGACCGGTGTCCACCGCGACGCAACCCTGGGCGCTCGCCAGTACGCGAGCAACCCCTGCCAGATTGAGTTTGGGCAACACGACGGCATTATCAAGGCCATCGGCAATGCGTTCGGCTCGTGCCTTCTCGGCCGGGTTGCCCCACGGAAGACGCACTTCAAGTCCCTGACCGATCATTCGTTCGGCCAATTGCCGCCAGTAAAGCTCGGGCCAATGTTTGGTGTCCCACGTGGTGCCGTGCAGAAACAGTACGAAGGGCGCGTCGTTTGTAGCAGTGAGCAGGCGGCTGCGATCAAGGCCGTAATCGCCCAATCCCGCAGGCACCTGATAGCCCAGCGCCTGACCGAACAGCTGACGCAACCGCTCGACCGCATGCTGGCCGCGGGCAACGGCGTAGGGGCGATTGTAGAAGCGAGCGGCCATGGGCTCCCGCGCAGAAGTCTTGTCCAGGCCGGCGATGGGCGCTTTGACGTAGCGGGTAAGCCAGGCGCTTTTCAGCAGGCCCTGGGCGTCGATCACCAGATCGTAACGGGTGTCGCGCAGGCGCTGTTTGAACTGGCGCCATTCGCCATTTTTGAGGGTCTGCCAGAGGTTTTTGCGCCAGCGACGGATGGCCACCGGAATGACGTTGGCGACCGCTGGATGCCAGGTCGGAATCTCGGCGAAGCCCTCTTCCACCACCCAGTCGAATTGGATGCCCGGCAGCGCGCCCATGGCGTCAGTCAGCGCGGGCAAGGTGTGGATGACGTCACCCAGTGACGAGGTTTTGATCAGCAGTACCCGCAAGTCAGGCGACCTCGACCGGGGCGGCGCCAATACGGCCGAGGGCCTGGATCACCGAATCCGGCTCCAGCAGGCGCAGGCAGTTGTAATGGCCGAAGCGGCAGGTGCGCTCGAAGCACGGGCTGCACTCGATGCCGAGGCGGACGATCTCGACTTCATCGGCCAGCGGCGGCGTAAAGCCCGGCGAGGTTGAACCGTAGACCGCCACCAGCGGGCGATTCAGCGCGGCGGCCACGTGCATCAGCCCGGAATCGTTGGAGACGACTGCGTCCGCGCAGGACAGCAGGTCAATGGCTTCGGCCAGTGAGGTGCCGCCGCTGAGGTTCATGGATTCTTCGCGCAGGCCCGGAATCAGCCGCTCGCGGATGCTTTCGCCCACGGAGTGGTCGTTCTTCGAGCCGAACAGCCAGACTTGCCAGCCTTCACGGATCTTCGCTTCGGCAACCTTGGCGTAGTGCTCGGAAGGCCAGCGCTTGGATTCACCGAACTCGGCGCCCGGGCACAGCGCGAGCACCGGCCGGTCGAGGCTCAGGCCGAACTTGGTTAGCGCCGCGTCGCGACTCGCCGTTTCGATTTGCAGGCTGGGTTTGGGATAAGGGTGCGGCAACTCGGCGCCTTTGTCGTAGGCCAGCGCCATGAAGCGTTCGATCATCAGCGGGTAGCGCTGCTTGTCGAGGGTGCGCACGTCGTTGAGCAGGCCATAGCGAAATTCGCCACGCCAGCCGGTGCGTTTGGGAATACCGGCGAAGAATGGCACCAGCGCCGACTTCAGCGAGTTGGGCAGCAGAATCGCCTGATCGTACTGGCCCTTGAGGGACTTGCCGATGCGCCGGCGCGTGGCCAGCTCCAGCGCGCCATGGCCGAGCGGGAAGCTCAGGGCCGTGCGTACTTCGGGCATGCGCTCAAGAATCGGCCGGCTCCACTCGGGCGCCAGCACATCGATTTCGCACTGCGGGTGACGCTGCTTGAGGCACTGGAACAGCGTCTGCGCCATCACCATGTCACCGACCCAGCTGGGCCCTACGATCAGAATTCTCATGCTCATCCAAAAACGACCAGAAACGAGCAGGGAGGCCCATCAGACTGCGTGATGCTTGCACACGCCGCCTGACGCCTCCCTGTCATAGCTTTATATAGATCCGTGAGATCCGAACCCTGCAGTGTTCTCATCAACCTCTTCGCGAGCAAGCTCGCTCCCACAGGATCGCTCACCTAACGTGGGAGCGACCGGGGTGGCGCTCCACCTTGCTCACGAAGGGGCCGGTCCTGCTGCCATCCAACGTCATGGCAATCAACTCAGCCCCAACGCTCCCCAGATCCGCATCACTTCGCGGCGTTCGGTGGCGAACTGGTCGCCGGCCACAACACCCGGATCGTTCTGCAGCGCCTGTCGGTGAGCGGCCGAGCGGTAGGCCTTGTACGCCTCACGCAGCAGGCCGGCATCGGCGGCGGCCATCAGACCGGCCTCTTCAAGGCCTTCGAGAATACGGATGTTATCGGTGTAACGAAGCAGAGCGGGATGCTCTCTGGACCACGCCAGGGCCGCGTATTGCACCATAAATTCAATATCGACGATACCTCCGGCGTCCTGCTTGAGGTCGAACCGCGCCGTCGGTTCAAACGCATTCGCCCCTTTGCCGGCCGTCGTTGTACGGGTGCCGAGGTTGTCGCGCATCTTGGCGCGCATCTCGCTGACCTCCTGACGCAGCTTCGGCAGATCCCGCTCCCGCCCCAGCACCGAGGCGCGCACGGTCTCGAACTGCCGGCCGACATCGGTGCTGCCCACCAGCACCCGCGCGCGCACCAACGCCTGATGCTCCCACGTCCACGCCTCGTTCTCCTGATAGCGGGAAAACGCCCCAAGCGAACTCACCAGCAAACCCGCCGCGCCGGACGGGCGCAGGCGCATGTCGACTTCGTACAACTGACCCGAGTTGGTCTGGGTGGTGATCAGGTGAATGATCCGCTGACCGAGCCGTGTGAAGAACTGCGCGCCATCGATCGGCTTGGCCCCGTCGGTTTCAGCCTGGGGATCGCCATCGTGAATGAACACCAGGTCCAGATCCGAGCCGTGACCCAGTTCGATACCGCCGACCTTGCCGTAGCCGACGATGACAAAACCGGGGTCGCACAAGGTGCCGTCCGGTCGGCGCGGTGCACCGTGACGGGCGACGGTGTGGCGCCAGGCGAGCGCAAGCACTTGCTCCAGAATCGCTTCGGCCAGCCAGGTCAGGTAATCGCTGACTTTCATCAGCGGCAGGCTGCCGGTGATTTCCGACGCAGCCACGCGCAGACGGTGAGCCAGCTTGAAATGCCGCAGGGCTTCCATTTGCTGTTCCAGGTCGTCTTCAGGAATACGCGTCAGACGCTCGCGCAGCTCGGCGGCCAGTTCAAGCGCCTGGGGCGGGCTGAACAGGCGACCTTCGTTAAGCAACTCATCCAGCAGCAGCGGAAAACGGGCAATCTGCTCGGCAATCCACGGGCTGGCCGCGCACAGGGTCAACAATCGACGCAACGCGCCGGGGTTTTCGGTGAGCAAGACCAGATACGCCGAGCGACGCGCCACCGCTTCCACCAGCGGCAGCACGCGCTCGAGCACCAGATCGGGATTGTCGTGCTCGACCGCTTGTGCGAGCAGCCGCGGAATAAAGGCATCGAGCCGCTCACGCCCTAGCCGCTGCATCGAGCGCAGCTGCGAACTGTTGCGCAGGTTGCTCAGGTTTTTCAGCGCCTTTTGCGCGTCAGCAAATCCGCCCTCCTGGAGCTGGAGGCGGGCGCTTTCTTCGTTCTGCGACTCTTCCCACAGCGGCAGCCACTCTCCGCCGACGATTTCGTCGCCGTGGTCCTGCTGGCCTTCTTCCTCGTCCGGGTCGGCGATAACCTGACGAAAGTGCCACGCGACGCGCTCACGCCAGTACATCAGTTGTTCATGGAAACTCGCCCAGTCGGCAAAGCCCATCATGAAGGCGATGCGCGCCTGATCCTGCGGGTCGTCAGGGAGCATTTGCGTCTGCCGATCGGCAATCGCCTGAATGGCGTGCTCGGTGTAGCGCAGAAACTGATAACCCTCCCGCAGCTCATTAATCACCGCAGCGGGCAGATAGCCCTGGCCTTCAAGGGTTTTCAGCACCTTGAGCAGCGGTCGCTGCTGCAAGCTCAGGTCGCGACCGCCGTGAATCAATTGAAAGGCCTGGGCGATGAATTCCACTTCGCGGATGCCGCCGGATCCCAGCTTGATATTTTCGGCCATGCCCTTGCGCCGGACTTCCTGCTGGATCAGCTGCTTCATGGTGCGCAGCGCTTCAATGGCGGAGAAGTCCAGATAGCGGCGATAGACAAACGGCCGCAGCATGTCGAGCAACTCGCTGCCCTTCTCCTGATCGCCGCCCACCACACGGGCCTTGATCATGGCGTAGCGTTCCCAGTCGCGGCCCTGATCCTGGTAGTACTGCTCCAGCGCGTTGAAGCTGAGCACCAGTGCACCGGAAGACCCATACGGGCGCAGGCGCATGTCGACCCGGAAGACAAAGCCGTCGACCGTGACCGGGTCCAGCGCCTTGATCAATCGCTGACCCAGGCGGATGAAAAATTCCTGATTATCGAGCGGGCGTTTAACGCCCTGGGTTTCGCCGCCCTCGGGGTAGGCAAAGATGAGATCGATGTCGGACGATAGATTCAGCTCGACGGCCCCCAGCTTGCCCATGCCGAGGATGACCATCTGCTGTGCCTCGCCGGTCCGACGGCCGGTCGGCACGCCGAATTGCTGGCAATGCCGCTCGTACAGCCACTTGTAAGCCAGATCGATGCAGCCATCTGCCATGTCCGAGAGATCGCGACAGGTTTCCACCAGATCAGCCTGCCGGGTCAGATCCCGCCAGATAATTCGCACTTGCTGGCGCGTGCGTTGACGACGTAGATTACGCCCCAACTCATCGTCGCTGGCAGCCTGAATGACTGCATTGGCGATGTGCCCAAGCAGCTCGCCGGGCGCAAAACTGCGCTCAAGCTCACCGGATTCAGCGAGGTCGAGCAGCATCAGCGGATCGCGTGAAACCTGATCGGCGACGAAGTCGCTGGCCGCACACACACGATCAAACGCCAACAGCCGCGCCTCGGGCCAGGCCTGAAATGGATGCCTGGCGTCATCTGTGAGGGCATCGAGAGCGGTGCGCCAGGATTGGCGCGCACGAGTGACCAACGGCAGAAGGACAGCCGGCAGCTCGGCCAGCAGGGGAAGGCTCATGGTCTATCCTTGATCGGCATTCAAATGGCAGCACGCCACGGCGGTTGTATACACGCAACGGACGGACTGTCGAACAAAGGTTAAAAATTGCTGATGACGGGCATTTTCTGGTTTTCAGCATGACAGGTCCGGCGATTCGTCAGATTTTTACACTGAGAACCCTGCTTTAACGGACACTGCACCACGAGTGAAAACGTCGCTCAGCTGTAGTTTTACTACTGTATATACAAGTCAAAAAGCTGAATTAGCCCGAGATTTGTAGTAAAACTACACAACGCCGGGGACCCATCCGGTCATCCAAGAATTTTATATCGTCTGCCCACAAGGCCAGTCGCAACAAACTCAGGCAACCGATTCTGGAAGCCTTTCCGCCCTGGAGCAAGCCATGCAAGACCTCGATCCCGTCGAAACCCAGGAATGGCTGGACGCCCTGGAATCGGTTCTCGACAAAGAAGGCGAAGACCGTGCTCATTACCTGATGACCCGTATGGGTGAGCTGGCCACACGAAGTGGTTCGCAACTGCCTTACGCCATCACCACGCCTTACCGCAACACCATCCCCGTTACCCACGAAGCACGCATGCCCGGCGACCTGTTCATGGAACGCCGCATCCGCTCGCTGGTACGTTGGAACGCTTTGGCGATGGTGGTCAAGACCAACATCGGCGACCCGGATCTGGGCGGCCACATCTCCAGCTTCGCTTCCAGTGCAACCCTGTACGACATCGGCTTCAACTACTTCTTCCAGGCCCCGACCGACGAACACGGCGGCGACCTGATCTACTTCCAGGGTCACGCATCGCCAGGCGTCTACGCCCGTGCGTTCATGGAAGGCCGCATTACCGAAGACCAGATGAACAACTTCCGTCAGGAAGTCGATGGCAACGGTCTGTCGTCCTATCCGCACCCGTGGCTGATGAAAGACTTCTGGCAGTTCCCGACCGTTTCCATGGGTCTGGGTCCGATTCAGGCGATCTACCAGGCGCGTTTCATGAAGTACCTGGAGCACCGCGGTTACATTCCTGAAGGCAAGCAGAAAGTCTGGTGCTTCCTGGGCGACGGCGAGACCGACGAGCCGGAATCCCTGGGCGCCATTGCCCTGGCCGGTCGCGAGAAGCTCGACAACCTGATCTTCGTCGTGAACTGCAACCTGCAGCGTCTGGACGGTCCGGTTCGCGGCAACGCCAAGATCATCCAGGAACTGGAAGGCGTGTTCCGCGGTGCTCAGTGGAACGTGACCAAAGTCATCTGGGGCCGTTTCTGGGACCCACTGCTGGCCAAGGACGTCGACGGCATCCTGCAACGCCGCATGGACGAAGTCATCGACGGCGAATACCAGAACTACAAAGCCAAAGACGGCGCTTTCGTGCGCGAACACTTCTTCAACTCGCCAGAACTCAAGGCGATGGTTGCGGATATGTCCGACGACGAAATCTGGAAGCTGAACCGTGGCGGCCACGACCCGTACAAGGTCTACGCGGCGTACCACGAAGCGGTGAACCACAAGGGTCAGCCGACCGTGGTTTTGGCCAAGACCATCAAGGGCTATGGCACCGGCGCCGGTGAAGCGAAAAACACCGCGCACAACACCAAGAAGGTCGACGTCGACAGCCTGCGTCACTTCCGTGACCGCTTCGACATCCCGGTCAAGGACGATCAGCTCGAAGCCCTGCCGTTCTACAAGCCGGAAGAAGGCAGCGCCGAAGCGCGTTACCTGGCCGAGCGTCGTGCTGCACTGGGCGGCTTCGTGCCACAGCGTCGCGCGCAGAGCTTCAGCCTGCCGACCCCGCCACTGGAAACCCTCAAGGCGATCCTTGACGGCTCCGGCGACCGCGAAATTTCCACCACCATGGCCTTCGTCCGCATCCTGACCCAACTGGTCAAGGACAAGGAAGTGGGTCAGCGCATCGTTCCGATCATCCCGGACGAAGCCCGTACCTTCGGTATGGAAGGCATGTTCCGCCAGCTGGGCATCTACTCGTCCGTAGGCCAGCTGTACGAGCCAGTCGACAAAGAACAGGTGATGTTCTATCGCGAGGACAAGAAGGGTCAGATCCTCGAAGAAGGCATCAACGAAGCCGGCGCGATGTCTTCGTTCATCGCGGCAGGTACGTCGTACAGCAGCCACAACCAGCCGATGATTCCGTTCTACATCTTCTACTCGATGTTCGGTTTCCAGCGTATCGGCGACTTGGCATGGGCCGCAGGCGACAGCCGCACCCGTGGTTTCCTGATCGGCGGCACCGCCGGTCGTACCACCCTGAACGGTGAAGGTCTGCAGCACGAAGACGGTCACAGCCACATCCTGGCCTCGACCATCCCGAACTGCCGCACCTTCGATCCCACCTATGGCTACGAGCTGGCGGTGATCATTCAGGACGGCATGAAGAAGATGTTCGAAGAACAACAGGACGTCTTCTACTACCTAACCGTGATGAACGAGTCCTACACGCAACCTGCCATGCCGGCCGGTTCCGAGGAAGGCATCATCAAGGGCATGTACCTGCTGGAAGAAGACACCAAGGAAGCCGCGCATCACGTGCAGCTGCTGGGTTCGGGCACCATCCTGCGTGAAGTACGCGAGGCGGCGAAGATCCTGCGCGAGCAGTTCAACATTGGTGCGGACGTCTGGAGCGTCACCAGCTTCAACGAATTGCGTCGCGACGGCCTGGCCGTAGAGCGCAGCAATCGCCTGAAGCCGGGTCAGAAGCCACAGTTGAGCTACGTTGAAGAATGCCTCAATGGCCGTAAAGGTCCGGTGATCGCTTCGACCGACTACATGAAACTGTTCGCTGACCAGATCCGTCAGTGGGTTCCGACCAAGGAATACAAGGTGCTGGGCACCGACGGTTTCGGCCGTAGCGACAGCCGCAAGAAGCTGCGCAACTTCTTCGAAGTTGACCGTCACTTCGTGGTGCTGGCCGCCCTTGAAGCCTTGGCCGATCGCGGCGATATCGAACCTAAGGTCGTGGCGGAAGCCATTGCCAAGTTCGGCATCGATCCTGAAAAGCGCAACCCGCTGGACTGCTAAGGTCTGCGTAACGATCGAATAGAGCGCTGAGAGGTGCGCGAAACAGCCGCCGATGCGGAATTTACTTCGGTAAATGAGCATCCGGGCTGTTTCGTCGCAGATGAATCGGCGCAGTCGAGGAACAGGTTCTCCTAAGGAGAGACATTGTGAGTGAGTTAATTCGAGTACCCGACATCGGCAACGGTGAAGGAGAAGTCATTGAGTTGATGGTCAAGGTCGGTGATCGCATCGAAGCTGACCAGAGCGTGCTGACGCTGGAGTCGGACAAGGCAAGCATGGAAATCCCTGCGCCTAAAGCCGGTGTCATCAAGGCGATGAAAGTGAAGCTGGGCGACCGCCTGAAAGAAGGCGACGAACTGTTCGAGCTGGAAGTGGAAGGCGAAGCGGCGGCCGAGCCGGCTGCTGCACCTGCTGCTGCCGCGCCTGCCCCTGCTGCTGAAAAGCCAGCCGAGAAGCCAGCCGAAGCCCAAGCGGCGCCTGCCGCAGCGGCTGCACCTGCTGCGTCGGACACGGTTCAGGACATCCACGTTCCGGACATCGGTTCGTCGGGCAAGGCTCGCATCATCGAGCTGATGGTCAAAGTGGGCGACAGCATCGAAGCTGATCAATCCTTGATCACCCTGGAGTCCGACAAAGCCTCGATGGAGATCCCGTCTCCCGCCGCAGGCGTTGTCGAAAGCATCAGCGTCAAGGTCGAAGACGAAGTCGGTACCGGCGACCTGATCTTGAAATTGAAAGTGGCGGGTGCTGCACCGGCTGCCGCCCCTGCACAAGCGGCTGCCCCGGCTCCGGCCAAGGCGGAAGCGGCTGCTCCGGCGCCCGCCGCCGCTCCGGCTGCGAAAGCTGAAAGCGCGCCTGCGCCTGCTGCTGCACCAGCCGCTGCCCCTGCGAACAATGGCGCCAAGGTGCACGCTGGCCCGGCTGTTCGTCAGTTGGCGCGCGAGTTCGGCGTCGAGCTGAGTGCTGTTTCGGCAACCGGCCCACATGGCCGCGTGCTGAAAGAAGACGTCCAGGCGTACGTCAAATCGATCATGACCAAGTCCAAGGACGCGCCTGCTGCTGGCGGCGCTGCCGGCGGCATGGGCATCCCGCCGATTCCGGAAGTCGATTTCAGCCGTTTCGGCGAAACCGAAGAAGTGCCGATGACGCGTCTGATGCAACTGGGCGCAACCGGTCTGCACCGCAGCTGGCTGAACATCCCGCACGTCACGCAATTCGACCAGGCCGACATCACCGACCTGGAAGCTTTCCGTATCGCGCAGAAAGCCGTGGCCGAAAAAGCCGGCGTCAAGCTGACCATTCTGCCGCTGCTGCTCAAGGCCAGTGCGCACATGCTCAAGGAGCTGCCGGACTTCAACAGTTCGCTGGCGCCAAGCGGCAAAGCGATCATTCGCAAGAAGTACTTCAACATCGGTTTCGCGGTGGATACGCCGGAAGGCCTGCTGGTCCCGGTGATCAAGAACGTCGACCAGAAGAGCCTGCTGCAACTGGCAGCCGAAGCGGCTGAGCTGGCGGAGAAGGCACGCTCCAAAAAGCTGTCGGCCAACGACATGCAAGGCGCCTGCTTCACCATCTCCAGCCTCGGCCACATTGGCGGCACCGGGTTCACGCCGATCGTCAACGCGCCGGAAGTGGCGATCCTTGGCGTGTCCAAGGCCACCATGCAACCGGTCTGGGACGGCAAAGCATTCCAGCCTCGCCTGATGCTGCCGCTGTCGCTGTCCTACGATCACCGCGTGATCAACGGCGCCGCCGCAGCGCGCTTCACCAAGCGTCTCAGCGAATTGCTGGCGGACATCCGCACGATCCTGCTGTAAGCCATACAAGGCCCGTTTCTCGCGAAACGGGCTTTCGTTTTCTCGAGCTGCCACGCTCGTACCTCAACCCCGCTCACTGGCGGGGCTTTTTTTGCCCCTTTAAAATGGATTCATCAGCGGCTACAAAGGCCCTACAGTATTCGGTCGCGCTGCCGATAACTGATCATGCACAAACACCAGCCGCTCGACCCTCACCCTGACAATCCGATCAATTACCTCCAGTAAATCAACCGTCTGCCGACAGATTTATAGCACTAAGCCATCGCGCTGACTTGTCAGCCCGTTCGCCATGATGCAACCTTGCGGCACGCGACTTAAAGACGGGCTCCTTGCCCGTGCGCGACAGCACCCTGAAAGCGAGTTCCTTCATGAAAAGCCAACCTGATGCTGCCGGTAGACCGGCGGCCGAGGTCGTGACGCAATTACCGGTGCCCTCGCGGCTCGGCATGCTGCGTTTCGAGCGGCTGAATGAACCCAGCTGGGCCATGCTCTATCTGGATCCGAACTGCGAAAAGCAATTCAGCATGCCCGCCGTCGAACTGTGCGCGCTGGTGGGCACGCCTTACGCCAGCCTCATGGAGCCCGAAGCGCGCTATCAACTGCACGACGCCGTGCAGATGCAACTGGCCGGCAGCGCCCATTACCTGATCCGCTACACCCTGCACACGACGCGCGGCCCGTTGAATCTGGTGGAAATCGGTGAGGGATACAAGCAACACAACCGGCATCTGTTGCGCGGCTACCTGATGGTGGTTGATGCGCAGATCGAGCCCGGCGAACTGATCATCAGCCCCGATCTGGAAGTACAGAACTCCCGTCTGCAGATCGCGCTGGAGCTCAATCAACGCGCCCAGCACGAACAGTTGCTGCATCTTGAACGGGTCCGCGCACAGCAAAGCCTGATTCTGCGTCTGGCGCGCCATCGCTACAGTTCGAACAATTCGCTGCAGGAAGCCGCTGAGCTGATCACCAAAAGCGCCTGCGAGATCTACAACATCTCCTGCGCCAGCCTGTGGAACCTCAGCGGCAAGACCCTTGAGCCGATTGCCGAGTATCGCCGCGATACCAGCACGTTCCCCAAAACCGATGCGATCGACATCAGCGAATTCCCCAGCTACCTGGACGTGCTGCACACCAGCCGCGCCATCGACGTCAACGATGTCGAGCAGGATCCGCGTACGCGCGAGCTGGTTCAGCGACTGCGGACCCAGAACATCACCGCCATTCTCGACGCCGCCGTGCGCATCGATGGCCAGGTGGTGGGCGTGCTGTGCCTCGAGCAGACCGGTACGCCGCGGGAATGGCAGTCCGATGAGATTGCTTTTGCCGGTGAGCTGGCCGATCAGTTTGCCCACGCCATCAACAACCACAACCGCCGCACCGCCACCAGCGCCCTGCACCTGTTTCAGCGTGCCGTGGAGCAAAGCGCCAATGCGTTTTTGCTGGTCAACCGCGACGGCGTGGTTGAGTACGTCAACCCGAGCTTCACCGAAATCACCCAGTACCCGGCCGATGAGGTTCACGGACATCGCCTGTCGGAGCTGCCGGCGCTGGAAAATCTCAGCGCGCTGCTCCTCGACGCGAACTCCAGTCTGGTCAACGGAAACAGCTGGCAGGGCGAGTTCAAGAGCCGACGCAAAAATCTGGAACCGTACTGGGGCCAGCTGTCGATTTCCAAGGTCTACGGCGACAACCGCGAGCTGACCCACTACATCGGCATCTACGAAGACATCACCCAGGCCAAGCTCTCCCAGCAGCGGATCGAGCGTCTGGCGTACACCGACAATCTGACCAGTCTGGGCAACCGTCCGGCGTTCATCCGCACCCTGGACGAGCATTTTGCCCGGGACGTCGCGACGCCGATCAGTCTTTTGCTGGTGGACATCGACAACTTCAAGCGCATCAACGACAGCCTCGGCCACCAGACTGGCGACAAGCTGCTGATCAGCCTGGCTCGCCGCCTGCGCAACAGCCTGAGCCCGACCGGCATTCTGGCGCGCTTCGCCAGTAACGAATTCGCTGTACTGCTCGACGACACCAGTCCCGAGGAGGGCCAACGGGTGGCCAGCCAGGTGCTGAGCACGCTGGACAAGCCGATGTTCGTCGACAATCAGTTGATCAGCGTGACCGGTTCGGTGGGGCTGGCCTGCGCGCCGATCCATGGCCGCGACCCGCAGACGCTGATGAAGAACGCAGGCCTGGCGCTGCACAAGGCCAAGGCAAATGGCAAGCATCAGGTACAGGTGTTCACCGAAGCGCTGAACGCCGAGGCGAGTTACAAGCTGTTCGTCGAGAACAACCTGCGCCGCGCGCTGACGCAGAACGAACTTGAGGTCTTTTACCAGCCGAAACTCTGCCTGCGCAGTGGCCGTCTGCTGGGCATGGAAGCGTTGCTGCGCTGGAATCATCCGGAAAAAGGCATGATCCGCCCGGACCAGTTCATCAGCGTCGCCGAAGAAACCGGCCTGATCATCCCGATCGGCAAGTGGGTCGCGCGGCAGTCCTGCCGCATGAGCAAGCAACTGACCGCCGCCGGTTACGGCAAACTGCATGTGGCCATCAACGTGTCGCCGAAGCAGTTTTCCGATCCGGAGCTGGTCTCCTCGCTGGCCAGCATTCTGCGTGACGAACAGCTCGACCCGTCGCTGCTGGAACTGGAACTGACTGAAGGCTTGCTCCTGGAAGCGACCGAAGACACGCGCCTGCAGCTTGAGTCGCTGAAGACGCTAGGCCTGACCCTGGCGATGGATGACTTCGGTACGGGTTATTCGTCGTTCAGTTACCTGAAGAAATTCCCCATTGACGTGATCAAGATCGACCGCAGCTTCATCAGGGACATCCCGGATGATCAGGACGACATGGAAATCACCTCGGCAGTCATCGCCATGGCCCACAACCTCAAGTTGACGGTGGTCGCCGAAGGCATCGAGACGGCGGCACAGCTGGCGTTTCTGCGTCGCCATCGCTGCGACGTCGGTCAGGGCTATCTGTTCGACAAGCCGATTCCGGGCGAAGAGCTGATCGAGAAACTGCGTCGCTACCCGCGCGGCCCACTGGCTTAAGCCCCCTTCCCCGCATCACATGAGTGCGGCACACTTGCCGCCCTGCATTTGCATCAACCGATTCTGACCCCATATACGGTTTTCACTGACAACGCATGTCGGTTGTCCTGCCCCAGAGAGGATGTGCCTCATGGTCTTGCGCTCGGAAATTCTTGTGAATAAAAACGCTCTCCCCACCGCTCAGCAGGCACTGCCAGGGCGCGAAACACCCATGGCCCTGCCAGAAACCCATTTCGTCAATGGTACGCCGCTGCTGGGGCCGTTCTTTAATGACGTCGAGTTCGCCATCTTTGGCCTGGGTTGCTTCTGGGGGGCGGAACGTCGCTTCTGGCAGAAAGAAGGTGTGGTCAGCACCGTCGTGGGCTACGCGGGCGGCTTCACGCCAAACCCGACGTACGAAGAAGTCTGCTCGGGGCTGACGGGCCATGCCGAGGTGGTCCTCGTGGTGTACGAACCTGCGAAGGTCAGCTACGAATCACTGCTGGCGATGTTCTGGGAATTGCATAACCCGACACAGGGCATGCGGCAGGGCAACGACATCGGCACCCAATACCGCTCGGTGATCTACGCGACAACGCCGGAACAACTGCAGGCGGCCAAGGCGAGCGCCGAGGTATACCAGACCGAACTGGCGAAGGCCGGTCTCGGGGAGATCACCACCGAAATCGACCAAGCGCCCACCGTGTACTTCGCCGAGGCGTATCACCAGCAATACCTGGCGAAGAATCCCCAGGGCTACTGCGGTATTGGCGGCACCGGCGTCTGCATGCCGCCGAGCATGGCGGGGAACTGAGTTACCCCACAGAGGGATCGGCCGCGTTGGACCCGCTGGCATCCCTGGTATCGGCAAAGGCTGCCTTGGCCGGGGGAGGCAGACATCGCCGATCCTCCGGCAGATGAACGAATTGTGGGAGCGAGCTTGCTCGCGAATGGGCCATTACATCCGCTAAATAGTCAGCGGTTGAGATGCCGCCTTCGTGAGCAAGCTCACTCCCACATGAACGGTGTCCGCTGCATCACTTCCTGGCCTCTTCCCGGCTAAAGCTGAACCCACTGACACTACGCGTGCTGTCAGTGGGACCGGCTTTAGCCGTCACGCCGCAGAAACCAAGAGCGGTTACTCCGCAATCAGCCAATCCATCTTCCAGTCACCTTGGGTCTGGCCGAGTTTCTTCGCCAGCCACGGCATCAATTCGCGCAACTCCTCTTCCAACCCCCATGGCGGATTGGCGATCGCCAGGCCCGAGCCGTTGAGGCTGTTGGGCGTGTCCAGCGGATGCACGAACAACTCGACCCGCAGCAGCTTCGGCGCGCCGGTTTCGGCCAGGTCCTGATAGAAACGCTTGAGCGCACGCTGGTCCTTGATCGGGTACCAGATGGCCGCAACGGTCTGGCGCATCCGCGCAATGGTTTCCTTGAGGGCGACGGAGCAGCGCTTCATTTCGTCCAGTTGCTCGAACGGCGGATCGATCAGCATCACTGCGCGCTTCTCGTGAACCGGCAGCAAGGCCCGGGGCACGTGCCAGCCTTCGCCCAGGTGCACGGCGACGCGGCGGTCGTATTTCATGTTGTCTTTTAGCAGCGCGCCGTCTTCAGGGTGCTTTTCGTTGAGCAGCACGCGGTCCTGTTCGCGGGTCAAGCGGCGGGCCAGTTCGGGAGAGCCCGGGTAGTAACGCAGTTCGCCGGTCTTGCGGTTCATGTGACGGATCGCGTCCACGTAACCGGCCGCCATTTCAGGCACGTCTTCGGCATCCCACAGACGGCCAATGCCTTCGATCCATTCGCCGGTGCGCGTGGCCTGATCGCCCTGCAAGTCATACAGGCCGATGCCCGCGTGAGTGTCGAGGTAAGCGAGTGGCTGCTCTTTGCGCGACATGAGCGCGATCAAGCGAGTCAGAACGATGTGTTTGAAAACGTCGGCGTGGTTGCCGGCGTGGAAGGCGTGACGGTAATTCATGGCGGCTCCTGGAAGGCCGCGGAGTTTATCAAACCATCCGACGTTGCGCAGACCGCTCATGCCCTGCCGCTCAAGGGAGCTCAAACGGCAGGCAAAAAAATCCCCGGTTAAGCCGTTACAAAACCGGGGTGAGGCATCTGCGCGGGCCAGAGGGTGACCAAACCGTAGCTCGCGCAATGTAAGTGGGGCGATTATGCCAAATGAACTAAACGGTTAAATAGCCGAAAACGACACGCTGATGCGTATGCCAGACATCTGCGACGCGAGCGCTTGCCGAGCTCACGCGCGCACCACCAGAATCAGGCCAATCTCAAGAACGGAGCGCACGTCATGATGCACGCAGACCTCATCGACCAGGACGACCTGATCAGCCAACTCAGGGCGATCGGTCTTGAAGTACCCTCCGGCCTCAGCGCGGAACAGGCGTGCGCCCAGGCGGTGCGCGGTCTCAATGACGATCGCGCTCGGGCATTGCGGCAATTGGTCGAGAAACTGCTGAGCGGCAGCGCAACGATTTTGCCAGCCGTGCGCCAAGCGATTGATCAGCAGCTGTTGCCGGCGCTGGCCACTTACAAACAGGGCCAGGCGCAGGCTTGAGATAACCTTACGCGGTGATCAGGAAAGGCACGTTGCCCTACAACCGCACGCTCGCAAACGTCGATTCATTACGCGCCTGACTCAGCGCCGACAGCGGCCCGGACAACGGCGCCAGAACGATCGACTGCGGGATCGGCAACATACCCACCTGCTGCGCGGTGTTGGAGCCTACGCGTTCGTCCCGTGGCGGGATGCCGAAGTATTCGCGGTAGCACTTGGAGAAGTGCGGCGTGGACACGAACCCGCAGACCGACGCCACTTCGATGATCGACATCGGCGTTTGCTTGAGCAGCTGGCGGGCGCGGATCAGGCGCAGCTTGAGGTAGTAGCGCGACGGCGAGCAGTGCAGGTACTTCTGGAACAGCCTTTCCAGCTGACGCCGGGACACGGCGACGTACACCGCGAGTTCATCCAGATCGATCGGCTCCTCCAGATTGGCTTCCATCAGCGCCACGATTTCCTGCAGCTTCGGCTGATTGGTGCCCAGCATGTGCTTGAGCGGCACACGCTGGTGATCCTGTTCGTTGCGGATGCGTTCGTAGACGAACATCTCCGAGATGGCAGCAGACAGTTCGCGGCCGTGATCGCGGCTGATCAGGTGCAGCATCATGTCCAGCGGTGCGGTGCCGCCCGAGCTGGTGAAGCGGTTGCGGTCGAGGGTGAACAGGCGCGTGCTCATGGCAACGCGGGGGAAAGCTTCCTGCATCGCGGCCAGGCATTCCCAATGCACGCTGCAATCGAACCCGTCCAGCAAGCCCGCGCAGGCCAGCGCCCAACTGCCGGTGCACACTGCGCCCAGACGACGGGACTGACGCGCCTGGCTCTGCAGCCAGCTGACGTGTTCGCGGCTGACGGTGCGCTGAATGCCGACGCCACCGCAGACGATCACGGTGTCGAGCACCGGCGCCTTGTGCATGGCGGCATCGGGGGTGATCTGCAGACCATCGCTGGCCCAGACCTGGCCGCCATCCGCCGTCAGCGTGGTCCAGCGATACAGCTCGCGGCCTGATAACTGATTCGCCATACGCAGTGGCTCGACCGCTGACGCGAGGGAGATCAATGTGAAGTTGTCCAGCAGCAGGAAGCCGATGGATTGGGGCGTACGGTTCTGGGGTTGAGCCCCGGAGTTGAACGAAGTCATCACAATTTCTCCTCACGCGTAAAACGGTTGATGGCCCCGGCAGGAGGCTCTTGTTGTATCGCCCTCATCTGTGGAGAGCTTTGTCATTGCAACGCAAATGCCATGCCTAAAGTTGAATGAGCATTCAACAACCCCTGATTGCGACGTCGCGAAGCGTCTATTCGGCAGCGACATGACGATTCAAATCGCGACCCCGAGGGGCGCTGAGCCGCGGGCGCGGCGGGCGGGATGAGCAATTCCGTAGCACTTGTGTGAACCATCGAATCGGCAGGCGGTCCGGGAGTGTCACCCGACGCACGGGGTGCTCGGCGGGTAGCGATGGGTTACGGATTCAGATGGCATCGCGCCAGTTCAGGTGCGAGCACGCGCCAAAACGTAGCGGGCACAGTGCGGCGTGAGCGAAAAGCGAGCAGCCATCCACGGATGCAACTGCTTCTATCCCGGCAGCGGGCGCTATTGACTCAACATTCGACGGCGCTGACCGCCAGCCCGCCGCGGGACGTCTCTTTGTATTTGTCGTGCATATCGGCGCCGGTGTCGCGCATGGTGCGAATGACCCGGTCCAGCGAAATAAAGTGCTGGCCGTCGCCACGCAGGGCCATTTGCGCAGCGTTGATGGCTTTCACCGCAGCGATGGCGTTGCGCTCGATGCACGGCACCTGAACCAGTCCGCCCACCGGATCACAGGTCAGGCCGAGGTTGTGTTCCAGGCCGATTTCCGCCGCGTTGCACAGCTGCTCCGGGGTGGCACCCAGGATGTCCGCCAGGCCGGCGGCCGCCATGGCGCACGCGGAACCGACCTCGCCCTGACAGCCGACTTCGGCGCCGGAGATCGATGCGTTTTTTTTGCACAGAATGCCGATGGCCGCGGCGCCCAAGAGGTAATCGACCACGTTGGCTTCGCTCACTTCGTCGCTGAATTTGACGAAGTAATGCAGCACCGCCGGAATGATCCCCGCCGCGCCGTTGGTGGGCGCCGTGACCATGCGCCCTCCGGCGGCGTTTTCTTCGTTGACGGCCAGCGCGAACAGGTTGACCCACTCCATCGCGCTCAGCGTCGAGCCAATCACGTTCGGCTTGTTCAGCTCCAGAAGGCTGCGGTGCAGACGCGCCGCACGACGACGCACGTTCAGGCCGCCCGGCAAAATACCCTCGTGCTTCAACCCCAGCTCGACACACGCCTGCATGGCCCGCCACAAGTGCATGAGCCCGGCGCGGATTTCGTCTTCGCTGCGCCAGACCTTCTCGTTCTCCATCATCAGTTGCGACACCCGCAGGCCGTGGGTTTCGCAGAGCATCAGCAGCTCGTCCGCACTGGAGAAATCATAGGGCAGCACGGTTTCGTCGCGATCCAGCACGCCGCTCGCCGCCTGGGCCTCATCGACGACAAAACCGCCGCCCACTGAGTAATAGGTGTCGCGATGAAACTCACCGTGCTCATTGAAGGCAACCAGCGTCATGGCGTTGGGATGGAACGGCAGGTTTTCGTCGATGAGCAGCATGTCGCGCTGCCAGACGAAAGAAATCGGGTGATCGCCGTTGAGCGTCAAGGTGTCGGTCTCACGCAGTTCGGCGATGCGCTGGCCGATCAGCGACGGATCGATCGCGTCGGGCCATTCGCCCATCAGGCCCATGATCACCGCGCTGTCGCTGCCATGGCCGACGCCGGTCGCCGACAGCGAGCCATACAGCCGCACTTCAACGCGGTTCACCTGCTCCAGCTGATCGCGTTCGCGCAGGCCCTGAACGAACAATGCGGCAGCGCGCATGGGGCCGACGGTGTGGGAACTGGAAGGGCCGATACCGATCTTGAACAGGTCGAACACGCTGATTGCCATTGACCGCAAACCTCCGAAAACAGGGCTCCCGGCGCGCCGCGCGGCCGGCGATGGAGCTGCTACGCTCACGTAGCGATCCATCGAGATGGCGGCATCATCAGCCTTTTGTTTTGCAGGGCGGCGTCTCACACCGACTCACCCATGCCCACCAACGTCGCGTCTGCTTTAACCGGTACATGAACACGATCGGCTGCCGATTCCGGCACTTTTTGCCGTATCGTCACTCTGCTTTTGTCCCGGGAATCATTCGGCGAGCAGGGAAAAAACCTGTAAGCGACGTCACTGATACTGGATACGACGCCCTGTGTACTGGATACGACGCCCCCTGTAGGCGTTTGTTTTTCCCTGTTACATGATCGTTGTCGACTCAATCGCCAGACGCAGTGATGGAGCTGTTTTCCCAACTTGACTCGCCGACACCAGAAAACGCATCAGCTGCGGTTGATGCCGAGAAGAAAACACCAAAGGAGTCCAACATGAAAGGTTCACAAAGGCTGTTGCTGGGCGTTGCGCTGAGTCTTCCGATCCTGGCCCAGGCCGCAGAGCCTGCCGCTTGCCAGATGGTCAATTTTTCCGATGTGGGCTGGACCGACATCACGGCGACCACCGCCGTCACCAGCGTCGTGCTGCAGTCGTTGGGCTACAAAACCAAAACCACGATGATTTCCGTGCCCGTGACCTACAAGTCGCTGGCCGATGGCAAGAACATGGATATCTTCCTCGGCAACTGGATGCCGACCATGGAAAACGACATCAAGGCCTACCGCGACGCCGGCACCGTCGAGACTGTCCGCGCCAACCTCGAGAACGCCAAGTACACCCTCGCTGTTCCTCAAGCGCTGTACGACAAGGGGCTTCACGACTTTGCCGACATCGTCAAATTCAAGAAAGAACTCGACGGCAAAATCTACGGCATCGAGCCGGGCAACGACGGCAACCGCCTGATCCAGAGCATGATCGACAAGAACGCCTTCGGCCTGAAAGACGCAGGCTTCAAGGTCGTCGAGTCGAGCGAAGCGGGCATGCTGTCCCAGGTCGACCGCGCCTCGCGGCGCAACACCGACGTGGTGTTCCTCGGCTGGGAACCGCACCCGATGAACACCCGCTTCAAAATCAAATACCTCACCGGCGGCGATGACTTCTTCGGCCCCGACTTCGGCAAAGCCACCGTCTACACCAACGTGCGCAAGGGCTACACCACCGAGTGCAGCAACGTTGGTCAACTGTTGAAGAACCTGTCTTTCACGCTGCCGATGGAAAGCGCGCTGATGGGCAACATCCTCGACGACAAGATGAAGCCTGAAGCGGCCGCCAAGGCGTGGCTGAAAACCAACCCTCAAGTACTCGACACCTGGCTGGCGGGTGTCACCACCGTGGACGGAAAACCTGGCCTGGAAGCCGCAAAAGCCGAGCTGACGAAGTAACTCGACAGGCAGGCGGGTACGCCCGCCTGTTGTCCTCTTTTCATCCCGCACGCGGACAACCGACATCATGCTGACTGATCATAAAATCCCTCTGGGCGAGTACATCGCCGGCTTCGTCGAATGGCTGACGCAGCACGGCGCCAGCACCTTCGACGCCATCGCTTCGTCACTGGAAACCATGATTCACGGCCTGACCGGCGGGCTGACCTGGTTCAACCCCTTCGTGCTGATCGGCCTGGTTGCCCTGCTCGCCCACTTCATTCAGCGCAAATGGGGCCTGACCGTATTTGTGATTATTTCCTTTCTGCTGATCCTCAACCTGGGGTATTGGCAGGAAACCATGGAGACCCTGGCCCAGGTGCTGTTCGCCACGGCGGTCTGCGTAGTAATCGGTGTGCCGCTGGGCATCATTGCCGCGCACAAGCCGATGTTCTACACCTGCATGCGCCCCGTCCTCGACCTGATGCAGACGGTGCCTACGTTCGTTTACCTGATCCCGACCCTGACCCTGTTCGGCCTCGGGGTAGTACCGGGCCTGATTTCGACGGTTGTGTTTGCGATCGCCGCGCCGATCCGCCTGACCTACCTGGGCATCTGTGATGTCCCGCAAGAACTCCTCGACGCTGGCAAAGCCTTCGGCTGCTCGCGCCGTCAACTGCTCTCCCGTATCGAACTGCCCCACGCCATGCCGAGCATCGCGGCCGGCATCACCCAGTGCATCATGCTGTCGCTGTCGATGGTGGTAATCGCCGCGCTGGTGGGTGCGGATGGCTTGGGCAAACCTGTGGTCAACGCACTGAACACTGCTGATATCGCACTGGGCTTCGAAGCGGGCCTGGCGATCGTATTGCTGGCGATCATGCTCGACCGGATCTGCAAACAACCGGACGCCAAAGTGAGGGCCGACGCATGAGCATCATCAAATTCGATCAGGTTGACGTCGTCTTCTCCAAAGACCCGCGTGAGGCACTCAAGCTATTGGACCAGGGCCTTACGCGGGCTGAAATCCTCAAGAAAACCGGCCAGATCGTCGGCGTCGAAAAGGCCACGCTGGAGATCAACAAAGGCGAGATCTGCGTGCTGATGGGCCTGTCCGGCTCGGGCAAATCCAGCTTGCTGCGGTGCATCAACGGCTTGAACACGGTCAGCCGCGGCTCGCTGTTCGTCGAGCACGAAGGCAAGCAGATCAACATCGCCGCCTGCACCCCCGCCGAGCTGAAGATGATGCGCACCAAACGCATCGCGATGGTGTTCCAGAAGTTCGCCCTGATGCCGTGGCTGACGGTGCGCGAGAACATCAGTTTCGGTCTGGAAATGCAGGGCCGCCCCGAGAAAGAGCGGCGCGCGCTGGTGGACGAAAAACTGGAGCTGGTCGGCCTGACCCAATGGCGCAACAAGAAGCCGGACGAGCTGTCGGGCGGCATGCAACAGCGTGTCGGCCTGGCCCGGGCACTGGCGATGGACGCCGATATTCTGCTGATGGACGAGCCGTTTTCGGCACTCGATCCGCTGATCCGTCAGGGCCTGCAGGATGAACTGCTGGCGCTGCAGAAAAAGCTGAACAAGACCATCGTCTTCGTGAGCCACGACCTGGACGAAGCGCTCAAGCTCGGCACCCGCATCGCGATCATGAAGGACGGCCGGATCATTCAGTACAGCGTGCCGGAAGAGATCGTGCTCAACCCCGCCGACGAATACGTGCGCACGTTTGTCGCCCACACTAACCCGCTCAACGTGCTGTGCGGTCGCAGCCTGATGCGCCCGATCACCCAGTGCACGCGCATCAACGGTTCTCAGGTCTGCCTGGACCCGAGCGACGACACATGGATTGATCTGTCCGACGGCAACGCCATCACCGGCGCCCACCAGCATGGCGCGGCCCTTGATCTGCAAAGCTGGGAGCCAGGTCAGTCGGTGGATGCACTCGGCCGCAAACCGACCGTCGTCCACTCCGACATCGGTATGCGTGACGCCCTGCAGATCCGCTATCACACCGGCAACAAACTGGTGCTGCAGGAAAACAACCAGCTGGTCGGCATCCTCGGCGACAGCGAGCTGTACCACGCGTTGCTGGGCAAGAATCACGGCTGAGAGGCAGCTGCAAGCTTCAAGTTTCAAGCTGCAAGAAGAAGGCCGCCACGGCTCGACTCTTGTAGCTTGGAGCTTAAGGCTTGCAGCTGCTTTTCCGCGCCCCTCACTTTTTGTTGATTGAACGTTCAATTAAAAAGCTTTACAGTGGACGCCGTTTCCAGCCACCCACGATCACCCGGCACATCAAGGAGCCCCACAGATGCCCAAGGTCGGTATGCAACCCATTCGGCGTCAACAGTTGATCCAGGCCACTCTCACGGCGGTCGATCAGGTCGGCATGGGCGACGCCAGCATTGCGCTGATCGCCAAACTGGCGGGGGTCTCCAACGGCATCATCAGTCACTACTTTCAGGACAAGAACGGCCTGATCGCAGCGACGATGCGCCACTTGATGAATGCGCTGATCGCCAGCGTCGCCGAGCGGCGCCGGGCATTGAACGACGACAGCCCGCGGGCTCACCTGAAAGTCATCATCGAGGGCAACTTCGATTCCAGTCAGGTCAACGGTCCGGCGATGAAAACCTGGCTCGCCTTTTGGGCAACCAGCATGCATTCGCCCTCGCTGCACAGACTGCAGCGAATCAACGACCACCGTCTTTATTCCAACCTCTGCTGCCAGTTCCGTCGCGCATTGCCGTTGGATGAAGCACGCAGCGCAGCCCGAGGACTGGCGGCCTTGATCGACGGCCTATGGCTGCGCGGCGCGCTTTCGGGCGACGCCTTCGACACCGAACAAGCGCAACGGATTGCCTACGAGTACATGGACTTTCAACTGGCAAAAGCGCCGAGCTGAAGCAGCCGGCACCACGACCAAGGCAGCGCACGGCGCACTCGGTCGTCACCCACCCAGATTACTGCGAGGATTTTATGGCCCGTTTCGAATTGCAAAAACTCTACATTGACGGCGGCTACGTGGACGCCAGCAGTAACGCGACCTTCGACGCCATCAACCCGGCCAATGGCGAAGTCCTGGCCCAGGTCCAGCGCGCAACCAAAGAAGACGTTGAACGCGCGGTCGTCAGCGCCGAAAAAGGCCAGAAAATCTGGGCCGCCATGACCGCCATGGAGCGTTCGCGCATCCTGCGTCGTGCCGTCGACATCCTGCGTGAACGCAACGATGAGCTGGCCGAACTGGAAACCCTGGACACCGGCAAAGCGATCTCCGAAACCAAATACGTCGACATCGTTACCGGCGCCGACGTGCTGGAATACTACGCCGGCCTGGTGCCCGCCATCGAAGGCGAGCAGATTCCGCTGCGTGACACCTCGTTTGTCTACACCCGCCGCGAGCCGCTGGGCGTCACCGCCGGCATCGGCGCGTGGAACTACCCGATCCAGATCGCCCTGTGGAAGTCCGCCCCTGCCCTGGCCGCCGGCAACGCAATGATCTTCAAGCCAAGCGAAGTCACCTCGCTGACCACGCTGAAGCTGGCCGAAATCTACACCGAAGCCGGCGTGCCGGACGGCGTGTTCAACGTGCTGACGGGCGCCGGCAGTGACGTCGGCAGCTGGCTGACCGAGCACCCGCGCATCGAGAAGATCTCGTTCACCGGCGGCGTACAAACTGGCAAGAAAGTCATGGCCAGCGCGTCGAGCTCGTCGCTCAAGGAAGTGACCATGGAGCTGGGCGGCAAATCCCCGCTGATCATTTTCGACGACGCCGACTTGGATCGTGCGGCTGACATCGCGATGATGGCCAACTTCTACAGCTCCGGTCAGGTCTGCACCAACGGCACTCGCGTGTTCGTGCCGAGCGCACTGAAGGCAGCGTTCGAAGCGAAAATCCTTGAGCGCGTCAAACGCATCCGCGTCGGCAACCCGCAAGACGACAACACCAACTTCGGCCCGCTTGTGAGCTTCGCGCACATGGAAAACGTGCTCGGCTACATCAACAAGGGCAAGGAAGAAGGCGCCCGTCTGCTGATCGGCGGCGATCGTCTGACCGAGGGCGAGCTGGCCAATGGCGCGTTCGTTGCCCCGACCGTGTTCACCGACTGCACCGATGAGATGACCATCGTCAAAGAGGAAATCTTCGGCCCGGTCATGAGCATCCTCAGCTACGACAGCGAAGAAGAAGTGATCCGCCGCGCCAACGACACCGAGATGGGTCTGGCCGCCGGTATCGTGACCAAGGACCTGAACCGCGCACACCGCGTGATCCATCAACTGGAAGCCGGTATCTGCTGGATCAACGCCTGGGGCGAGTCCGACGCGAAGATGCCGGTCGGTGGCTATAAGCAGTCGGGCGTGGGCCGCGAGAACGGCATCAGCTCGCTGGCGCAGTACACCCGCATCAAGTCTGTGCAGGTCGAGCTGGGCGATTACGCGTCGGTGTTCTGATCCTGTAAAGCCGCACCGGCAACACGCATTTCACTGTAGGAGCGAGCTTGCTCGCGATTGCTGAGTGTCAGCCGCCAGCAACATTGGGGCTATGACCTCATCGCGAGCAAGCTCACTCCTACAGGACTTGCGCACCTCCGACTACTTTCAAGAGGGAGCATTTCAAATGTCCCAGGAATTCGATTACATCATCATCGGCGCCGGCTCGGCCGGTAACACCCTGGCAGCCCGTCTCACCGAAGACGCAGGCGTCACCGTGCTGTTGCTTGAAGCCGGCGGCCCGGACTATCGCGCCGACTTCCGCACGCAGATGCCAGCCGCCCTCGCGTTCCCGCTGCAAGGCCGTCGCTACAACTGGGCCTACGAGACCGAGCCAGAGCCGCACATGAACAACCGCCGCATGGAATGCGGTCGCGGCAAGGGCCTGGGTGGCTCGTCGCTGATCAACGGCATGTGCTACATCCGCGGCAACGCCATGGACTACGACGGCTGGGCGAAAAACCCGGGCCTGGAAGACTGGTCCTACCTCGATTGCCTGCCGTACTTCCGCAAGGCAGAAACCCGCGATATCGGCCCGAACGACTACCACGGCGGCGAAGGCCCGGTCAGCGTCACCACGCCCAAGGCCGGCAACAATCCGCTGTTCGCCGCGATGGTTGAAGCAGGTGTGCAAGCCGGTTATCCGCGCACCGACGACCTCAACGGTTATCAGCAGGAAGGTTTCGGCCCGATGGACCGTACCGTCACGCCGTTCGGCCGTCGCGCCAGCACCGCCCGTGGCTATCTGGACGAAGCGAAGAAGCGCTCGACCCTGACCATCGTCACTCACGCGCTGACAGACCGGATTCTGTTCGACAACAAGCGCGCCGTCGGCGTGGCCTACCTGGTTGGCGACAGCGACACCCGCATCGAAGCGCGCGCTCGCAAGGAAGTCCTGCTGTGTGGCGGCGCCATTGCTTCGCCGCAGATCCTGCAGCGTTCCGGCGTCGGCCCCGCCGCGCTGCTGAAGAAGCTCGACATTCCGGTCGTTCATGATCTGCCGGGCGTTGGCGAGAACCTGCAAGACCACCTCGAGATGTATTTGCAGTACGCCTGCAAAGAGCCGGTCTCGCTGTACCCGTCGCTACTGTGGTGGAACCAGCCGGCCATCGGCGCCGAGTGGATGTTCCTCGGTAAAGGGATCGGCGCCAGCAACCAGTTCGAAGCGGGCGGTTTCATTCGTTCGCGCGAGGAATTCGAGTGGCCGAACATTCAGTACCACTTCCTGCCGGTCGCGATTAACTACAACGGCAGCAAGGGCGTGCAGGAGCACGGTTTCCAGGCGCACGTGGGTTCGATGCGTTCGCCAAGCCGTGGCCGTGTGCAGTTGAAATCGAAGAATCCGCGCGAGTACCCGAGCATTCTTTTCAACTACATGGCCTCCGAGCAGGACTGGCAGGAATTCCGCGACGGCATTCGCCTGACCCGCGAGATCATGCAGCAGCCGGCGCTGGACCAATACCGTGGCCGCGAAATCAGCCCGGGCATCGACGTGCAGAGCGACGAGCAACTGGACACCTTCATCCGCGAACATGCCGAGACGGCGTATCACCCGTCCTGCTCGTGCAAGATGGGCACCGATGAAATGGCGGTCGTTGACGGTCAGGGTCGTGTGCACGGGATGGAAGGGCTGCGTGTGGTAGATGCGTCGATCATGCCGCTGATCACCACCGGCAACCTCAACGCGCCGACGATCATGATGGCCGAGAAAATCGCCGACAAGATCCGCGGCCGTGCTCCACTGCCGCGTAGCACCGCCGATTACTACGTCGCAGGCGATGCGCCCGTGCGTGGCAAGCCGATGCGCGAAGTGGGTCCGTTGGCGCAGTAACCACCGCCAGCGCTCTTTGAGATCCTTCGGGATGCTGTGCAATCGTGCAGCACACCCGGATGTGGGAGCAAGCTTGCTCGCGAAGAAGGCATTTCAGCCGCTAAAGATTCAGTGGATGTGCCGACCTCTTCGCGAGCAAGCTCACTCCCACAGTCCATTTGCCCGCTGATACATCTGCGGCGCCGACGTGCCTCCACCGCCATCCCTCCCCGCTGCAGTGATCATCCGCGCTATGATTCAGGCCGTTGCCTGTCCGAATCGCCAAGGAGCCTTCCTGCATGTTCGACTTTTCCGCTCAGCTCAAACAGCGGTTCGCCGCCCTGCAGAGCAGCGCCCCGTTTTTCTCCCTGCGTTACGTCAAACAGACCAGCCAGCATCTGTCGGTGCGCAAGAACGTCGCCGAGCCGCCGCAATTGAGCATCGACGAAGGCGCGATGCTGACCGTGCGCATCAATGGCGTCGAAGCCTACGCGGCCACCAACGACATCTCCCAGCGCGGCCTTCAATCGGCGCTGGAACAAGCAGAGATTCAAGCCCGGCAACTGGCCCTGCATTCGCTGCTCGACCTGCACAACCATGCTGTCGCCACCGCTCGTGCCGATTACCTTTCGCCCAACCTGCAAAGCGCGTTTCCATCGCTCAGCGATTGCTATGCCCTGCTCAACGCTGAATCGGCGTCGGTGCCCAGGGACGAGCGTCTGGTCAACTGGCAGGTAAGCCTGGGCCTTGAGAACGTCGAGCAGATCTACCTGAACAACGCCGGCGCCGAGATTCGTCAGGCCCAGCGCTTCGTCTTTCCCGGGCTGACCGTCACGGCCTACGACGGGCAGGACAGCCAGACCCGCAGCCTGGGTCGCGAGAACTTCGGCCAGCAAGGCGGCGCGGAAGTCATCGCTTCGTGCGGGATCATCGGTGCGGCGGTCAATGTCGCCGATCAGGCGCTGCAACTGGTCATGGCGCCGAATACGCCCTCCGGACCGCGGGATCTGTTGCTGACGCCCGACCAGATGACCCTGCAAATCCACGAATCCATCGGTCACCCCTTGGAGCTGGACCGCATCCTCGGCGATGAGCGCAATTACGCCGGCACCAGCTTCGTCAAAGCCAGTGACTTCGGCAGCCTGCAATACGGCTCAAGCCTGCTCAACGTGACCTTCGATCCCGAGATCCCCGAGCAACTGGCGAGCTACGGCTTTGATGACGACGGCACACCGGCGAGCAAGCAATTCCTGATCAAGGACGGCGTATTGGTGAGGCCGCTGGGCGGCGCGCTGTCGCAATACCGCAGCGGCATGGAAGGCGTCGCCAATAGCCGCGCGTCCAGCTGGAACCGCGCACCCATCGACCGCATGGCCAACCTCAATATCGAGCCGGGCGACCAGTCGATGGCGCAGCTCATTGGCGGCATCGAGCACGGCATTTTGATGAGCACAAACCGCTCGTGGTCGATCGACGATGCGCGCAACAAATTCCAGTTCGGCTGCGAGTGGGGCCAGTTGATCGAGAACGGCGAGATCAAGGGCGTGGTGAAAAACCCGAACTACCGCGCGATCTCCGCCCAGTTCTGGCGCAACCTCAGCGCGGTCGGCGACGCCAGCACCTTCAAGGTCCTCGGCACGCCCAACTGCGGCAAAGGCGAGCCCAATCAAGTGATCCGCGTGGGGCACGCCTCGCCCGCTTGCGTGTTCGCCAGCGTTGATGTTTTCGGAGGTGACGCATGATGTCCCATCAAGCGCAATTCAAGGCCCTGGCTGAATGGCTGCACGGCGCGGTCACGGCAGACGAGCGTTACACCTTGAGCTACGACGCCGAAGCGTCGGACTTCATTCGCTTCAACCACGCCAAGGTGCGTCAGGCCGGCCACGTGCAGCAGGCCAGCGTGACCTTCAAGCTGATCGCCGACGGCCGTCACGCCAACCTAAACCTCACGCTGTCGGGCGATGCCGAGGTCGATCGACAGCGCCTGAGCGAAGCCCTGACTCAGTTGCGCGAGACCCTGACGCTGTTGCCGGAAGACCCTTATCTCCAGTTGAACGAAGAGGCCTGGCAGAGCAGCAACGTGCAGGAGACGCCGTTGCCGGACAGCGCCCATGTGGTCGAGCAGATCGCGCAATTGGGCGAGGGGCTGGATCTGGTCGGCATCTACGCCGCCGGGCCGATCTATCGCGGTTTCGCCAGCTCAAGTGGTGCGCTGGGCTGGCATCAGGCCAACAGTTTCAATTTCGACTGGAGCCTGTTCCACGAGAACGGCCAGGCAGTGAAAGCCAATTACGCCGGCCACACCTGGACTGACGAGGGCTTTGCACGGCGCTTTGCGCTGGCCCGTGAGCAACTGACGTTTCTTGGCCACCCGGCACACGCCCTCGCGCCCGGGAAATACCGTGCCTATCTGGCGCCCGCCGCACTGGAAGAAGTCATCGGAATGTTGTGTTGGGGTGGTTTCTCCGCGCAGTCGCTGGCTGACAAGACCAGTCCCTTGCAGCGGCTGTACGACGGCCAATCCACGCTGAGTTCGCTGGTGAGTGTGAACGAGCAGGTCAGCGGCTCGTTGTCCCCTGCGTTTTCCGGCGAGGGTTATCCGCGCATGGACCTGTCGCTGGTGGCCGAAGGCGTCGCCCGGGATCGCATGATCGACTCGCGCAGCGCCGCCGAATACGGCCTGGTTGCCAACGGCGCAGGCTGGGGCGAGTCGCCGAGTGCGCTGAGCATGGAAGGCGGTTCGCTGGCGCTGGATGAGGTGTTGGAAGCGCTGGGCACGGGCCTGTACATCAGCAACCTGTGGTATTTGAATTTCTCGGACCGCACCGCCGGGCGCATCACCGGGATGACGCGCTTCGCCACGTTCTGGGTCGAGGACGGGCAGATCAAGGCGCCGGTCAATACCATGCGTTTCGACGACAGCATCTTCAGCCTGCTGGGCACCGCACTGGAGCAACTGACCACAGAAAGGGAACTCCTGCTGTCGACGAGCACCTACAGTCAGCGCCAGACCGCCTCGAATCTGCTGCCGGGTGCGCTGCTGAGTGGGTTGACGCTGACGTTGTAATGCATCGGCTTGCCCGGCACCCAACTGTCGGGCATCCACACAGCTTTCTTTGGAAGTTATATCCAAACAGCAACAAGCCCGTTGCCCGCAACCCATAAGGACCCTCGATCCACATGCCGACCTCAACACCGCAGCTGGACGCCCGCACCCTGCGCTGGATGCCATGGGTCATCGCCATCGCTTTTTTCATGCAAAGCCTGGACGGCACGATCCTCAACACCGCGCTGCCTTCCATGGCCGGCTCGCTGGCGGAAAACCCGCTGCGCATGCAGTCGGTGATCATCGCTTACATGCTGACCATCGCCCTGCTGATCCCCGCGTCGGGCTGGATTTCCGACCGTTTCGGCATCAAGCGCATCTTCTTCAGCGCCATCCTGCTGTTCAGCTTCGGCTCGTTTCTGTGCGCGGTGTCCAACTCCCTCGGCATGCTGGTGGGCGCACGGGTGATTCAGGGCCTCGGCGGTGCGTTGATGATGCCGGTAGGACGCCTCATTGTGCTGCGCGCCTACCCCCGAACCGAACTGGTGCGCACGTTGAGCTTCATCACCATGCCCGCCCTGCTCGGCCCGCTGATGGGCCCGACGGTCGGCGGCTGGCTGGTGGAATACCTGAGCTGGCACTGGATCTTCCTGATCAACCTTCCGGTGGGGATTCTGGGGTGTTTTGCGGTGCGCAAATTCATCCCCGATCTTCAGGGCGGCGGACGCACGCGCTTCGATCTGGCGGGGTTTGGGCTGTTTGGCGCCTCGATGGTGCTGATCACGATTGCCATGGAAGGGCTTGGCGAACTGAACCTCCCGCACTTGCGGGTGGTGATGCTGCTGTTCGGCGGCATGGCCTGTCTCGCCGCGTACTGGTTGCGCGCCAGTCATGTGGAAGCGCCACTGTTCTCCGCTCAGTTGTTCAAGACCCGCAGCTTTGCGGTGGGCATCATGGGCAATCTGTTCGCGCGCCTGGGCAGCGGCGCCCTGCCCTTTCTGCTGCCGTTGATGCTGCAAGTCGCGTTGGGTTACTCACCGTCACACGCCGGCATGAGCATGATTCCCCTGGCCCTCGCGGCGATGTTCGCCAAACCGCTGGCAACCAAAGCCATCGAGCGACTGGGTTATCGCATCGTGCTGACCGGTAATACGCTGCTGTTGGGTATTCTGCTGGCGAGCATGGCGCTGGTCACGGCCAACACGCCGTACTGGCTGCTGCTCATTCATCTGGCGTTTTTAGGCGGGGTCAACTCGCTGCAGTTCTCGGCGATGAACGCGGTGACGCTGATCGACCTCGATGACGCCAGTGCCGCCAGCGGCAACAGTTTGCTGTCGGTGGTCGCGCAGTTGTCCCTGAGTCTTGGCGTCGCCTGTGCGGCCGCCTTGCTGGGCGGATTCAGCGACGACGTGGCGACGGGTGAAGTCAGCGACGTGCTCGGCGCGTTTCAGCTGACCTTCCTGTGCGTCGGCGTGCTGGCGATGCTGGCGGCGTCGATCTTCCTGCAGCTATCGCCGCGCATGGCACCCGAAGCACCGGCCCGCAAACCGCAACCGGAGCCCGAGATCGAGGCATGACCCCCTCACCATTTATCGCGCGCGGCCCCAAGGCAGGGGTCGCGACCTGATACACTGCGCGACATTTTGTTTTGCAGGCCCGTCCCGTGACTAACACCGCTTTTAACTCACTGCCCCTTTCCGCCGCCATGCTGGCTAACCTGGAGTCCCTTGGTTATGCCGAGATGACGCCGATTCAGGCGCAGAGCCTGCCGGTGATCGTCAAGGGGATGGACCTGATCGCCCAGGCCAAGACGGGCTCCGGCAAGACCGCTGCATTCGGCATCGGCCTGCTCAATCCGATCAATCCGCGCTACTTCGGCTGCCAGGCGCTGGTGCTCTGCCCCACCCGTGAGCTGGCCGACCAGGTGGCCAAGGAAATCCGCCGTCTGGCGCGTTCCGAAGACAACATCAAGGTCCTGACGCTCTGCGGCGGCGTGTCTTTCGGCCCGCAAATAGGCTCGCTGGAGCACGGCGCGCACATCATCGTCGGCACGCCGGGTCGCATTCAGCAGCATCTGCGCAAGGGTTCGCTGGTACTGGACGGCCTGAACACGCTGGTGCTGGACGAAGCCGACCGCATGCTCGACATGGGTTTCTACGACGCCATCGCCGACATCATCGAGCAGACGCCGAAGCGTCGCCAAACCCTGCTGTTCTCGGCCACGTACCCGGTCGGCATCAAGCAGCTGTCCTCGAAATTCATGCGTGACCCGCAGACCGTCAAGGTCGAAGCGCTCCACGCCGACAGCCAGATCGAGCAGATCTTCTACGAAATCGCGCCAGAGCAACGCCTTGAAGCGGTGGTCCGCGTGCTCGATCATTTCCGTCCGCAGTCTTGCGTGGCGTTCTGTTTCACCAAGCAGCAGGTTCAGGAAGTGGTCGATCACCTGACCGCCAAGGGCATGTCTGCCGTCGGCCTGCATGGCGATCTGGAACAGCGTGACCGCGACCAGGTGCTGGCGATGTTCGCCAACCGCAGCACCTCGGTGCTGGTGGCCACTGACGTCGCTGCGCGCGGTCTGGACATCGATGGCCTGGACATGGTGCTCAACGTCGAGCTGGCGCGGGACTCGGAAATCCACATTCACCGCGTCGGCCGTACCGGTCGTGCGGGTGAGACCGGCATCGCCGTCAGCCTCGTCGCGCCCGGCGAAAGCCAGCGCGCCCGCGCCGTTGAAGAACTGCAGAAAGCGCCGCTCAACTGGCAGCAGTACGACCAACTGGAGCGCAAGGAAGGCGGCAAGCTGCTGCCACCGATGACCACGCTGTGCATCGGTTCCGGCCGCAAAGACAAACTGCGCCCCGGCGACATTCTAGGCGCGCTGACCGGCGAAGCCGGCATTCCCGGCACTCAGGTGGGCAAGATCGCGATCTTTGATTTCCAGGCCTACGTCGCCGTGGAACGCAGCATGGCCAAGCAGGCGCTGGAGCGTTTGAACAACGGCAAGATCAAGGGCAAATCGTTGCGCGTGCGGATCTTGTAAACACCCGCAATACCGCATCGCCCCCTGATCGCGAGCAAGGTGGAGCGCCACCCCGGTCGCTCCTACAAGGCCGCGCAACCCCTGTGGGAGCGACCGGGGTGGCGCTCCACCTTGCTGGCGAAAGCGTCAGCAGAATCAACATTGATCGCTGACAGATTCCACGATCTTCTTCCCGATATTCCGAGGACACCGCTTTGCCCGTTACTGACGTTGTGATCATCGGCGCCGGCGCCGCAGGTTTGATGTGTGCATTCACGGCGGCCCAGCGCGGGCGCAAGGTCATGTTGATCGATCACGCCAACAAGCCGGGCAAGAAAATCCTCATGTCGGGCGGCGGTCGCTGCAACTTCACCAACCTGTACACCGAGCCCGCCAACTTCCTCTCGCAGAACCCGCATTTCTGCAAATCGGCGCTGGCCCGCTATACCCAGTGGGATTTCATCGAACTGGTGGGCAAGCACGGCGTGCCGTACCACGAAAAGAAACTCGGCCAGCTATTCTGCGACAACAAGTCCAGCGACATCCTCGATCTGCTGCTCGCCGAATGCGACACCGCTGGCGTGAGCCTGCACATGGACACCTCGGTGCAGAGCATCGAGAAAACCGACAGCGGTTACCTGCTGAAAACCACCTTGGGCGAGCTCCGTTGCGAGTCGCTGGTGATCGCCACAGGCGGGCTGTCGATTCCGACGCTGGGCGCCACCGGTTTCGGTTATCAGGTCGGCAAGCAGTTCGGCCACACGCTATTGCCTACCCGGGCGGGCCTGGTGCCGTTCACCATCACCGATCAATTGAAAGAGCTGTGCACCGAGCTGACCGGCACGTCGGTCGATTGCCTGGTGAGCTGCAACGACGTCAGCTTTCGCGAGAACATCCTGTTCACCCACCGTGGCTTGAGCGGGCCGGCGATTCTGCAGATCTCGTCCTTCTGGCAGCCGGGCGACACGGTCGAAATCAACCTGATGCCCGACCACGACGCCCACAACTGGCTCACCGAGCAACAGGCCGAACGCCCGAACAGCGAACTGAAGACGCTGCTCGGCGAGATTTTCACCAAGAAAATGGCCAACCTGATTGCCGAGCAATGGTTTGTGTCCAAGCCGATGAAGCAGTACACCCACGCTGAGCTGGCCGACATCGCCACCAGACTGGCGAGCTGGCAAGTGGTACCGGCGGGCACCGAAGGGTATCGCACGGCAGAAGTGACACTGGGCGGCATCGACACCCGCGAGGTGTCGTCGAAGACCATGGAATCCCTGAAATCACCGGGGCTGTATTTTGTCGGTGAGGTGCTGGATGTCAGCGGGCATCTGGGCGGCTTCAACTTCCAGTGGGCCTGGGCATCGGCATATGCGGCGGCGCAGTTCGTCTGAGCAGTCGTTGCGAGCAAGCCCACAACGTCACAGACGCACGCGATCTCTGTAGGAGCAATCGGAGTTTACGACGGTCGCGAAGAGGCCGGGTCAGGCAATACACATTCAGTGCCTGACCTTGCGCCTTCGCGACCGTCGTTACCTCCGATTGCTCCTACAAGGGCGTGTCGCAAATGAGAGAGGCACCCTTGGGGTCAAGGTGCGTCTTGAGGTATTGGCATCCGCCCCGGAATAAATTTTGCTAACCGGATGTACAGCGCGCATCCGGCGCTGTACATATCCCTCAGCAAAATCAATCGCGAACAAGGCCGTCAGCGTTCATGGCATCGACATCGTTGCGCAATACATTCCGCCGTCTCTGGGCGCTGGACAAGTTTTCCTACAGCGTGCGGGTTTTCATCGCGCTGACCGGCAGCATGGCGCTGTGCTGGTACCAGAACGAGATGTCTCAGCTGATCCCGCTGTTCCTCGGGATTATCGCCAGCGCCCTGTCGGAAACCGACGACAGCTGGCAAGGCCGCCTCAATGCGCTGGCCGTGACGCTGGTGTGCTTCAGCATCGCGGCGCTGTCCGTGGAGCTGCTGTTCCCCTACCCCGTGGTGTTTATCTGCGCGTTTGCCTTCGCGGCGTTCTGCCTGACGATGCTCGGCGCGCTGGGCGAGCGCTACGGCGCCATTGCCTACGCGACGTTGATTCTGTCGGTCTACACCATGATCGGCGTCGATCAGCGCGGCGGCGAAGTCACCGATTTCTGGCATGAACCCATGCTGCTGGTCGCAGGTGCGGCGTGGTACGGCCTGCTGTCGGTGCTGTGGCAGATGCTGTTTTCCAATCAGCCGGTGCAGCAGGCCCTGGCCCGACTGTTTCGTGAGCTGGGCCTGTACCTGAAGCTCAAATCAGAGCTGTTCGAGCCGATTCGCACCCTTGATATCGAAGCCAAGCGCCTGGAGCTTGCCAAGCAGAACGGCAAGGTCGTCGGCGCACTCAACGTGACCAAGGAAATCATCCTCAACCGTGTGGGCAGTGGCCGCCCCGGCTCGAAGGTCAGCCGCTACCTGAAGCTGTACTTCCTGGCCCAGGACATCCACGAACGTGCCAGTTCGTCGCACTATCCCTACAACTCCCTGGCCGAAGCGTTCTTCCACAGTGACGTGCTGTTTCGCTGCCAGCGCCTGCTACGCCAGCAAGGGCGAGCCTGCCGTGACCTGTCAGCGTCGATCCAGCTGCGCCAGCCGTTCATCTATGACGACAGCTTCGCCCACGCGCTGAATGACCTGCGCGCCTCCCTCGAACACCTGCGCATTCAGAGCAATCCGGCGTGGCGCGGGCTGCTGCGTTCGCTGCGGGCGCTGGCCAATAACCTTGGCACCCTTGACCGGCTGCTCAGCGATGCGAGCAACCCCGACGCCCTGGCGGACGCCACCGACAGCAGTCTGCTGGACCGCTCGCCGCGCAACCTCAAGGACGTCTGGACGCGGCTGCGGCTGCAACTGACGCCGACCTCGCTGTTGTTCCGTCACGCCCTGCGCCTGCCATTGGCGCTGGTCATCGGCTACATCATGGTTCACCTGATTCACCCGTCCCAGGGTTACTGGATCATCCTCACCACGGTGTTTGTCTGCCAGCCAAGCTACGGCGCCACGCGGCGCAAACTCGGGCAGCGCATCATCGGCACCGCCATTGGCCTGACGGCGGGCTGGATTCTGTTCGACCTGATCACCACGCCGGTCCTGCAATCGATGTGCGCGGTGCTGGCCGGCGTGGTGTTCTTCGTCAACCGCACCACGCGCTACACGCTGTCGACGGCGGCAATCACGGTGATGATCCTGTTCTGCTTCAATCAGGTCGGCGACGGTTACGGCGTGTTCCTGCCGCGCCTGCTGGACACGCTGCTGGGCAGCCTGATCGCCGGCCTGGCGGTGTTCCTGTTCCTGCCCGACTGGCAAGGCCGTCGACTGAACAAGGTGCTGGCCAACACGCTGTCGTGCAACAGCATTTACCTGCGCCAGATCATGCAGCAGTACGCGAACGGCAAGAGCGACGATCTGGCCTATCGACTGGCCCGCCGCAACGCCCATAACGCCGACGCGGCACTTTCCACCACGCTGGCCAACATGCTCATGGAGCCCGGGCATTTCCGCAAAGAGGCCGACGTCGGTTTCCGCTTCCTGGTGCTGTCACACACGCTGCTCAGTTATCTGTCGGGCCTGGGCGCCCATCGGGACGCACCGCTGCCGCCCGAAGTGCGCGAGCAACTGATCGAGGGCGCCGGGGCCAGCCTTGCCGCGAGCATCGATGAAATCGCCCAGAGCCTGGCGATGCGTGAGCCGGTGGCGGTGCAAAGCGACGCAGAGGAGGCGCTGGCGACGAGCCTGGAACAGATGCCGGAAGAAATCGACGAAGGCCAACGGCTGGTGCAAACCCAACTCGCGCTGATCTGCCGTCAGTTGGGGCCGTTGCGCACCCTCGCAGCGCACTTGATCAAAGAACCGGCCAAAGAGCCCGACCTCACAGACCGTGCAGCTTGATGAGCTTGTCGTACGTGCCGTCGGCTTTCATGTCGGCGATAGCCTTGTCGAAATCCAGAACGATCTGCTGATGATCCGCCCGTTTGATGCTGACCAGCATGTGCAGACTGTTTTCGCTCAGTGACTTGGGCAGAAATTCAACGCTGGCCTGTACGTCAGCCGGCTCGCGGTTGAGGGCGAAGCGCGCCGCGTACTCGTCTTCCACCGTTAAGTCGACCCTGCGCGCCGCGAGCATCCTGACAGAGGTCGAGAAATTCGCAACCGGCACCTTCTTCAGCTCGGCATCGGCGTCGAATTCGGGCGAATAGGCGTAGCCGCGCACGACGGCAATGGAATAGCCGTGCAGCTGCGACAGGCTCTGAAAGTCGATGGCGGCGTCTTTGCGTTTCAGGAAAAGCAGGCGGTTAATCAGGTATGGCGCAGAGAAAACCCCAATGCGCGTGCGGTCTTCGCTGTACCAGGCGTTGATGACGATGTCATACCGCCCTTCGCTCAGCCCGTGAATCGCCCGCGCCCAAGGGACCTGCTCGTATTCGGTGTCATAACCGGCGCGGCCCAGGGCCGTGCGAATCAGATCAGTGGAAAGCCCGTCGTGCAGCAATGACACGTCGGCATAAGGCGCCCACGCATCGCCGGCGAGACGCAATGTCTGCGCGACCGCGCCTTGGGCTATCAGCATCATTCCCAACAGCCCTGCGGCGCACAGCAAACGCGACATGCTCAGCTTCCTTGTGGCAACTGGCCTTCAGTGAAGACGCATTTTGCGCATTGCACAACTCATAACACTACGATGTTTGTGCTGCAGTTCAACAAAATGACGCGCCGTTGATTGAATCAGTATCGAGCCCTGCTCGCCGCGAATTTGGGCTTGCGCCGATATGCGTTTAGTATCCGGCATCCACTTCTTCTCGCAGGCCGGCGTCATGTCTATCAACTGGATTTGCAAACACCATACCGACCTTGGAAAAGAGCAGCTGTACGCCATTCTGCAACTGAGGGCGCAGGTGTTCGTGGTGGAGCAGAAATGCTGGTATCTGGACGTCGATGGCCAGGATTTGCTGGGCGATACCTGCCATCTCATGGCTTGGCAGGATGATCAGCTGGTCGCCTACCTGCGCCTGCTGGACCCGATTCAGCAGAACGGTGACGTGACCATTGGCCGCGTGGTGACTGCACCATCGATGCGCAACAAGGGCATGGGTCATGAATTGATGGTTCAGGCGCTGAAACACGCCGAACTTCAGTGGCCGGACCAGCCGATATTTCTCTCGGCCCAGGCGCACTTGCAGGGTTACTACAGCCGCTACGGCTTTAATCCGGTGGGCGAGGTGTACGTCGAGGACGGCATCCCGCACATCAGCATGCGTCGCGATCTGGACTGATCCGGCGCGGGGACCCTGATGTCCCTCGCAGGACCGGCTTTAGCCGGGAAGCTCTAGAATCAACGCCCCACACGACGTCACGGATACCCGAGCACCGTCTTGAGGGCCTGCAAATTGCCCTCGATCCAGCGGCGGTCAATCGCGCCCCAGTCATGAATCCGGTAACCGCCGGCATGATTGCGGCCGCCATCCAGTTGTTCGAATTCGCAGACGATATCCAGATCAGCCAGCGCCGCGATGGTGTCCTGGGCGGTGCGACGGGGCATGCCGGTGACGTCGGTCAGTGCCGGTACGCTGCTGGCGATGCCGCTGTCGATCAGATACGCCACATACAGGCGGCGGTAGAAACTGCTCTTGGTCTTGCTGACGTCCATTAAAACTTCCTTGAAAAGCGCTAGCGGCTGATCAGCGCACGGCCGTCTGCATGTCCCGCCAGGTCAGGTAGATGCGCAGGTCAAATTCCAGCTGGTGATAGCCCGGCTGCATGTGTTCGCACAACTGATAGAACGCCTTGTTGTGGTCCGACTCCTTGAAGTGCGCCAGTTCGTGGACCACGATCATCTTCAGAAACTGCGGCGCGGCCTCCTTGAACAGCGCAGCCACGCGGATTTCCTTCTTGGATTTAAGCTTGCCGCCCTGCACCCGCGACACCGTGGTATGCAGGCCCAGCGCGCGGTGTGTCAGGTCCAGCCGGTTGTCGAACAGCACTTTGTCGATGTTCGGCGCGTTGCGCAGGTATTCCTGCTTGAGCGCCAGCGCGTAGGCGTACAGCGCCTTGTCGCTCTGGATTTCGTGGCGATCCGGGTAGCGCTGCTGCAGATACTCCGTCAGCCGGTCCTGCGAGATCAGCTGCCGAACCTGATCCTGCAGGCCTTCGGGATAAGCCTGCAGGTATTTGAGCGGCATGGGGGGAGTGACAGTCATGGTCGGATCGGGTCGCGGGAAAAACGCGAGTCTACCGCGTCAGTCCTGCCCGAGCAGCTGTAACGCGACCGGCAGATCGACCGGCTCGACAAAACGCTCTGCCTCCAATGGCGGCATCGGATGAGCAATCAGGAAGCCCTGAATGATCTGACAGCCGTTGTCGACCAGCCACTCATACTGCTCGTAGGTTTCGACGCCTTCGGCAATTACCTCGATATCGAGCATGCGACACAGATCAATGATGCTACGTGCGACGGCCAGATCCCGGGACGATCCCAGCATGCCGCCAATGAAGTGCCGGTCGAGCTTCAAGGTGTCCAGATCGAGGTTGCGCAGATGGGCAAGGGAGCTGTCGCCTGCGCCGAAATCGTCCAGCGACACACGCACGCCGATGTCATGCAGGTCCTGCAGTTGCTTGCGGCTGTGAACCAGGTTGTGGACCAGTGAAGGCTCAGTGATCTCGACTTCCAGTTGCCGGGGTTTCAGGCCGTGTATCTGCATCGCGCGCTGCAACTCGGCCGCCAGATTCGGCAGGCTGAATTGCGCAGGGCTCACGCTGACGCTCATGACCAGATCGTCCGGGAAGACGTCGCTCCAGCGTTGGCGCTGCGCCGCACCCTGCTCGAAAATCCAGCCGCCGAGCTTGTTGATCAGCCGCGTCTCCTCCAGCAGCGGAATGAACACGCCTGACGGCACATCGCCCGCGTCCGGATGATGCCAGCGCAGTAGCGCTTCAAAACCCCGCGTCTTGCCGGTGACCACGTTGACCTGCGGCTGGTAGACCATGGAAAAGTCTTTGCCATCGATCGCCGTGCGCACACTCTCTTCGAGCATCAGACGGGAGCGTGCGCGGCCATTCATGTACTGATCGAAGAAGCGGTATTGCTGACGCCCTGCGCGCTTGGCTTCGTACATCGCAATATCCGCCGCGCGCAGCAGGCCATCCAGATTGGTGCCGCAGTCCGGGTAGACCGCGATGCCGATACTCGCGCCGAGTGTGGCTTCGACCCCGTCAATCATGCGCCGTGCAGACACCCTCTCGATCAGCTTTTCGGCGACCTTCGCGGCATGTTCGGGGAAATCCAGTCCGTCGATGACCACCACGAACTCGTCGCCGCCCATGCGCGCGAGCACATCGTAAGGGCGCAGGCAGTCTTTCAATTGCGCGCCGACCCACTGCAACACCTGATCGCCCGCATCGTGGCCCAGGGAATCATTCACATCCTTGAAGCCGTCGAGGTCCAGGTACAACACGACCAGGTATTTGCCCGCATGCTCGTTGCGCAACAGCATCCCTTCGACGGTCTGATAAAAGCCGCGGCGGTTGAGCAGCCCGGTGAGGGAGTCCGTCACGGCCTGATGTTCGAGCTGACGATAGAGGTCACGCACCACTGACATGTCGAGCACGCTCAGCACCATCGCGCGCTGCTCGGCGGGCAGCGGCGCGCAGGACAACGCGACCGGGACCTGACGCCCCTCGGGCGTTCGCAGCACGGCGTCATGGACGCGATAGGTATCGGCACGGCGATAGTGATGATAAAAGCCGGAATCTGCCCATTCGCCAACGCTGGGCTCGTGCAGGTAAGTGCACAACCCGGTGCCGCGCAGCTCTCCGTCGGTCATGCCCAGCAACCGGCAGATCGCCGGATTGGCGAAGCTGATGACGCCGTCTTCAGTGACGACAAGGATGCCTTCGGCCACGTTGGCCAGCACCGAGGCGTTGAACGCCCGCGCCGATTCCAGCTCGCGGCTCAGCTTCTGCAGGGCACGCCGATTGTGCTGCTGCTCCAGAAGCGCCTGAACCTTGGGCCTGAGAATATTGGGATCGAAGGGTTTGAACAGGTAATCGACTGCGCCGCTGGCGTAACCCTTGTGCACCGAGTCGCGGGATTGTTCGTTGGCGGTGAGGAAGATGATCGGCGTCAATCGCGTTCGCAGACTGCCACGCATGAGGCGAGCAACTTCGAAGCCATCCATGTCCGGCATCTGCACATCCAGCAGCACCAGATCGACATCTCGGTCCAGCAAAATACCCAACGCTTCCATGCCTGAGGCGGCGGTGATGATTTCCCGGTCCTGGCGCTGCAGTACCGCGCACATGGTCACCAGATTTTCCGGATAATCGTCAACAACCAACAATACTGATTTGCCACTGGTTGGCAGGGACTGCGCGCATTCCATGCTGCTACTCATCATTCACTTTACTGCCCGGGGAATGGCCCCGCTGATGGACTGATTGGCCATTACTCTAGCTTCGATTGGAGAAAAAAGAAGGTAGCCATAGTAGTGCAATTCGAAAAGTGCCATCCAACCGACTAACGGTAACGGTGCTCAATGTCAGGAACACCCTGAGCTGCAGCGAAGATAGCGGCACTTTGACGTCAACCATCCGACAGATTCGCGTTAACAAATGCGCCGTGGAACCGTATAAAAAGCCGCCCCCAACCCCCTTTCGCCCGCAACTTTGCTGGCAATGAGACATATCGGACGACTAGACATGATTGATTTGGGAACGTGGAATCTGAGCATTCCAGTGGGCTCGCCCCCCGCCACCATCGAGACACAACAACTGCTTCAAGGTTACGACGGCAAATACTTCAAGTCCGGCTCATCGAACATCACATTCTGGGCTCCGGTTACCGGAAGCAAGACCGCCAACGCTATCTACCCGCGTACCGAGTTGCGCGAGACCTGGTCCAACGGCACGCTGCACAACTGGTACTACCAGGACGCCGACAATTATCTGAATGCCAAGCTCAAGGTTCTCCAGGTGCCATCTTCAGGCAGGGTCGTCATCGGTCAGATCCACGTCTACGACAGCACGCAGCCGCTGTTGAAGCTCGAATATCAGTACCTGGAAGCGACGCACATGGGCAACATCGTCGCCAAGGTCCGCTACCACCCCACCGACAAAAAAGCGCGCGTGATCACGGTGGCGGAAAACGTGAGCCTGAACGAGACGTTCAATTACGTCATCCACCTCAATAAAGCCGGATTGCTCAGCGTGACCGCCCACGGCATGGCCTGGAACGACCGGATCAGCGCCACCTGGAGCAAACAGCAGCTGTACTTCAAGGCCGGTGTCTACACCCAGGACAACACGGGCTACACCAGCGAAGGCGGCAAGACCATGTTCTTCAACCTGGACGCCGACCACAACAAGAGCTGATGCGCTCGCAAGGGAGCCCGAGCGCCAGTGTCGCTCGGGCTCTTGAACAGGCAGCCCTTATGCCGCCCTGTATACTTTTTCCGCTGCTTCAAAGCGCGTCAGCATGCCCGGCGTAGGGCCTTTGCCGATTACGCTGAACAGCACGATGGCGATGCTGGCGAAGATGAAGCCGGGGATGATCTCGTACAGGCCCAGCAGTTCGAAATGCTTCCACACCACGACCGTGATCGCGCCGACCAGAATCCCCGCCAGTGCGCCGTTGCGGGTCATGCCCTTCCAGATCACCGAGATCAGCACCACCGGCCCGAACGCGGCGCCAAAGCCGGCCCAGGCGTAGCTGACCAGACCCAGCACGCGGTTTTCCGGGTTCGCCGCCAGGGCGATCGCAATCAGCGCCACCAACAGCACCATGGCCCGGCCGATCCACACCAGCTCAACCTGGGACGCGCTTTTGCGCAAAAAGGCTTTGTAGAAGTCTTCGGTCAGCGCACTTGAACAGACCAGCAACTGGCAGCTCAGCGTGCTCATCACCGCCGCAAGAATGGCCGAAAGCAGAACGCCAGCAATCCACGGATTGAACAGGATCTTGGCCAGCTCGATGAAGACGCGCTCGTGGTTTTCAGTCACCGGACCGGCCACCTCAGGGTGCGCCGAGAAGTAGGCGATGCCGAAGAAGCCCACCGCGACGGTGCCGCCCAGGCAGAGGATCATCCAGGTCATGGAAATGCGACGGGCCTTGGCGATCGACCTGACCGAGTCAGCGGCCATGAAGCGCGCCAGGATGTGCGGCTGACCGAAGTAGCCCAGGCCCCAGCCCATCAGCGAAATGACGCCGATGAAAGTGGTGTTCTTGAGCATGTCGAAGTTGCTCGGGTCCTGGGCTTCGATGGCCATGAACGTGGTGTCGATGCCACCGGTCGCCAGCAGCACGATGATGGGCGTAAGGATCAGCGCGAAGATCATCAGGGTCGCTTGTACGGTGTCTGTCCAGCTGACTGCCAGGAAGCCGCCGATGAAGGTGTAGGCAATCGTCGCCGCAGCGCCTGCCCATAACGCGGTTTCGTAGGACATGCCGAAGGTGCTCTCGAACAGCCGCGCGCCAGCGACGATGCCGGAAGCGCAGTAGATCGTGAAGAACACCAGAATCACGATGGCGGAAATCACCCGCAGCAGGCCGCTGTTGTCTTCAAAGCGGCTGGAGAAGTAATCCGGCAGGGTCAGCGCATCGCCGTTGTGCTCGGTCTGTACCCGCAGGCGACCGGCAACGAACAGCCAGTTCAGGTAGGCGCCGACGATCAGCCCGATGGCGATCCAGCCTTCCGAGAGACCGGACATGTAGATCGCGCCCGGCAACCCCATGAGCAACCAGCCGCTCATGTCCGATGCACCGGCCGAAAGCGCCGTGACCACACTGCCGAGGCTGCGCCCGCCGAGGATATAGTCCGAGAGATTATTGGTGGAACGGTAGGCCATGAGTCCTATGAGGACCATCGCGGCGATGTAGATCACGAAAGTGATCAAGGTAGGGTTGCTGACACTCATCGGTTAGGTTCCGGCGTTGTTTTTATAGGCGCGAGCAGAGCGAAGTCCTCCTGAGGGCATCAGGTTCGCGATTGGCCGCTCGCGTGCGTCGCGGGCTGGCGAGAACCTCGCCGCTGCACACCGCTTGAATGCACCAAAGCGGCGCATCCTAGAGGACACTCTGGCGCAGGTGCAACCCGAAAAACGCCATTCCATGGCTTTTTTACAATTTAGATCAAAGTGCCATATACCCCGTATTTGCAGGGCAACAGCCAGCTAGAGCCTTGGCCAAGCAGGCACCCGAACCGGGCGACGCCAGGCCAGCTCGACTCAATACAGGGCACTTTGGAAACACTTTGAAAAAAGCGGTTGCACCCGGTTGCACCCTTTCGATCCCGCGGCTAATCTTGCCGCAGCTAAGCCACATGACCGTGGCTGTCATGAGGATAAGAAATGGCCACCACCACCCTCGGTGTCAAACTCGACGACCCTACCCGTGAGCGACTGAAAGCGGCGGCGCAGTCCATCGACCGGACGCCCCACTGGCTGATCAAGCAGGCGATCTTCAATTATCTGGAGAAGCTCGAGGGCGGTGCGACCCTGAATGAACTCAGTGGTCAGGGTGGCAAAGACGCCGATGATCAGGGTGATCTGCCCGCCGACAACGCCCATCAGGCGTTCCTCGAATTCGCCGAAAGCATCCTTCCCCAGTCAGTCCTGCGTGCCGCGATTACCTCCGCTTACCGCCGTCCCGAGCCTGAAGTGGTGCCGATGCTCATCGAGCAGGCGCGCCTGCCTGCGCCAATGGCCGATGCAACCCACAAGCTGGCGGCGTCGATCGCTGAAAAGCTGCGCAACCAGAAGAGCGCCGGTGGCCGCGCCGGTATCGTCCAGGGCCTGCTGCAGGAGTTCTCGCTGTCATCGCAGGAAGGCGTGGCGCTGATGTGCCTGGCCGAAGCCCTGCTGCGCATTCCTGACAAAGGCACCCGCGACGCATTGATCCGCGACAAGATCAGCACCGGCAACTGGCACCCGCATCTCGGCAACAGCCCGTCGCTGTTCGTCAACGCCGCCACCTGGGGCCTGTTACTGACCGGCAAACTGGTCAGCACCCACAACGAGGCGGGCCTGACCTCCTCGCTGAGCCGCATCATCGGCAAGTCCGGCGAGCCGATGATCCGCAAGGGCGTCGACATGGCCATGCGCCTGATGGGCGAGCAGTTCGTTACCGGCGAGACCATCGCCGAAGCTCTGGCCAACGCCAGCAAGTTCGAGGCGAAAGGCTTCCGTTACTCCTACGACATGCTCGGCGAAGCGGCCCTGACCGAGCATGACGCGCAGAAATACCTGGCGTCCTACGAGCAAGCCATCCACTCGATCGGCAAAGCCTCCCACGGTCGCGGCATCTATGAAGGCCCTGGCATCTCCATCAAATTGTCCGCGCTGCACCCGCGTTACAGCCGGGCACAGTACGAGCGCGTGATGGATGAGTTGTACCCGCGCCTGCTGTCGCTGACCTTGCTGGCCAAGCAATACGACATCGGCCTGAACATCGACGCCGAAGAAGCCGATCGCCTGGAGCTGTCGCTGGACCTGCTCGAACGCCTGTGCTTCGAACCGCAACTGACCGGCTGGAACGGCATCGGTTTCGTGATCCAGGCGTATCAGAAGCGCTGCCCTTATGTGATCGACTACGTCATCGACCTGGCCCGCCGCAGCCGCCATCGCCTGATGATCCGTCTGGTGAAAGGCGCGTACTGGGACAGTGAAATCAAGCGCGCCCAGGTCGAGGGCCTGGAAGGCTACCCGGTCTACACGCGCAAGGTTTACACCGACGTTTCCTACATCGCCTGCGCACGCAAACTGCTCTCGGTGCCGGAAGTCATCTACCCGCAGTTCGCGACCCACAACGCCCATACGCTGTCGGCCATTTACCACATCGCCGGTCAGAACTATTACCCCGGTCAGTACGAGTTCCAGTGCCTGCACGGCATGGGCGAACCCTTGTATGAACAGGTCGTCGGCAAAGTCGCCGATGGCAAGCTGAACCGACCGTGCCGCGTGTACGCACCGGTCGGCACCCATGAAACGCTGCTGGCGTATCTGGTGCGTCGACTGCTGGAAAACGGCGCCAACACCTCCTTCGTCAACCGCATTGCTGACCAGTCGATTTCGATTCAGGAACTGGTTGCCGATCCCGTGTCCAGCATCGAGCGCATGGCCACCCAGGAAGGCGGGTTCGGCCTGCCGCATCCACGCATTCCGCTGCCGCGCGACCTGTACGGCAGCGAGCGCGCCAACTCCGCCGGCATCGACATGGCCAACGAACATCGTTTGGCATCGCTGTCTTCTGCCCTGCTCGCCACGGCGCACAACGATTGGAAGGCGGGCCCGATGCTGGGCAGCCCGGTCAGCGCTGGCACTGAAACGCCGGTCCTGAACCCGTCCGATTTGCGTGACGTCGTTGGCCACGTACAGGAAGCCAGCCTGGAAGACGTCGATAACGCCCTGCTCAGCGCACTCAGCGCCGGACCGATCTGGCAGGCGACGCCGCCGGCCGAACGTGCCGCAATCCTTGAGCGCGCCGCGGACCTGATGGAAGCCGAAATACAACCGCTGATGGGCTTGCTGGCTCGCGAAGCCGGCAAGACGTTCGCCAACGCCATCGCCGAAGTGCGCGAGGCTGTGGATTTCCTGCGCTACTACGCGGTGCAGGCACGCAACGATTTCAGCAACGACGCTCACCGCCCGTTGGGCCCTGTGGTGTGCATCAGCCCGTGGAACTTCCCGCTGGCAATTTTCAGCGGTCAGGTGGCTGCAGCCCTGGCGGCCGGCAACCCGGTGCTCGCCAAACCCGCCGAACAGACACCGCTGATTGCCGCGCAGGCCGTCCGCATTCTCCTCGAAGCCGGTATTCCCGAAGGCGTGGTGCAACTGCTGCCGGGCCGCGGTGAAACCGTCGGCGCACGGCTGGTCGGCGATGATCGCGTCAAGGGTGTCATGTTCACCGGTTCCACTGAAGTCGCTCGCTTGCTGCAACGCAATGTCGCCGGCCGTCTCGATGCTCAGGGCCGGCCGATTCCCCTGATCGCTGAAACCGGTGGCCAGAATGCGATGATCGTCGACTCCTCGGCGCTGACCGAACAAGTGGTCATCGACGTGGTGTCCTCGGCGTTCGACAGCGCCGGCCAACGCTGCTCCGCACTGCGTGTGCTGTGCTTGCAGGAAGATTCAGCGGACCGCGTCATCGAGATGCTTAAAGGCGCAATGGCCGAAAGCCGCCTCGGCAACCCGGAGCGCCTGTCGGTGGACATCGGCCCGGTGATCGATCAGGAAGCCAAGGCCGGCATCGAGAAACACATCCAGGCCATGCGCGACAAAGGCCGCAACGTGTATCAGGTCGCCATTGCCGACAGCGACGAGATCAAACGCGGCACCTACGTGATGCCGACGCTGATTGAACTGGACAGCTTCGACGAACTGCAACGGGAAATCTTCGGCCCGGTCCTGCACGTCGTGCGCTACAAGCGTCGTGAGCTGGATCAACTGATCGCGCAGATCAACGCCTCCGGTTATGGCCTGACATTGGGCGTACACACGCGCATCGACGAGACCATCGCCAAGGTGATCGACAACGTCAACGCCGGGAACATGTACGTCAACCGCAACATCGTCGGCGCCGTAGTGGGTGTGCAACCGTTTGGTGGCGAAGGTTTGTCAGGCACCGGCCCGAAAGCCGGTGGCCCGCTGTATCTCTACCGTTTGCTGTCGACGCGTCCCGCCGATGCCGTGCATAAATCCTTCGCCGCCCGCGATGCGCTTCAGGCGCCGGACATCCGCATGCAGGAGGCGATGCTCAAGCCGCTGAATGCGCTCAGGGCCTGGGCAAGCAGCCAACAACTCAGCGATCTGGAGGTGTTATGCAGCCAGTTCGCCGAGCAATCCCAAAGCGGCGTGACCCGCACGCTCATGGGCCCGACCGGCGAGCGCAACAGCTACAGCATCCTGCCGCGTGAGCACGTGCTGTGTCTGGCCGAAGATGAGACGGATCTGCTGGCGCAACTGGCCGCAGTGATGGCGGTGGGCAGTATGGCAATCGTGCCGGACGTTGAACCGGCCAAGTCGCTGCGCAATCGTCTGCCGAAGGATGTGCAGTCGCGCATCAAGCTGGTTGCCGACTGGAACAAGGACGCGGTCGCCATTGACGCGGTATTGCACCATGGCGATTCCGATCAACTGCGCGCCATCTGCGAACAGGTCGCTCAACGCAGCGGCGCGATCATCGGCGTTCACGGGCTTTCCAAAGGCGAAACCAACATTGCGCTGGAGCGTCTGGTGATCGAGCGTGCGCTGAGCGTCAACACCGCGGCAGCGGGCGGTAATGCGAGCCTCATGACAATCGGCTAAAGGCCTTCGCGGCCAAAGCTGGTCCCACTCAGTACACGCGCTGTTCAGTGGGACAGGCTTCAGCCGGGAAGAGGCCAGTGTGGGCGCCATCCGTTTTTGCGGTGGCGCCGATGCATTCTTGCCGTTTGGTGGCCGTTTGAGCGCCCCATCACCCGCATCAATCATCCTGTTCACCCCTTCTCCTCGCCCCTAGACTCGACGGCATTCCCAAGAAAGGTACGCCGCCATGTCCGAGACGCTTCTCAGTTCCCGCAATCTGGCTTTCGAGCTGTATGAAGTGCTGGACGCAGAGGCGCTGACTCGGCGCGAGCGTTTTGCCGAGCACAGCCGGGAAACCTTCGATGCAGCGATCAGCACGGCGCGCAATATTGCGGAAAAGTATTTCGCGCCCCACAACCGCAAAAACGACGAGAACGAGCCGCGCTACGAGAACGGCGCAGCGGTGCTGATTCCGGAAGTGAAACCCGCCGTGGACGCCTTTCTCGAGGCCGGGTTTCTGAACGCCGCCCGGGACTTCGACGCCGGTGGCATGCAACTGCCGACCCTGCTGTCTCAGGCCTGCTTTGCCCATTTCCAGTCCGCCAATGCCGCGACGGCGTCGTACCCTTTCCTGACCATGGGCGCGGCGAATCTCATTGAAAACTTCGGCACCGACGAGCAAAAGCGGCGCTTTCTGCAACCGATGATCGAGGGCCGCTTTTTCGGCACCATGGCCCTGACTGAACCCCACGCCGGATCGTCGCTGTCGGACATCCGCACACGCGCCGAGCCTGCGGAAGACGGCAGCTATCGCCTGCGCGGCAACAAGATTTTTATCTCGGGCGGCGATCACCCGCTGTCCGAAAACATCGTCCATCTGGTCCTCGCCAAACTGCCCGACGCACCCGCGGGGGTGAAAGGCATTTCCCTGTTCATCGTCCCGAAGTTTCTGGTCAACGACGACGGCAGTCTCGGTGAGCGCAACGACGTCATTCTGGCCGGGCTGTTTCACAAGATGGGCTGGCGCGGCACCACCTCCACGGCGCTGAACTTTGGCGACAACGACAACTGCGTCGGCTATCTCGTGGGCAAGCCGCATCAGGGCTTGAGCTGCATGTTTCAGATGATGAACGAGGCACGCATCGGCGTCGGCATGGGCGCGGTGATGCTGGGTTATGCCGGTTACCTGTACTCGCTGGAATACGCCCGCGAACGTCCGCAAGGCCGACTGCCTGACAGCAAGTCACCGGACGGGGCGCCGGTGTCCATCATTCAGCACGCCGACGTGAAACGCATGCTGCTGACGCAAAAAGCCTACGTCGAGGGCTCGTTCGACCTGGGCCTTTACGCCGCTCGGCTGTTCGACGACACGCAGACGGGCGACAGCGAGGACGTGCGCAAACACGCCCACGAGCTGCTTGACCTGCTGACGCCCATCGTCAAGTCCTGGCCCTCGGAGTTCTGCCTGAAGGCCAACGAACTGGCGATCCAGATTCTGGGCGGCCATGGCTACACCCGTGAGTACCCGGTGGAGCAGTACTACCGCGACAACCGCCTCAACCCAATTCATGAAGGCACTCACGGCATTCAGTCGCTGGATCTGCTGGGACGCAAACTGGCGCAGAACGGAGGCGCGGGGCTCAAGCAACTGATTCGTCTGATCGCTGACACCTGCGAGCGGGCCCAGGCCCATGAATCGCTGACGGTATTGCGCCAACCGCTGGAGCAACTGGTCGCTCGCCTGCAAGCGGTGACCATTGGCCTACTGACCGATCTGAGCCAGGGCAAGGTCAACGGGACGCTGGCCAACTCGGCGCTGTACATGAAAGCGTTCGGGCACGCGGCGATTGGCTGGCGCTGGCTGGAACAGGCGATTCGTGCGCAGAAGGGGTTGGAGAAGAACAACGAAGCCGACACCGACTTCTACAAAGGCAAATTGCAAGCCGCCCGGTACTTCCTGACGTGGGAAGTACCGGGTTGCCATCATGAGCTGGCGATTCTTGAGCGCCGGGATGACGCTTGTCTGTCGATGCAGGCGGGCTGGTTTTAAGCCCGCCACATGACAGCCGCAGCGACTCGCTCGCGCTAAGCGTTGATTCAAGCCCCTGGTGCCTTCCAGGAGTTTTCGGCGCCCGGAAAGATTCTGAATCGTGAAGAAAACGGGGTATAAAACGCTTTTACCCGATTAAACCGTTCGTAGTATTCGGACGAGTAGACATTGGTGTCCATCTTGAACCCGTTGTCGAGCAGGTCCGCATAATCCGGCCGGGTTTCCTTGAGCACATCCAGAAACAACCTGGGCCCCGTGACTTCCGAGATCTGCGTCATGTAGGCAGCCATCGCCGTGCTGGATTGATGTCGGGAAGGTGACAACGCTTCCAGGGCGGCACGATGCCTGGTGAAGCGGGTATGAATTTCCTGCTCCATTTCCTTGAACACCGGATTGCCCGGGTGGCTCGCAAAATGGCTGTTATTGGGCCCTTTGAATGACAAAAACGGGCTTTCCACCGTGCTGCCCACCATCACGTCATGGGGCCCGGCCAGCAGCTCGGCTCCCGAGAATGATTGACCTATTTCGTCATCGCAATCCATGTAGATGCCGCCGTACTCTCTGATCAATCGGTATCTCAGGATATCCGAGGCTGCGGCGAAGTTTTCAAACGCCCCTCGGCGAAAGCAGGAGAACGCTGTAGAGGTGTGCGGGTCGTTCATGAACCCCTCGAAGAAGGGTTCATCCTGCAGTCTGGAAATGGTCATATTGGGAAATTCAGCGAACGCCCGCTGCAACTGCGCTTGAGGGGACAGACCCTCTACCTCTGCCGTGTCGTCGATATCAACATGCATCGTGAACTTCAGCTCGGGACTGATGCGCATGTTGGATTTGATGTTTTCGATCAGTTTTTCGCCCGGCAGACGCCGACCTAGCCAGACTTGATGCACGATGTGTTCAATGGGCTGCGGATTGGCAGGAAAGTCCGGCAGGCGCCGAAAGGTGTAAAAGACGTTACCCACGCTCGGTCTCAATTTGTCCCTGACTTGCAGGTAGGCCTCTTCGGTTCCTGAACGCCAACGCCCTTTGCTATCCAGCCAGAGCAGTTTGTGGGTGCCCGACTCCCAGCAGGCTATCTCAGCGTTGTAAATGACCTTCGTTCCTTCGGGAACATTGTTGGCGAAGTACCGGGGTATTCGATTTCCTTCCTTGTCCTGTACCCACCTCGTTTCGATACCGTCCATGGGCATCTCGATCGTCACGGGTGGCTGGGCGCGCGTCATCACGATTCCGTCCTTGCCGACTGGCAGTGGCACCTGAGGCAACTCTTCAATGAAACTGGCGCCGCCCCGCAGACCGGGCCGCAGGTCAATGTCAGAGTAAAAGCCTTTGACCCGCTTGACGTAAGGCCCCTTGAGCCGGGCATCGTCAGGCGCGTAAATCCGGTACTGGCCGGCCGCCTGGACGCGCTCCACGGGATAGAGCGTTGAATGCACGCGAGCGTAGTAACGGGGTTCACCCGTTCCAGGGCGGCTCACGTCATACACGGCGCCTAGTTCATCGGTTTTCCAGGTGCCTGACGGATCCAGTGGCGCCTTGTATTCGAATCGGGCGAGCGCCGTGCGAAGTTCCGGGGTAAGTGCTCGCAGTCCTTGCGGTTCAACCCCAAAGGCAATCGCGTTGTCGTAGCGTGCCGCGTGCTGGCTTTTGATCGCCAGCCTCTGGTGCTCTTCCACGATCAGGCGCGCGGCCCTTTCATCGGGCGATTCGCTGGCGTGCTCAACGACCTCCTCAGCCTGTTGTGCGTGGGCTTCTTGCTGCCGGGCAAGCGCCAGGCTTTGCTCGGCCTCGGTCCGGGCTCCGGTCATGCTCGCAACTTCGTCCGCCGCCCCTGGTATGGCTGGGTCCCCCGCACGCGCGGCTGCGCCCAGCAAACTGCCGGCCGTCGCAGCACCTTCGGCAAGCGCCGGTACGGCATTCAAAACGCCGAAGACGATGCGGCCTGTGCCGTTTTTCTTCTCTTCAAGCGTCCGACCCTCAATCACCTCATCAGCGCCCAGACCGATCAACGCCAGCGACATCGCCGCCAAAGGCACCCACAAGTAAGGCACCACCATCGCGATCGCGCCTGTGGCGGCTATTGCATTGCTCAGGGCCTGGGCCGCCACCTCCTTGTTGTGGTCGGCGCGATTGCGAATAAGTTGTTTGCCATCCGCCTGGAGGCGGGCTTGCAGAGCGTTTTTGAAGTGCGAAAACGGCCAGGGCGAGAGCGCCGCGCCGAGATGAACCTCGTTGGAGGGGTTCCAGTAACCGGTCGCTTGATCGAGGAAATGCGGGTATGCCGCCAAGCCAGTCAAGGTCTTCTGGATGCCGCTGTAAAAGAGCCCGTCCGGGTCGTCTTCAAGCCTGAAGTGGCGTTCCAGTGCCTTGCGTCGGCGCGCATCCTTGCACTGCAGCGCGATCCAGGCGCGCAGTGCGGGCAGGTTTGAAAATCCGTGCAGGGGCGAGGAATTGCCGGCGACGTACATCACGAGCCGGTCAGTCTGTTCATCCCTCAGCACGATGATGTCAGTGGCGACATATCGGTACAGGACAAGCTCACGAAAGGTAATGTCATGGGGAAGCGGCGGATCGGCGAAGTGTTTGAAGGTCAGTGCCTCCCAGGTCTGGGAAGGAGCGAGCCCGAGTCCGCGCAATACCAGCGACTTGTCCTCAGTGCTCAGTGAGCCTTCGGCGTGCTGCACATACGCTGACCTCAAGAGTGCGGCCTTGATCAAGAGGTTGTAGTCGGCACCATGCTCGGCCCAGAAGTGCATGAGTGTGGCCTGGTAGTGCGCCTGCAGATCCACCTCCCAGACGTAGGCCTTGAACGTCAGCGGATCCAGCGCCACGTGGGTGGAAGCGTCGAAGCGCTGGGGGCTGGTTTTTCGGTAGATAGCTTCGTAGGCGAAGCAGTCCCACAGCTCCAGCGGTTCGGCGGAAATCCGCACCGGATAGCCGCCGTCCCGGTAATCGCGCAGGGTCGAGAGGTGCTCGAGGAACTGCCCGTTGCCGCTCTGCTGCCAGTTGCACATGAGCGCGTCGGTCAGCGTCATGGAATACGCGATATTAGCCCTTTGGGGCGCAGCATCCTGACCATTGATATACAGCGTGGTGATCAGCAATTCGTCCGAATCGGTCTCTTCCAGGAGGTGCTGGAACAGAAAGGCTTGCGCTTGGGTGCGTGCATACTCACGCGGCGATTCATAGCGCACCTGCTGCTGACCGAGCCAGTCGCTCAGCAGCATGGCATCGGCATCGACTTCTTTCCCGGGGGCCGGCTCGACGGGCCAGCCGTTTTCGTCCCGCGGCACACGTGGCTCATTCCAGCCACTGCCTTCCCAGTCTTCGCCTCTCTGGCCACGCCAACCCGCGACTCTCGAGCTGTCGCGACTGCGCCGAAGCTCGTCAGCTCTGCGCTCCAGAGCGGTTATATCCTTTTTGTCTTTCATAACCTGACATCCAGTCAGTGAGTGAGCCCTTAAGCGTCCACCGACAGGCACGCAGGGCCGCCATAGATAATTATTGCTTACGAAATGTGCAGGCTGTTCAGGGTTGTTGGATCGGAAAGAAACGGTCGACCAGCACCCGCCCGGGACTTCTCAGTCGCGCCGCATAACTCTGACAACGAAGCCGACATTGACTTGTACAAGGGAAAATTGCAGGCCGCCCGGCGCTTCCTTACGCGGGAAGTACCGGGCTGCTATCACGAACTGGCGATTCTTGAGCGAGGGATGATGCGCGCCTGACGGTGCAAGACGCCTGGTTTTGAGTGTCGCGCTCACCTGCTACCAGTCATGGCCATTTCCGATTTCGACAGGCGCCTTGCGTTGGAATGGGAAGAAGTGATCCTGCAACGTTTCCAGCTGCCGCTGAAACGCGGAAGAGCGAACGGGCAGGTTGCCGGGCGGATCGATGCCCAGGCGGTAGTAGTCCGGCCGCTGCTCTCGCAACACATCATTGAACAGCGTTGGCCCCGTCAGCTCGAACACCGTCTTGCGGTATTGCTTCATCGCCTGAGAGGTGAGCAACTCGCTGACTGGGGTGGAATGATCAACCTGCGGAGGAGGCGTCTCAAAAAAACCGGGCTGCGCCTCGTTTCGAAAGGCAAGTTCTTCGCCAAGGCGAGCTAGAACAGGGTTCCCTGCATGGCTGGCGAACAGGCTATTGCCATAACCGCGAAATTCCAGCGAGGGCACGGCAACTGCTTTGCCGAGCAACAAGTCGCCATGGGCCGCCTCAAGATGAACGCCACTGATGGAAGCGGGCAGCACATCATCAGAATCCATGTAGATGCCGCCATAGGTGTCGATCAGGGGGTAGCGGAGGATGTCGGAAGCGGCAGCGTAGCTTTTGCCTGCTGCATGTCTTGCCTTGTGATACAGCGCCTGATGCCTGCCGCGAAGGAAAGCGGCAAAGAAATTTTCATCATGCAGGTTTGACACCGCCAGCGATGGCGCACGGTTTTTTACGCTGGCCCGGATAAGATCCAACGCTTCCTGACTGTCCACATCCACATGCAAAACCGATTGAAAATCCGGGCTGCGATTTGCGTTTCTGATGAGGTTTTCCATCCGGGCTTCTCCCAGCCCATTATTGCCAACCCAGATGTAATGAATCTTTTTCGGTATCGGCCTGAGGTTATTGGGCATGGTGGGCAGCCGAGGCAGCTCGACCACCTCCAGGCTAGCGTTCGGATTGATAGGCTGCGGCTCATCGAGCACGCTTCGCGCTTGCCAGTCTCCGTTCTGGTCCAGCCTCAACCCTCTTGATTCAGTGCCGGGGAGTTTCCAGACTTTCGCGTCGTCATCGTAGATAACCCCGCGCTGTCTGCCATCAAGCATGATCGAGTAACGCTCGCCGGACTTACTGACCCCGTCGACGGGAATCGCCACCTTGATAGCGGGAGCATTCGGCTGCAAGAAACCACTCTGGGCCGGTGGCATGATTTCGGGGATCTCAATGGGCGAGACACCCTCTGTGACGACCGCCCCATCGCCCCGAAAGTTTTCCCCACCCGCCTCTATTTTCAGTCGGTTGGCGAAGGGCAGATAGAATTTTTCCACTTCCTCCAGGCGTGCTGAATAGGCGGCGGAGAGGATATTGCCTGTTGTCCGATAGTGCCCGGTCAGTAGCCCTGCGTAATCGGGCCGGGACGATTTAATGACGTCCAGGAACAGACCGGATCCCGTCATACGAGAAACTTCGGTGAAATAAGGTTTGGGGTCTCTGGATGAATGTTTGAGGGCGCGCAACGCCTCTTCTCCCAGCTTGAATCGCTGATGCAGCTCCTTCTCCATTGCTCTGAGCACCGGGTTACCTCGATGGCTGGCAAAGTGGCTGTTTGCAGGGCCAAGGCGCATGAGCGTTTTGGATTCGAGTGGTCGGCCGACCAATACATCAGAAGGGCCTGCGGCCAGTTCCTGCCCCTTGAACGACTGGGCCAGGACGTCATCGCAATTCATGTAGATGCCCCCGTACTCCCTGATCAGCCGATACCTGAGCACATCCGCAGCCGCCGCAAGGTTCTGGTTCTGGCCATGGCGGAAGTAGGCATAGGGCTCGGCACTTTCCTGTTCGTACAGGGAAAATCCGTCGAAGAACTGCTCGTCCTGGAGGCTGGAAATGGTCATCTGGGGAAAGCTGGCAAATTCAGCCTGCAACTGCTGCTCGGCGCTCAAAACTTCCACTGTAGCGGAGTAGTCGATATCGATATGAAGTGCAAACTTCAGATCCGCACTGGTCCTGATGTTCTGTTTGATCGTTTCGATCAGGTGCGGTCCGGGCAATCCATCGCCCAGCCAGATCTGATGAACCGTGCGATCGATCGGTAAGGGCTCCGGCGTTATGCCCGGCAGACGCGGAAACGTGTGAACCGTGTCACTCACGCCGGCGCGAAGGCGGTTTTTTACGCTCAGATAACGACGCTCGCTCCCCACGTTCCACTTACCGTTGTTATCCAGCCAAAGCAGCTCCTCGGTAACTTTATGTCTCCAGCACGCGACGTCAGCATCGTAATAAACGCCCGTACCTTCCGGCGTATTCATGGCGTAAAACCGATGCACCTGATGACCGGAGCTGTCAGTCAGCGTCCTCTGTTCAATGCCGTCCATCGGCACATCGATCTGGACCCGGGGCTGCGCTCGAACCCGTTCGACAGGTGCAGTCACGCCCTGGTCTTTCGTGGAAGCCGCTGCGACGGCATCGCCATAGCTCTCCCCTCCCCGCAGTCCAGACCTCAGGTCCAGGTCTGAATAGAATCCATTAAGGCGCTTGATATAAGGACCTTTGATGGCCGCATCTTCGGGAGAGAAAATTCGGTACTGCTTGACCGAATCGACCCGCTCAACCCGGTAGATCTTCGAATGAATCCTGGCGAAATAAACGGCCTCGCCTGACGCTGGATCAACGGCCTTGTACACGGCGCCAAAGTCATCGCGTGTCCATCTGCCCGAAAGATCAAGGGGCTCGCTGTACTCGAACCTCGCCAGTTCCGCACGCAAGCGTGGGGGTAATGATCGAAGGCCCTCAGGCTCAACACCAAACGCCTTCGCGCTGTCATAACCCGCTTCATGTTGAGCCTTGCGCAGCAGGCGACTCTGCTCTTCCTGCGCCAATCGCGCCTCCCGTGCGCTGGCATCCTCGTCGGCTCGCTCGCGCGCCTGCTGCGCCATCTCTTCATCGATCTCCTGATGGTGTGCAGACGCTACAGCTTTCTGCTCGGCGTTCCGACTTTCGATCACCTGCGCCACTTCATCTGCTGCCCCCGGAATGACTTCACCCGCGCGCTGCGCTGCAGCGGCTGCGTCGATAATCTCCCCGGCGCCCTGGGCAATGGCCGGCACCGCATTCAAAACACCGAAGACCACACGGCCACCCCCGTTTTTCCGTTCTTCATAGCTCTTCCCTTCAACCACCTCGTCTGCCCCTAGCCCCAGAAGCGCGACCGACATGGCCGCCAATGGCAACCACAGTTCGGGCACGGCGATTGCGATGGCTCCCGTGACGTTGATGGCGGTGGACAACCCTTGTGCAAGCGCCTCTTTGCGATAGTCGCTTTGCGTGCGAATACTCAGGGCCGCATCGGAGCGCTGTCGATCCTGCAGGCTTTGGCGAAAATGGGAAAAAGGCCAGGGAGAAAGTGCGGCACCGAGCGAGATTTCCCTGTACGGCGGCCAGCTCCCTGTCGCGCCGTTCAGCAGGTGCGGAAAGACCGCCAGGCCCGCCAGAGTCGTATGGAGACCGCTCAGAAAAAGGCCATCGCTGTCGTCTTCAAGTTTGAAGTGACGCTCCAGAGCCTGTCGTTTACGGGTGTCTCTGCACTGAAGCGCGATCCAGTTCTGTAGCGCTGTGAGATCGCTGAACCCATGAAAAGGCGACGAGTTGCCGGGGATATAAACCACTAACCGGCCGGTTTGTTCATCCCGGATCACAATGATGTCGGTGGCTGTGTAGCGATACAGGATGAGCTCACGGAACGTAACCGTGTGGGAGAGTGGTGCATCGCGGAATGTTTCGAACGTCAGACGTTCCCAGGGTTGCGCCGGATCAAAGCCCAACGATTTGAGCACCAGCGTTTTGTCTTCCAGGCTCATTGAGCCTTCGGAGTACTGGATGTAGGCCGACTTGAGGAAAGCAGCCTTGATAAGCAGGTTGTAGTCACTGCCATGCTTCTCCCAGAACATGTCAAGCATGCTCTCGTAGTGATCGAGCAACGTGTTATCCCACACGAAGGCCTTGAACACGTTGGGGTCGATGGAAATGTGAGTAGAGGCATCAAATCGCTGAGGCGACGTTCTGCAGTAAATGGCTTCATAGGCAAAGCAATCCGGCAGGTTCAGGGGCGTCGGCGAGACGCGTGCGGGATAGCCGCCCTCCCGATACGCCTGCAGGTGACCGAGATGATCGAACCAGTCGCCGTTACCCTCCTGCTGCCAGTTATGCATCAGCGCGTCGGTCAGCGTGAAGGCGTGAGCGATGTTGGCCCGTTGAGGCGCTTCGTCGAGCGTATTCAGGTACAACGTGGCGATGAGAAGGTCATCGGGATCGAGGTCAACCATGTGTTGCCTGAGGAAGTCGGCGGCCCGGCTGCGGGCCAACTCGCGGGGTGACTCGCAGCGCGCGTGCTGCTGACCGAGCCAGTCGCTCAGCAGCATGGCGTCAGCGTCAGCGTCGACTTCGTTCCCTGGCGCCGGCTCGAGGGGCCACCCGTTTTCGTCGCGCGGCACACGTGGCTCATTCCAGCCACTGTCTTCCCAGTCCTCGCCTCTCTGGTCACGCCAGCCCGAGACTCGCGACATGTCGCGACTGCGCCGAAGCTCGGCAGCTCTGCGCTCCAGAGCGCTCGTATCCTTTCTGTCTTTCATAACCCGACATCCTGTCAGTGAGTGAGTCCGTAGAGTCCACCGACAGGTACGCAGGGCGGCCATAGATAATTATTACTTACGAAATGTGCAGGCTGTTCAGGGTTGTTGAATCGGAAAGAAACGGTCGACCAGCACCCGCCCGGCACTTCCAAATCGCCCCGCATAACCCTGGCGACTGAAAGGCTCAGCGGTCCGCATGTCGAGCAATTTTCGGCCCGGGACTGGCCCGGTGACTTCACGCAGCTGGACTTTCATGAACCGGTAGAACGTCCCGATGACGTGTTCGATGCTGTCGATCTGAAAGTAGTGGCCGGGTAAAAAAATAGCCTCGGCCTCTTCCGGACTCGCAGAGAACGGCGCGATCGGGGTTGCGCTCAAGTACTGTTTTTCCGGCAGTACGAACACCACGCTGGTGTCGTCAAAGCGGATCGGCGCACTCGTGGCACTGGCATGGGCGCCGCCCTGACTGCTGGCAAAGGTGCGCGCCTGATAGGGGTTTTCGCTGAATGAGGTGATATCGGTGTTGACCAGCACATCGCCCACGCTGACGTCGCCGGTACGGAAAAAGGCGCCCGACGTACCACGTGCCCCGCTGCCGCCTCGATACAGCGCGACGTCATTGTTGTACCCCAGCGTGGTGACGTCCTCGGCAAGCCTTTGCACCAGCGCCACTTGACCGGAATAGGTCGCCACGCCGGTTCGCAAGTACCGGTTATACGCATCGTCCTCATGGGTGTAATGCTTGATGGAAGCACCGACATATTCACCGTCCGCGGTCTTGAACACGCGATGTTTGGCCCCCCACTCATCAAAATGCACGTCTTCACCCTCGGAATCGGTGGCGATAACTTCTTCGGGCTCCATGCAGAACACCTCGACCACTGCCTTTTGCCGGGCCAGCGCCGCCTCCGAATAAAGCTGCTCATCGAACAGGTTGAGCTGCATGAAGCGATCCCAGAACGCCGATTGCACATTGGCAATGGCCGTCGTGGGCGGCGGACTGATCGTCACGGCGTCGGCGTCCATGGGTGCACCGCCAGACAAGCCCGGGGTCGGAAGCCGTTCCCAGCCGCCTTGCACGCTGAAGCGGACCGGGCATCTGCCATGGAACGCAAACGGGTTCTGGGGATCGATGATGACCCAACTGCCCAGGCTTTGATCGAAGTTCAAACGATGCGCTCGCCCTTCGATGACCGCCCATGTTTCGCCATTGCTCAGCCGGTATGACCCTTGATAGGGCCCTTGCTCCAACACAGGCGCCAGCGATTCGAGGACGACGTTGTCGTTCATGCCCGACAATGGATCGGTCGCCAGGAGAGCCGGCATCGCATCGGCGCCTGCGTCTAGCCCCATCGCGCTTAGTGCCGTCATGGGCGGCCTGACATCAGCCCCCATGCGCGTCAGCAGCGGCAGGTTCAAGAACAGATAAATGGCGCTGGCGATGGCGCCCAAAATACCTCGCCTGCGTTGTTCGGCGCTTTTACCGTTGACCGCCTGATCGATATTCAACCCCGTGCTGATCAGGCTCGCGCCCACCACCGCCAATGCCAGCGGCCAGCCCAGCGGCGCCAGATTGCCGAATACGGACAGAAAGGCGTTCAGATAGCCGAGCCAGATCTGCTTGCGGAGATCGCGGTTATCGGTCAGCAGGGTGGTGGCGTCGGACGTCATGTCGTCACGGGCGACATCCCGCAGATAGACAAACGGATCCCCCGGAATCGGCTCCGCCCCGCGATTGAGGAGGCGATTGGCTCCCGCGTCGTCGTGATCATTGCTCAGCAGTTGAGCCACATCGCGCTGGAATGCAGCGCGGTGCGTCTCCCAGTCACTCGCCGAATGCAGAAATCGGGCGCAAAAGACCGCCCGAGTTCTGATGGACAAGAACTGCGCCTTCAACCACTCGTACATTTGGTGGTGGGTATCGAAGCAGTAGAACGGCGTTTGCGCACCGCAGACATACAGGATCTGACGTCCGTTTTCATCGACGATACGCAGAATGTCCCGGGCCTTGAACGCACCCAGTTCCAGATGAAACACCGACACCGCTGACGTCACAGGCATTGGCTCACGCAGCTGCGCGAGGGTTACAGGCCCCGGCCCGGTCGCCAGGACGCTGCGCAGCATCTCGAAATCCGTCGCCGACAACTGGTTTCTGCTCAGGCCTTCTCCTGCAGACGCCAGGTAGCGAACCTTGGCAAGTACGCAGAAGTTGTCGCCGTGCTGCGCCCAGAACCTGTCCATTTTGCGGCGGTAGCCCGCACTGAAATCAAGGGCCCAGAAATCGTTGAGCACCTCTGCCGGGAGCATGCGCACTTCATTCCGTTCGTCATAAAAGCCATGCTGCGGACCGTCGGTGTAGAAACCGCCATACACCGCGAGCTCGTCGGGGGCTTGCTGCTCGCTTGCGTTGAAACGACGAATCACCAGTTCGGTCATCGTCATGGATTCCATCGTAGCGCCAGCGTGCTTCCATCCGGTAAAAGAGCGCGAACTGCTGCTGGCGCTGGAGAACCGATGCCAATACACCTGATCGGGGTCCAGATGCTTACCCGTGTGCCTGAAAATAATGCTCTGGGCAGCGGATCTCGCCAGTGCATTGAGATCGGGATAGTCGGTGACGTAACGGCTGGCTATCAGTTTGAGCTGACGTTCATCCGATTCGGGTAATGAGTGGGCTTGTGCGTTCATGGTGATCACTTCTCCTGAAATAGGAGCCAGAGGTGATCAGACTTCGCAGCGCTGGCTGGCATAAATATGTATTGCTGCTGTCATCCGGGAACGGATGTGATCAGCGGCCGGCGAGTAACAGGCCCGTTGCACGGCCATTAGCCTGCCCATCTGGAATTACGCTTTGACAGCCAAGCAATTCAACAGGTTAAATCCCTTGGCACGCGGACTGCATGGTCAGTTCGCGCCCTCGTTTGTTCGAATTCGTTTTCTGGAGTACCGCCCTTGGATGCCACGACCATCAACAGCCTGTTCCTGATCGGCGCGTTGCTGGTGGGTGCAAGTATTCTGGTCAGTTCGCTGTCCTCCCGCCTTGGCATTCCCATTCTGGTGATCATTCTCGCCGTCGGCATGGTGGCCGGCGTCGATGGCGGCGGCATCATCTTCGATAACTACCCGACGGCCTATCTGGTCGGCAACCTCGCCCTGGCGGTCATCCTCCTCGACGGCGGCCTGCGCACGCGGGTGGCGAGTTTCCGGGTCGCACTCTGGCCGGCCTTGTCCCTGGCGACAGTCGGGGTGCTGATCACCACGGGACTGACCGGCATGGTCGCCGCCAAGTTGTTCGACCTGAACATCATTCAAGGGCTGCTGATCGGCGCCATCGTCGGTTCCACAGACGCCGCTGCGGTCTTCTCGCTGCTGGGCGGCAAAGGCCTGAACGAACGGGTGACCGCCAGTCTCGAGATCGAATCCGGCAGCAACGACCCGATGGCGGTGTTTCTCACGGTCACGCTGATCGACATGCTGTCCAGCGGTCAGACCGGCCTGCACTGGAGCCTGCTGGGCCATCTGGTTCAGGAGTTCGGCATCGGCGGGATCATCGGGCTGGGCGGCGGTTGGATCATGCTACAGCTGGTCAACCGGATTAATCTGGCCAACGGCCTGTACCCGATTCTGGTGGTCGCCGGCGGGCTGGTGGTCTTCGCACTGACCAACGCCATTCACGGCAGCGGCTTCCTCGCGGTGTATCTGTGCGGACTGGTGTTGGGCAACAAGCCTATTCGCAGCCGCCACGGCATCCTGCACATGCTCGACGGCATGGCCTGGCTGGCACAGATCGGCATGTTCCTGGTGCTGGGCCTGCTGGTCACGCCACACGATTTGCTGCCGATCGCGCTGCCAGCCCTGGGCTTGGCGCTGTGGATGATTCTGGTGGCGCGGCCGTTGTCTGTGCTGGCGGGCCTGCTGCCTTTCCGGGTGTTCCATGGCCGCGAAAAAGCCTTTATCGCCTGGGTGGGCTTGCGCGGCGCGGTACCGATCATTCTGGCGGTGTTCCCGCTGATGGCCGGTCTGCCCCATGCGCAGCTGTATTTCAATCTCGCGTTCTTCATCGTGCTGGTGTCGCTGTTGGTTCAGGGCACCAGCCTGCCGTGGGTGGCGAAATGGCTGAAAGTGACGGTACCGCCTGATCCGGCGCCGATTTCCCGCGCAGCGCTGGAAGTGCATGTCACCAGCGAGTGGGAGCTGTTCGTGTATCGCCTTGGCGCCGAAAAGTGGTGCATCGGCGCCGCGTTGCGTGAGCTGAAAATGCCCGAAGGCACGCGGATCGCAGCCCTTTTTCGTGGTCAGCAACTGCTCCACCCGTCGGGTAGTACGGTGCTGGAAGTCGGCGATCTGCTGTGCGTCATTGGTCACGAACATGACCTTCCCGCCCTCGGCAAGCTGTTCAGCCAGGCGCCGCAGCGCGGTCTGGACCTGCGCTTCTTCGGTGACTTCGTGCTCGAGGGAGACGCTGAGCTGGGGGCTGTCGCGGCACTTTACGGTCTGAAACTCGACGGGCTGGATCCGGGCATGCCGCTCAGTCAGTTCATCATTCAGAAGAATCGCGGTGCGCCAATCGTGGGCGACCAGATCGAATGGAATGGAACTATTTGGACCGTCGCGGTTATGGACGGGAACAAGATCCTCAAAGTGGGCGTCAGATTCCCTGAAGGAAGCAGCCCGGGGCCCGCGCTGTTCCTTTAAACTGCCCCCATTTCTGCTCGCTCGACCCGGTGTCTATGTTCACGCTGCGTAACTTTTTTGCCTCGGCCCTGCTTGGGCTTTGCCTGTCGTCCGTACCGGCGCTTGCTGCCGATACGCCTCCCCTGTCCAGCGAGGCCGTCCAGCGCAGTCTGGACAAGATCGCCGACCGCAAACTGACCCCTGATGACCAGAAAGCGCTGCAGCAGGTGCTGGAACAGACGCTGACGTTCCTGTCCAGCCAGAAGGACAACCAGCAGAAGCTGGAGGACCTGAAAAAGCAGCTTGCCGACGCGCCCCGACAGACCGCCGAGAACCAGCGCGAGCTGGCCAAGCTCAAGGCCAGCAAAGTCGTTCCGGTCGCCCAGCGCTACGCCAATCTGGACGTGCCGCAGCTTGAGCAAGTGCTGAGCCAGCGCAGCGCCCAGCAGGCTGATCTGCAAAAATCCCTCAACGACGCCAACAGCCTGACCATCACCGCGCAAACCCGGCCCGAGCGCGCCCAGGCTGAGATCAGCAGCAGCCAGACGCGCATCCAGGCCATCAATGGCATCCTCAAGTCCGGCAAAGACGGCGGCAAAACCATCAACGCCGACCAGCGCAACGCGCTGAACGCGGAACAGGCCTCACTGAATGCGTTGATTGCGCTGCGTCGTCAGGAGCTCGCCGGCAACAGCCAGTTGCAGGACCTGGGCGGCAGCCAGCGCGACCTGCTCACGGAAAAGGTCAATCGACAGGATCAGGAAATCCAGGACCTGCAGACGCTGATCAACGAGAAGCGTCGCGCCCAGTCCCAGGAAACCGTGACGCAGTTGTCCCTTGAAGCGCAGAAAGCCGGCGGCAGCAGCCTGCTGGCGAGTGAAAGCGCGGCCAACCTCAAGCTCTCCGACTACCTGCTGCGCGGCACCGACCGCCTCAACGAGCTGACCCAGCAGAACCTCAAAACCAAGACCCAGCTGGATGCCATCACGCAGACCGATCAGGCGCTAGATGAGCAGATCAACGTGTTGAGCGGCAGTCTGCTGCTGTCGAAAATTCTCTACAAACAGAAGCAGTCGTTGCCCAAGCTCAAGCTCGACAGCGGTCTGGCCGACGAGATCGCCGACATTCGCCTGTACCAGTTCGAGGTCAATCAGCAGCGTGAGCAGATGAGCAGCCCGAGCGCTTACGTCGACACGCTGCTGGCGACGCAGAAGCCGGAAGACGTCACACCCGCGCTGCGCAAGACGCTGCTTGATCTGGCCACCACGCGGAGCGACCTGCTGGAGCGGCTGAATCGCGAGCTGAGTGCGCTGCTCAACGAATCCATCACCCTGCAGCTCAATCAAAAGCAGCTGGTCAGCACGGCCAACAGCCTGCGGGCCACCCTTGATGAGCAGATGTTCTGGATTCCGAGCAACAAGCCGCTGGACCTGGAGTGGTTCGAGCGCATCCAGCCACGACTCGTCAAACAGGTCACCACCCTGCCCTGGACGTCCAGCGTCAGCGAACTGTATGACGGGCTGACCCAGCGCCCACTGATTTTCCTGCCGCTGTTCCTGGTGATCGGCGCGCTGATGTGGAAACGCAAGGCGCTGTACGACAAGCTCAATCGCCTGCACGCCGACATCGGCCACTTCAAGCGGGATCGGCAATGGCAGACGCCGCTGGCAATTTTCATCAACGTGTTGCTGGCGATGCCGTTGTCGCTGACCCTGGCGGTATGTGCGTTCGCGTTGCAGATCGACGCCCGCGGGCAAAACGTCAATCTGGGTTCGGCACTGCTGCAAGTGGCGCTGGCCTGGCTGGTGTTCTACACCGCTTACCGGATTCTCGCGCCGGGCGGCGTGGCGCAATTGCACTTCCGCTGGGAAAAACCGCAGGTGGAGTTCCTGCGCGGCTGGATCCGCCGCTTGGGTCTGGTGGTGCTGGCGCTGGTGACGGTGGTTGCCGTGGCCGAGCACGAACCCTCAGCACTGGCCGACGACGTGATCGGCATCGCGGTGGTGCTGACCTGCTACGCGCTCATGACCTGGCTGCTCGCGCGCCTGTTGCTCACCAGCCCGACCCACCACAGCGCCTCGCTGTTTCGCCGCGCAGTGGGTCTGGCGTTCACCGCCCTGCCCGTCGCGCTGTTCGTCGCCGTGTGCTTTGGCTACTACTACACGGCGCTGAAACTCAGTGATCGCCTGATCGACACGCTGTATCTGCTGATGCTGTGGCTGGTCATCGAAGCCGCTTTCGTACGCGGGCTGAGCGTCGCCGCGCGCCGTCTGGCGTACCAGCGCGCACTGAGCAAGCGTCAGGCCGCGAAAGAAGCCGGCGAAGGCGAGACGCTGATCGAGGAGCCGACGCTGGACATCGAGCAGGTCAACCAGCAGTCGTTGCGACTGATTCGTCTGGCGCTGATTGCCGGCTTCATCGGCGCGCTCTACTTCGTCTGGGCCGACCTGATTTCGGTGTTCTCGTACCTCGATAACATCACGCTGTACGAGTACACCAGCGGCACCGGCGCCAACATCAGCATGGTGCCGATCAGCCTGGGCGACTTGATCGGCGCGCTGGTGATCATCGGCATTACCTTCGTGCTGGCCGGCAACTTGCCCGGCCTGCTGGAAGTGCTGGTGCTGTCGAAGCTGAACCTCAAGCAGGGCAGTTCGTACGCGACCACTACGCTGCTGTCATACACCATCGCCGGCGTCGGTTTTGTCTCGACGCTCTCGGCCCTTGGCGTGAGCTGGGACAAACTGCAATGGCTGGTGGCGGCGCTCTCGGTCGGCCTGGGTTTCGGCATGCAGGAGATCTTCGCGAACTTCATCTCCGGGATCATGATCCTGTTCGAACGCCCGGTACGGATCGGCGACACGATCACCATCGGCGCGCTGTCGGGCACTGTCAGCAAGATCCGCATCCGAGCGACCACCATCACCGACTTCGACCGCAAGGACATCATTGTCCCGAACAAGACGTTCATCACCGGGCAACTGATCAACTGGTCGCTGACCGACACGATCACCCGCGTGACGCTGAAGCTGGGCGTGGATTACGGTTCGGATCTGGATCTGGTGCGCAACCTGCTGCTCAAGGCCGCACGAGACAACCCACGGGTGCTGAAAGAGCCCGAGCCGATCGTTTACTTCCTCAATTTTGGTGAAAGCACCCTCGATCACGAACTGCGCATGCACGTGCGTGACTTGGGCGACCGCAACCCGGTGCTCGACGAAATCAACCGGTTCATCAACAAGGAATTCAAGAAACAGCACATCAACATCTCGTTCCGGCAGATGGAGGTTTACCTCAAAAATATGCAGGGACAGGAGTACAAGATGGTGCCCATCGAGCCCGAGCAGAAAACCATCACACCGCCCGCTGCCGTGCCCCCGGCGCCAAAAGATGCACCGGAGCCGCCCGAAGCCAAACTCGACTGACCGGGAAAAACCCAGCAGAATGGTCGGACATTCTGCTGGAGGCATCCCTTGAAAGCCCTCGACGAGCTGACCTTCGATAATCGTTTTGCCCGTCTGGGCGATGCGTTTTCCACCACCGTGCTGCCCGAGCCCATCGCCGACCCGCGGTTGGTGGTTGCCAGCGAAGCCGCCCTCGCGTTGCTCGATCTGGACCTCGCTCAGGCAGAACAACCCCTCTTTGCTGAAATTTTCAGCGGCCACAAACTGTGGGCCGAAGCCGATCCGCGGGCGATGGTCTACTCCGGTCATCAGTTCGGTTCGTACAACCCGCGCCTGGGTGATGGCCGCGGCTTGCTGCTCGGTGAGGTGTACAACGACGCCGGCGAACACTGGGACCTGCACCTGAAGGGCGCCGGGCAGACGCCCTATTCGCGCATGGGCGATGGTCGCGCTGTCCTGCGCTCGTCGATCCGCGAGTTTCTCGCCTCAGAAGCCCTGCATGCCTTGGGCATCCCGACCAGTCGCGCGGCCTGCGTGATCGGCTCCAGCACCCCGGTGTGGCGTGAAACCCAGGAGCGCGCGGCGATGGTGCTGCGACTGGCGCAAAGCCACGTGCGTTTCGGCAGCCTGGAGTATTTCTTCTACACCAAACAGCCGGAACAGCTGAAGCAACTGGCCGATCACGTGCTGTCCCTGCACTACCCCGAATGCCTGGAACAGCCCGAGCCGTACCTGGCGATGTTTCGCGTGATCGTCGAGCGTCAGGCCGAATTGATCGCCAAATGGCAGGCCTATGGTTTCTGTCATGGCGTGATGAACACCGACAACATGTCGATTCTCGGCATCACCTTCGACTTCGGTCCTTTCGCGTTTCTGGATGACTTCGACCAGCATTTCGTCTGCAACCATTCCGATCACGAAGGCCGCTACTCCTTCAGCAACCAGGTGCCGATTGGCCAGTGGAACCTCAGCGCGCTTGCCCAGGCGCTGACACCCTTCGTCAGCGTCGAGGCTCTGCGTGAGGCGCTGGACCTGTTCCTGCCGCTGTATCAGGCGCATTACCTGGACCTGATGCGCCGACGGCTGGGCCTGACAACGGCTGAAGAGGATGACGCTGACCTGATCGCTCGTTTGCTCCAACTGATGCAGAACAGCGGCGTCGACTACACCCTGTTTTTCCGCCATCTGGGGGAGGAGTCAGCCGACGTCGCGGCAGGAAAGTTGCGCGACGACTTCGTCGACATGCTTGGCTTCGACGCCTGGGCCGACGCCTACACAGCCCGCATCGCCCGCGAGCCCGAGTCCAGCCAAGAGGATCGCCGTGCGCGCATGCACGCGGTTAACCCCCTCTACATCCTGCGCAACTACCTGGCTCAACGCGCCATCGAAGCGGCCGAACAAGGGGACGACAGCGAAGTCCGCCGCCTGCATCAGGTGCTGTGCAAGCCGTTCGACGAACAGCCCGGAATGGAAAGTTATGCACAGCGTCCGCCGGATTGGGGGAAGCATCTGGAGATCAGTTGTTCGTCCTGAGTGGGGGCAAGTAGAGGTCAGATAAAGACCTCTACCGGCACGCCGAAACGTTCCGAAATCTTGCGGATCTGCTTGAGGCTCAACTGGCGCTCGCCTGAGAGTATTTCGGAAATGACGGACTGCGTCCCTACTTCAGGCATGTCGCCTTGGCCGAGGTTGTGCTCGTGCATCAGGTAACGCAGCGTCTCGGCGCTTGAGGCCATAGGCATGGGCCGATGCTCATGGTCATAGGCTTCAATCATTTCGCTGACCAATATGGCAAGACGATTCAGAGGGTGCTGCTCATCCTCTCCGATGATCTCCAACAGTTCGTCGAGCCCGCTGACAAGCAGATCATATTCAGCTTCCGTTTCAGGCCGAGTCAGTAATGGCGCCAAGTGATGCCAGTGCTCCGCAGCCTGTTTAATGAGCGCGCTCATTGCTCATCCCTCCATTTACCTTTGTCGTATTCACGATGGTCCAACACATGCTTTATGTACAGCCGCTGTGCTGAGGAGTTAACCGACGCAATCAACCGGATCTTGTTCCCGCCGATATCAAAAACATGAAATCTTTCCACTTTATCTGTAGAGGGCAACATCGCTCTCATCGCACTAAAATCGTTCAGCCTGGATGATTGTGGCCATTTCTTTTTTGCCTCCCAGATTCGCTTTTCAGTGATGACGTGCATTTCCCTACCGTTGTGCGTGCAATATCCAGCCTGGCTACCCATCCGACCATCACCAACCGCAATAGCCGGAGCATCTTTTATCCTGCTGCCTTCTCATTCTTGGACGTGGTACCCGCTTGCTTAACTTGCGCATTGGCATTCGAAGCCGTTGGCTTCTCAACCTCCTGAGCTGCGGTAGTCGGCACCGGAGAAGTGCGGGCCGAGAATTTCTTCGTGTGGACGATATTATTCGGATCGGTTTTCTTGTCTTTGGTGGTGTCGACGATGCCGGCGAGGATGTCGTAAAGGGTCAGTTTGCGGTCTGGCGCCTGGCGTCCAAAAGCGCCCGGCAGGCTGCGCAGCGTCAGGTCGCTATTGATCCGCGCTTCCAGAATGGCTTCCGCTCCTTTGGGATAGCTCACCGCCCTCTCAATCGCCGGCAGCGACTTGAGGTAGCTCAGGGCGTCGTTGTAGAACCGGGAGGCCTTGCCCGTCCGGGCTTGCTCGATCACGCCCTCGTTTATCGCAACCTTGCGCCAGTCCTCGTCCATCTTCTGCACGCCCTGCCAGGCCGCGCGCCGCTCGTTGAGCGTGAAGGCTCCGCTGTCGTCAAAGGCAATCAGGTTCAGTTGCTCGCGTGAGAGGTTCTCGAACGGGCTCCTGGCGGTTTTATCACCAGCCAGTGTTCGGGTCACGAACGCACTGGCCTCGCGCGCGCGGTCCAGCAATTCAGGGTCGTTCGTCTTGGGCACTTCCATGGCCCGGGTGCCGCTGTTGACTGTGCGGCCTTCGATCAAAAACTCATTGATGCGATTACGCCCGTACTGCCCCAACTCGGTGTGGGTCATCACCGCGTCCCTCTTTTGGGCTCGCGCTGCGCTCTCGTTAAGCTGAGCCGCCAGTGTCGAAAACGTCGCCTTGTCGGTAGCTGTCGTAGCCGCCTTGTCGACGGGTTTGGGGTCACTGTTTAGAGCGGCGTCAACGACTGGCTTTTTGTTCGCGACAACCGCTGCAACCGCGGCCTGGATCTGGCTGATCATGGGCGACTCCCTGGCTATGAGATGGCAGGGGCCGCGCGCATGTTCGTCAGTCAGCCCCTCGCGTCGACACTAGCGACGGCCAGGCAGGGCGAACAGTTGGGCGAACGGGGGATGCTTTCGGATAATCAGAGCTTGAGGATTTGGCTTAACGCGCGCATTGGGCGGCTTGGGCCAAGGCTGATGCGGTAGTTCGTCGCGTCTTCAGGTTTGAGTTTTTTTAGGCGTGGGGTGCTTAAAGGAGCGGTGAAATTTGGGGTAGTTCACACCTGGCATTTCAGGTGATCAGTGAATGCCGACCGCCATTGATGACATCCCGTCGCTACAGGTGCAGCCGTAGAGCTTGATAACCCATCCCCCAGACTCCACGTAACAGTCATCAATCCTACTCAGGTCTCTCCCATGTCCGATTCCCTGCTGATCCCCTGCCCGCACTGCAACGGGCTCAATCGCATTCCTGCCGGGCGGCTGTCCGACCAGCCGAAATGCGGGCGTTGCAAGCAGCCGGTTTTGCTGAGCAAGCCGTTCAACCTGACACAGGGCGATTACGCCAGCCAGATCAAGGGCGATCTGCCGTTGCTGGTGGACGTGTGGGCGGAATGGTGCGGCCCCTGCAAATCGTTCGCGCCGACGTTCGAGCAAGCGGCCACGCAGCTAAGCGGTCGTGTTCGCTTGGCGAAGCTGGACAGCGAGGCCAATCAGCAGCTTTCAGCACAGCTTGGAATTCGCTCGATCCCGAGTCTTATCCTGTTCAAGGACGGCCGTGAAATCGCCCGGCAGAGTGGCGCAATGCCGTTGCAACAGTTGATGGCCTGGCTGACCAGTCAGGGAATATGAGGGGCGTTTCTTCAGAGATCGAAGTGCGTGACAGCCAGCGCTGTAGGCATGTTCTGAAAGCGCTCTTTCGCCCCGAATTCGTCGAATTCTGCGTCTAGGCTTCGCCACTCCTATCGGCACCCTGGAGTGGTTAGCAATGACATACGTGGTCAGAGAGGGCGATTCAACAACAACCGGCGGCGTGGTTTTGCGGGCCTCAGGCTCGCACACATGGGAGGACCGGCGCCTGGCGCGCATGGGCGATCCGGTCTGGTGCGAGCTGTGCGCCCAGATCGGCTTCATTGCCCAAGGCAATCCGACCTTCATCGACGAACTCGTGGCCGTGGCGACGCACGGCCAGGCAGTGCGCTGCGGCTGCGAGGAGGGCACCCATCGTTTGATCGCCAGCCAGACCCAGCTTCAGGCCGACATGGACGCGACCATCGACATTCCCAAGGACATGGCTGAAAAGGCGCGCAAGCGAGCCAAGCAGATGACGCGAGCCCGTCGAGAGAGCACCGAACCACTCGCCTAGTCGTCAGCGATTACCCGCACCCGTTTCCAGCAAGTGATGCAGCTCGACAAATTGCTGAGTCAGCTTATGCCGCGGCTCCAGATGGATCAGCGGCATATTCGCCTGGTGGGATTCACGCATCTTGATCGAGCTGGTGAGGTAGATCGGCAGCACCGGTAGCCCTTCAGCGATGAGCTCATCAAGGATCTGCTGGGGCAGACTCGCCCGCGCCTGGAACTGGTTGACGATAATGCCTTCCACCTCCAGATCCTCGTTGTGATCTTCCTTGAGCTCTTCGATTTCCTTGAGCAACCCGTACAGCGCCTGGCGGGAGAAACTGTCGCAGTCGAACGGAATCAGCACCCGATCCGCTGCGATCAATGCCGATACCGCGTAGAAATTCAGGGCCGGGGGCGTGTCCAGATAGATGCGATCGTAGTCTTCGCTCAGCTCATCCAGCAGTTTGCGGAGCTTGTTGATCTTGTGCTTGGCTTCCAGCTTGGGCTGCAGATCCGCCAGCTCCGCCGTGGCGGTCACGACATGAAGGTTGTCGAAGGGCGTTTCATAGATGTCGACCTGATTCTTCTTGGCGCCAGGCCCGGAAGACAAGGTTTGCTTGAAGAAATCGGCGATCCCCATGGGAATCTCGTCCCCGGTCAGACCGGTGAGGTACTGCGTCGAGTTGGCCTGGGCATCAAGATCGATCAACAGCGTCCGATAACCCTCATGAGCACTGACAGCCGCCAGATTGCAGGCGATGCTGGACTTGCCAACGCCGCCCTTCTGATTGAACACCACACGCCGCATGTAAGACTCCCTGTTGCTGTCTAGCCGTAAAGGATCGCCAGCGACCCGATGAATGGTCCCGAGTCTAGGCAATCGCGATGAGTAGGGCGAGTCTCTCGGAAAAATCTGACTGTAAGGATAAGGGCTACATCATCGAAAGATCGATTGCGCCTACAACACAGTGACAGAGGCTGCTGCCGCACCCGTAAGAATGTTCGTCAGTAAACACTCTATTTGTTTCAACGTTTGCCTCAGTGCGCTGGCATCGAGATAATGCCCCTCATTCGGTGATGGCGCCGCGCCATAGACGGTGTCATTTGGGCGGCTCGAAGCCCGGGAATAAAAATTGTCGGCACACCTGGAAGGTAACGCTTCATGATTCGCGCTTTTTTGCTGTTTTGCGTGCTGTTAGTGAGTGGCTGCACCAGCCATGCGCCTGTACCTGCGCAAACGCCCCACATCAAATTTCCGGTGCAATTGCACGTCCAACGTGAGCAAGCCAGTCAGCGCGAAGAGTGGCTGATGACGATTCAGAAGGAACGCCACGGCCTGCGCTTCTCGCTGTTGGACACCCTCGGCACTCCTGTGGCGCGTCAGCAGCTTCGCGAAGAGCGCTGGAAGGCAGATAGCCAACTTCCCCCCAATCACGAGGCAAGGGAGCTGTTCGCCGCCGTGCTGTTTGCCCTGACGTCTCTCGAGGAAGTGCGCTTTGACTACCCGGGCGTGCAGTTGCGACCCTATGGTCGCAGCCTGGATGACCGCTGGTTTGTCGATTACGCCTCCGAAGGTGTCTTCCGGATCAGCATGGAAAGCGGAGAACTGAAATACGTGGTCAGCCCACTCCAGGGCAAGGCGAGTAAATGACGCTGTAGCTTGGCTACCCTGGCGTCGATCTGCGCCTTGGGCAACCTGCAACAACGCCACCATTTCTCCACTGTGCCCCGGCTTCACCCAGCCTTGCGCGTCACCAGTTCGACAAACGCCTTGGCCATGGGCGATTTCTGATCCTTGCGCTGCACCAGCCACACCGCTGACGTAGCCTGGGCATCCAGCAGCGTCCGGTACACCACCCCATCAATGCGCATGCGTTGATAGGACGCCGGCAGCACCGTCACGCCCAGTCCCGCCGCCACCAGACCAATGATGGTCATCGCCTCGCCCGCCTCCTGAGTAAACAATGGGCTAAAGCCCGCCTCCCGCGCCAGATCCAGCAACTGTGCGTAGAGGCCGCTGCCGTAACTGCGCGGGAAGAACACAAACGGCTCACTGGCCAGTTCCCGCAGATGAATGCCGCGTTCCGAGCCTTCGGCCAGTGGATGGTCCGAGCGCAATATCGCCACCAAGGGTTCGTGCAGCAGCTCCACGGCGACCAGTGAATCCGGCAACGGCAGCGGCCGCATGATGCCCACTTGCATCGACTCGTTCTCGAGCCGCTCGGCGACTTCCCGGCTGCTCATTTCCTGAAGCGCCAGATGCACCGCCGGATAACGCTGGCGAAAAGCGAAGATGGCCTGAGGGATGCTTGAGGTGAACGGCGCGGATGCCGTGAAGCCGATTTTCAGTTCGCCAAGTTCTCCCAGCTGCGCGCGCCGAGCGACGTCCGAGGCCTTCTCGACCTGCGCCAGCACCAGACGGGCTTCATCGAGGAACAACCGGCCCGCCTCGCTCAGTTCCACCCTTCGATTGGTCCGCTCAAACAGACGCGCGCCGAGCTCTTGCTCCAGCGCCTGAATCTGCTGGCTCAACGGTGGCTGAGAGATGCCGAGCGCCTGAGCGGCCCGACCAAAATGCAGCTCTTCAGCGACAGCGATGAAGTAACGCAGGTGTCGTAATTCCACAGTCATTCCATTAGGTCGTCAAACCTATCAAACAGGTCGAACAATATATTGGAAGCGATCGTTAGCCGGCTATATTCTTTTGTCACTGCGTCCGCTCTTCCGTCTGAGGTCACCCGTGAATACTGCTGCATCCCCCGCCGCGTCTGCCGAGTTCGCCACAGCGGCCATCCCGTTGGGCGATTCCTACATCGAGAAGGACACGCCCGCTTTCATCCGCACGGTGCTGGCGCTGTTCTCCGGCGGTTTCGCGACATTTGCGCTGCTGTACTGCGTGCAGCCGATGATGCCGGTGCTGTCGCGAGACTTCTCCATCAACGCCGCGCAGAGCAGCATGATCCTGTCAGTGTCCACCGCGATGCTGGCGATCGGATTGCTCATCACCGGCCCCATCTCCGACCGCCTCGGGCGCAAGTCGGTGATGGTGTTCTCGCTGTTCTCGGCCGCCCTTTTCACCATCGCCAGCGCACTGATGCCTACTTGGGAGGGCGTGCTGATCACGCGGGCGTTCGTGGGCTTGTCGCTGAGCGGCCTCGCCGCCGTCGCCATGACTTACCTCAGCGAAGAAATCCACCCGCAGCACATCGGCCTGGCAATGGGCCTGTACATTGGCGGCAACGCCATCGGTGGCATGAGCGGCCGGGTGATCACCGGGGTCTTGAGCGATTACGTGAGTTGGCACACGGCACTGTTGATCATGGGCATCATTGCGCTGGGCGCGGCGGGCGTGTTCTGGAAAATCCTGCCGCCGTCGCGTAACTTCCGCGCCCGCCCGCTCAATGGCCGCAGCCTGCTGGAAGGCTTTGTCCTGCAGTTCCGTGACGCCGGGTTGCCGTGGCTGTTTCTTGAAGGCTTCCTGCTGATGGGCGCGTTCGTGACGCTGTTCAACTACATCGGCTACCGCCTGTTGGCCGACCCGTACAACCTGAGCCAGGCCGTGGTCGGCCTGTTTTCGGTGGTGTACCTGTCCGGCATCTACAGCTCGGCGAAGATCGGCGCACTGGCCGACCAACTGGGCCGTCGAAACGTCCTGTGGGCCGTGATCGTGCTGATGCTCGTCGGTGTCGCGCTGACCATGTTCACACCGCTGCTGGTGGTGATCGTCGGCGTGCTGATGTTCACCTTCGGCTTCTTCGGCGCCCACTCCGTCGCCAGCAGCTGGATCGGCCGCCGCGCCATCAAAGCCAAAGGCCAGGCCTCGTCGCTGTACCTGTTCAGCTACTACGTAGGCTCCAGCGTCGCCGGCACCGGCGGCGGCGTGTTCTGGCACTACGCCGGCTGGAACGGCATCGGCGCCTTCATCGGCACCCTCCTGCTGATCGCCCTCGCTGTGGCGCTGAAACTGGCGAAAGTGAAGCCGTTGGCGGTGAATGTGCAGGTTTGAGGCAAGGGTCACATCGGGCATTCGCCGCTGTTTTAGTGGGACCGGCTTCAGCCGGGAAGACAACCTTATGTGCGCCCTGAATCTTGCAGCGTGACGCCTGACGTCTGCCCGGCTAAAGCCAGTCCTACATTCGCGTTCATAGTGACTCTAACTGGCTGCAAGCGCTGTGTGTTCGCGAGAGAAGCTAACCGCAGCCTGACTCCACACAAAAACGCCCGGCAATTGCCGGGCGTTTTCATAGCTGCAAAGCGCTTACTGGTGGTATTTGGCCGACATTTCGTGCACCGCTTCGATGAAGGCGCCGGCGTTGGCCGGGTCGACTTCGGGGGTGATGCCGTGGCCGAGGTTGAAGACGTGGCCGGTGCCGCTGCCGTAGCTGGCGAGGATGTTCGAGACTTCCTGGCGGATGGCGTTTGGGTTGGCGTAAAGCACGGTCGGGTCCATGTTGCCTTGCAGCGCGACTTTGCTGCCGACACGACGGCGGGCTTCGCCGATGTCGCAGGTCCAGTCCAGGCCCAGTGCGTCGGCGCCGGCGTCGGCAATGCTTTCAAGCCACATGCCGCCGCCTTTGGTGAACAAGATGACTGGCACTTTGCGCCCGTCGTGCTCACGGATCAGGCCGTTGACGATCTTGCGCATATAGGCCAGTGAGAACTCCTGGTACGCCGCGGCCGACAGGCTGCCGCCCCAGCTGTCAAAAATCTGCACCGCCTGGGCGCCTGCGAGAATCTGGCCGTTCAGGTACGCCGTCACCGATTGCGCCAGCTTGTCGAGCAGCAGGTGCATGGCGTGCGGGTTGTCGTAGAGCATGGCCTTGGATTTGCGGAAGTCCTTGGACGAGCCGCCTTCGACCATGTAGGTCGCCAGGGTCCACGGGCTACCGGCGAACCCGATCAGCGGAACGCGTCCGTTGAGCTCGCGGCGGATGGTGCTGACTGCGTCCATGACATAGCCGAGATCTTTTTGTGGGTCAGGAATCGGCAGCGCTTCGATATCAGCCAGGGTGGTGACGGTTTTGCGAAAGCGCGGGCCTTCGCCGGTTTCGAAGTACAGGCCCAGGCCCATGGCGTCGGGAACGGTGAGGATGTCGGAGAACAGAATCGCGGCATCGAGCGGGTAGCGCTCAAGGGGCTGGAGGGTGACTTCACAGGCGAACGCCGGGTTCATGCACAAGCTCATGAAGTCTCCGGCCTTGGCGCGGCTGGCGCGGTACTCCGGGAGATAGCGGCCAGCCTGGCGCATCATCCATACAGGCGTGACGTCAACAGGCTGCTTGAGCAGGGCGCGAAGGAAACGGTCGTTCTTCAGGGCAGTCATGTCGGCATCCGGAAAAAAAGTGCGGGCATTTTCTCAGACACCAACGCAAAAGGCACGGTCGGTGCCGTGCCATTTATTTATCGGGGCGATTTGTCGCATCAATGCCCTGCCGGTTTTCCGACGTCGGCGACCTATTGGTTGTCCTCCATCGTCTTTGTAATCCAGCCTGCGAAGTGAGCGACTCTGGTGTACTGACCGGCATTCATCCACAACGAACGACTGACCAGTCCGATTTCAAGGTAGTGGCTGCCTGACTTGTAGAGCAGAGGCCCTCCGGAATCGCCAGACGCCTGATTGTATCCGGCGCAGAGGTTGACCAATGGATCGAAGTGGGTGGCCGGGTAGCCGGGAGGCACTTCGATACACGCCTTGTCCTCCAGCGTCTCGCCAAGGTTCATTCATACCCGCCAATTCACCGCAACCGGTCAAAAAAGCCCCGAGGCCAAGACAGCAAACTACCTTGTTCATTTTTCGCTCCGTGATCCAACAGGCCGCCAGACACCGGCCCGTGCTTCCATTCAATTTCAGAAAGGCTCGCCAGCGTCCGAGACCTTGCCGAATTAGAAACTTATTGAATCGTGTTGGGAACTGTCAGAAATGACACTCGTGGCGGTGCCTGACGTTTTCACGAACGGGAGAGCCGAGGAAGGAAACGAAACAGATGTGGAAGCAGCTGCCAGCATGGAGCAGCGGCAAGCTTCAAGCGCCAAGCTTCAAGTAGAAGCAGATCGCGTCTGCTTCTAGCTTGTGGGTTACCGCTAGCAGCTTGCCGCAGGCGTCATCAGACGCCTAGATAATCCAGAATCCCTTCAGCCGCATTCCGGCCTTCAAAGATCGCCGTCACCACCAGATCAGATCCGCGCACCATGTCGCCGCCGGCGAAGATCTTCGGGTTGCTGGTCTGATGTTTGAACTGGCCCTGCTCCGGTGCCACGACGCGGCCCTGGCTGTCCATCTGGATGCCCTGCGGATCGAACCACGACGCCGGGCTTGGACGGAAACCGAACGCGATGACCACGGCGTCCGCCGGGATGATCTCTTCGGAACCCGGAATTGGCTCGGGGCTACGACGGCCGCGCGCATCCGGCTCGCCCAAACGCGTTTCGACGACTTTCACGCCTTCGACCCGATCCTCACCAACGATGGCGATGGGCTGACGGTTGTAGAGGAACTTCACGCCTTCTTCCTTGGCGTTCTTCACTTCCTTGCGCGAGCCGGGCATGTTTTCTTCGTCGCGGCGATAGGCGCAGGTCACCGACTTGGCACCCTGGCGAATCGATGTGCGGTTGCAGTCCATCGCCGTGTCACCACCGCCCAGGACCACGACCTTCTTGCCCTTCATGTCGACAAAATCTTCCGGCGACTTTTCAAAGCCCAGGTTGCGGTTGACGTTGGCGATCAGGAAATCCAGCGCATCGTGCACGCCAGGCAGGTCTTCACCGGGGAAGCCGCCCTTCATGTAGGTGTACGTGCCCATGCCCATGAACACAGCGTCGTACTCTTCCAGCAACTGCTCGACGGTGATGTCCTTGCCGACCTCGGTGTTGAGGCGGAACTCGATGCCCATGCCGGTGAAGACTTCGCGGCGATTGCTCAGCACGCTCTTCTCGAGCTTGAACTCGGGGATCCCGAAGGTCAGCAGACCGCCGATTTCCGGGTTCTTGTCGAACACCACCGGCTTCACGCCGCCACGCACCAGAACGTCAGCGCAGCCCAGGCCGGCCGGGCCTGCGCCGATGATCGCCACGCGCTTGCCGTTTGGCACGACGCGGGACATGTCCGGACGCCAGCCCATTGCGAAGGCCGTGTCGGTGATGTACTTCTCGACCGAACCGATGGTCACCGCGCCGAAGCCGTCGTTGAGGGTGCACGCGCCCTCACACAGACGGTCCTGCGGGCACACGCGGCCGCAGACTTCCGGCAGGGTGTTGGTCTGGTGCGACAGCTCGGCGGCCGCGAGGATGTTGCCCTCGGCCACCAGCTTCAGCCAGTTGGGAATGAAGTTATGCACAGGGCATTTCCATTCACAGTACGGGTTGCCGCAACCCAGGCAACGGTGCGCCTGATCGGCCGACTGCTGAGGCTTGAAAGGTTCGTAGATTTCCACGAACTCTTTCTTGCGCTGACGCAGCAGTTTCTTCTTCGGATCTTTACGCCCGACTTCGATGAACTGGAAGTCGTTACTGAGACGTTCAGCCATGGTGTTAAAACTCCTGACTACAGCCTCAAGCGCCAAGCTTGAAGCTGCAAGAAAATCATGTTCGCAGGCACTCGCGCGCTGCCGTTAGCGTGCGGCTTGAAGCGTGCCGCTCGCAGCTGCTTTACTGCGGATTCGCGCGGGTGCTGGACAACAGCGACTTCAAGCTTGCGGCCTTCGGCTTCACCAGCCAGAAGCGGCGCAGGTAGTCGTCCAGGTTTTCCCAGAGGTTGCGGCCCCATTCGCTGTCGGTTTCGGTCACGTATTCGGCCAGCACGCGCTCCAGGTGGCTGCGATAGGCTTCCATCGCTTCACCGCTGATGCGCTGAATCTCGACCAACTCATGGTTGACCCGGTCAACGAAGGTGTTGTCCTGATCGAGCACGTAAGCAAACCCGCCGGTCATGCCTGAGCCGAAGTTGTAGCCGGTCTTGCCCAGCACGCAGACGAAACCGCCGGTCATGTATTCGCAGCAGTGGTCGCCCGTGCCTTCCACAACCGTGTGGGCGCCGGAGTTGCGCACCGCGAAACGCTCACCCGCCGTACCCGCCGCGAACAGCTTGCCGCCAGTCGCGCCGTACAGGCAGGTGTTGCCGATGATGGCGCTGTCCTGGGTTTTGAACGGGCTGCCTTTTGGCGGCACGATGACCAGCTTGCCGGCGGTCATGCCTTTGCCGACGTAGTCGTTGGCGTCGCCTTCCAGGTACATGTTCAGGCCGCCGGCGTTCCACACACCAAAGCTCTGCCCGGCCGTGCCCTTGAAGCGGAACGTCACCGGCGCATCGTTCATGCCCTGGTTGCCGTGGAGCTTGGCGATTTCGCCGGAAATCCGCGCGCCGATGGAGCGGTCGCAGTTGCAGATGTCCAGTTCGTAGTCGCCGCCGCTCTTGGTCTGAATGGCGGAGATCGCCAGTTCGACCATCTTCTCGGCCAGCAGGCCCTTGTCGAACGGCGGGTTGCGGTCCACCTGGCTGAACTGCGGTTTGTCGGCCGGAATGTGGTCGCTGCCCAGCAGCGGCGTCAGGTCCAGGTGCTGCTGCTTGGCGGTTTCACCGGGCAGGATTTCCAGCAGATCGGTACGCCCGATCAGCTCTTCCAGCGAACGCACGCCCAGCTTCGCCAGCCATTCGCGGGTTTCTTCAGCCACGTAGGTGAAGAAGTTGATCACCATGTCGACGGTGCCGATGTAGTGGTCCTTGCGCAGCTTGTCGTTCTGAGTCGCGACGCCGGTGGCGCAGTTGTTCAGGTGGCAGATGCGCAGGTATTTGCAGCCCAGCGCGATCATCGGCGCGGTGCCGAAGCCGAAGCTTTCGGCGCCGAGGATGGCCGCCTTAATAACGTCCAGGCCGGTTTTCAGGCCGCCGTCGGTCTGCACCCGAACCTTGCCGCGCAGGTCGTTGCCGCGCAGGGTCTGGTGAGTCTCGGCCAGGCCGATTTCCCACGGCGAGCCCGCGTATTTGATCGACGACAGCGGCGATGCACCGGTGCCGCCGTCATAGCCGGAAATGGTGATCAGGTCGGCATAGGCCTTGGCCACACCGGCCGCAATCGTGCCCACACCCGCTTCGGCCACCAGCTTGACCGAAACCAGTGCGGCCGGGTTGACCTGCTTGAGGTCAAAGATCAGCTGCGACAAGTCTTCAATCGAGTAGATGTCGTGGTGCGGTGGCGGCGAGATCAGCGTCACGCCCGGCACTGCATAACGCAGTTTGGCGATCAGGCCGTTGACCTTGCCGCCTGGCAGTTGCCCGCCTTCACCCGGCTTGGCGCCCTGGGCGACTTTGATCTGCAGCACGTCGGCGTTGACCAGATACTCAGGCGTCACGCCAAAACGGCCGGTCGCGATCTGCTTGATCTTGGAGCTGCGGATGGTGCCGTAGCGCGCCGGATCTTCGCCGCCCTCACCGGAGTTGGAGCGCGCGCCCAGGCGGTTCATCGCCTCGGCCAGCGCTTCATGGGCTTCCGGCGACAACGCACCCAGCGAGATGCCCGCCGAGTCGAAGCGCTTGAGAATACCTTCCAGCGGCTCGATTTCATCGATGCCCAACGGCGTGTCGAGCTCTTTGACCTTGAGCAGGTCACGGATCATCGACACCGGACGGTTGTCCACCAGCGCTGTGTATTCCTTGAATTTGCTGTAATCACCCTGCTGAACGGCGGCTTGCAGCGTCGCCACCACATCAGGGTTGTACGCGTGGTATTCGCCGCCGTAGACAAACTTCAGCAACCCGCCCTGCTGGATCGGCTTGCGCGCGCTCCAGGCTTCAAAAGCGAGGGCTTTCTGCTCGGCTTCGATGTCAACGAAACGCGCGCCCTTGATGCGGCTCGGCACGCCACGGAAGCTCAAATCGCAGACTTCTTCCGACAGGCCGATGGCTTCGAAAAGCTGCGCGCCGCGGTACGAAGCGACGGTCGAAATGCCCATCTTCGACAGAATCTTGAGCAGGCCTTTGGTGATGCCCTTGCGGTAGTTCTTAAAGACTTCGTACAGATCGCCCAGCACTTCGCCGGTACGGATCAGGTCGCCCAGCACTTCGTACGCCAGGAACGGATAGACCGCCGACGCGCCGAAGCCGATCAGCACCGCGAAATGGTGCGGGTCGCGAGCCGTTGCTGTCTCGACAAGAATGTTGCTGTCGCAGCGCAGGCCTTTTTCGGTCAGGCGGTGGTGCACCGCACCGGTGGCCAGCGATGCGTGAATCGGCAGTTTGCCGGGTGCGATATGGCGGTCGCTCAGGACAATCTGGGTCTTGCCTGAACGCACGGCTTCTTCAGCCTGATCGGCGATATTGCGCACGGCCGCTTCCAGGCCCGTGGCTTCGTCATAGTTCAGGTCGATGATCTGACGATCAAAGCCCGGACGATCCAGGGTCATCAGCGAACGCCACTTGGCCGGGGAAATGACCGGGGAGCTGAGAATCACGCGAGAAGCGTGCTCCGGCGACTCCTGGAAAATGTTGCGCTCGGCACCGAGGCAGACTTCCAGCGACATGACGATAGCTTCACGCAGCGGATCGATCGGCGGGTTGGTGACCTGCGCGAACTGCTGACGGAAATAGTCGTACGGCGTGCGGACACGACGGGACAACACCGCCATCGGCGTGTCATCGCCCATGGAGCCGACCGCTTCCTGGCCCTGCTCACCCAGCGGGCGCAGGATCTGATCACGCTCTTCGAACGTGACCTGGAACATCTTCATGTACTGCTTGAGCTGATCCGGGTTGTAGAAGGCCGAACCGTGGTCGTGGTCTTCCAGGGTCGCCTGAATGCGCAGGGCGTTCTTGCGCAGCCACTGCTTGTACGGATGGCGCGACTTCAAACGGCTGTCGATGGCGTCGGTGTCGAGGATCTGGCCGGTTTCGGTGTCCACGGCGAAGATCTGACCCGGACCGACACGGCCCTTGGCAATCACGTCTTCCGGCTTGTAGTTCCACACGCCGATTTCCGAGGCGAGGGTGATGTAGCCGTTCTTGGTGGTGACCCAGCGCGCAGGACGCAGGCCGTTGCGGTCAAGCAGGCAGACAGCGTGACGACCTTCGGTCATGACGATGCCGGCCGGGCCGTCCCACGGCTCCATGTGCATGGAGTTGAATTCGTAGAACGCGCGCAGATCCGGGTCCATGGTCTCGACGTTCTGCCACGCCGGCGGCACGAGCATGCGCACGCCACGGAACAGGTCGATGCCGCCGGTCACCATCAGCTCGAGCATGTTGTCCATGCTCGAAGAGTCGGAGCCCACGCGGTTGACCAGCGGCCCGAGCTCGTCGAGGTCCATCAGGTCGTTGGTGAACTTGGTGCGACGGGCCTGGGCCCAGTTGCGGTTACCGGTGATGGTGTTGATCTCGCCGTTGTGGGCGAGGAAGCGGAATGGCTGAGCCAGTGGCCATTTCGGCAGGGTGTTGGTCGAGAAACGCTGGTGGAACACGCAGATCGCGGTTTGCAGACGCTCGTCGTTGAGGTCCGGGAAGAATGCCGTGAGGTCACGCGGCATCATCAGGCCTTTGTAGATGATGGTCTTGTGGGAAAAGCTGCAGATGTAGTGGTCGGTGTCAGCGGCGTTGGCCACCGAGGAGCGACGACGTGCGCAGAACAGCTTGATCGCGAATTCCTGATCGCTCAGGCCTTCACCGCCGATGAACACCTGCTCGATCTTCGGCAGACGCTCAAGGGCCAGGCGGCCCAGAACGCTGGTGTCGATCGGCACCTGGCGCCAGCCGATGAGGGTCAGGCCGGCCGCGAGGATTTCACGGTTCATGTTTTCGCGGGCGGCTTCAGCCTTGGTGTCGTCCTGATTGAGGAAGACCATGCCTGCGCAATACTGGCGCGGAAGCTCGACGCCGAAGTGCTCGGTGGCCACCGCACGCAGGAAGGTGTCAGGTTTTTGCATCAACAGCCCGCAACCGTCACCGGTCTTGCCGTCGGCGTTGATCCCACCCCGGTGGGTCATGCAGGTCAGGGCTCCGATAGCCGTCTGCAACAGGTGATGACTGGGCTCGCCTTGCATGTGGGCGATCAGGCCGAAACCACAGTTATCCTTGAATTCTTCTGGATGGTACAGACCTGCTTTCATAGACACATTCTCACCAGGCTGCCCCTTAACGAGGCAAATTTCTTTTCAATTCAACCATTTACCATCCACGCCGAACGTATGCCGGCTTTGCGGGAGCAAAAGGGAGGTCATTGTACACAGCGACACAAGTCCTCACAAATTTGACGACGAAGTGTCGCAAATTTATGTCGCATTCATGAAAGGTTTTATATCGATTCTCGTGCTAGCCCGAGCTTTTTTGCGAGTCTGACCAATGAGAGCCCGAAGATCAATGCGTGTCTGAGACGCAGACACCGCAAGGCGCGCTGCTCGTTGGCAGCACGCTCATGCGTGATATCGGGAGGGCCAAGCGAGGGACCTGGATAAGGTCCCTGCGTCATCAGCGGGCGGCGGCGAGTTCCTGTTGGATACTGCCGACAGTACGAGGCCAAGGTTTACCAGCCTGAACCTTCTCTGGCAAGGCCTTGATAGCGGTCAGTGCCGCATTGCGGTCAGCAAAGCTGCCGTAAGTCACCACGAACAGGGGCTTGCCCTGCAGGGTTTTCTTGAAGTAACGGTACTCGGCGCCCTGCTCTTTCACGTAGCTCTGAGCGGTGGCTTCGGAGCTGGTGCCGAGGATCTGCACCACGTAATGGGTCGGTGCCTGACCTGCGTACCAGCCGCTGCCCGCAGCGCCGGACGCTGCGGCCGCCGCTGCTGGCTTGGCCGCCGGGGCCGGGGCAGGTTTGGCGGTGGCCACTTGCGTCGGCGCTGGCGCAGGTTTCGCAGCAGCCGCCGGAGCAGGCGTTGGCTTGGCGGCCGGGGCCGGACGCGGTGCAGGAACAGGCTGCTGCGCCATGGTCGGGGCAGGACTTGCCGTCGCGCCCGCCGGTGGCGCAGTGGTGGTCACCGTCGGTGGCTGCAGCGATTGGTTGGCTGCCGGGCCGCCATCTTCGCCATCACCTTCGCCCGAGCCCGCAGCTTCAGCCAGTGGCGCGCGGGTCGCCGGTTGCGAGCCGTTCATCGGCAACGGCATCGGCTGCGAATTACCGGCGAATTCGATGGCCGGGCCACCGTTGTTCGATTGTTGCGCCGGCGCCTGGCCCTGACCCAGAGGCAGTTGAGCCTGAGAGTTGGCTGGCGCAGTGGCAGGTGCGTTGCTGCGGCCTGGAATCAGCCACGCCGCGAGAACGGCTGCGACAACAACCCCACCCAAAGCCAACACGTGTTTCTTAGGCATTTTGAACCCCATACTTGGACGCTTGACCGCAGAGCGGCTGGCAATCATGGCTTCGATCATCGAATCGCGCGCGACCTGATTGATCGCGCCTGGCCATCCACCGGACTGCTCGTGGATATCAGTGATCTGCGCGGCGCTGAACAACTCAACGCCCTGCCCTGCGCCCTCGAGGCGCTGAGCCAGATACTCACGGGTTTCTTCTTCGGTATACGGCGCGAGCTCGATAACGTGGAAGCGTTCTTCCTCGGTACCGCTCTCGGCGCACAGCTGATCCAAGCGATCAATGATCGAAGCCTCGCCGAACAGGAAGACATGCGGACGCCCTTCCGGGGTGCCTGCTGCCAATCCCAACAACGCTTCGAGTGCGGATTCGCCCAGTTGTTCGGCATCGTCGACCAGGATGTAGACTTCCTGACCGGTCAACGCCAACTGCACGACCTGCGCCAGGATCGGGCGCATTTCCGCTTGGGCGACGTTCAGCGCCTGAGCGACCTGACGCAACACGCCCGTCGCATCACCGGCGCCACGCGCCGACACCACAACGCTCTGCACCGACTGCTTGTTGGTGCTCGCCACCAGTGCCTGACGCAGCAGCGTCTTGCCGCTTCCCTGAGGCCCGGTGACGACCAGCAGCAGCTGGCTGTAGCGCGCGAGGTGATGCAGCTGACCGAGCACGGGCTTGCGCTGTGCCGGGAAAAATTTGAAGCCGGGAACCCGCGTTGCAAAGGGGTCATGACTCAACTGGTAATGACCGAGGAAGGCCTCATCGGCGTGCAAACTAGTCATGGATTTCTCATTAACCTCTAAGCTGATCCACCAAGGCGCGGTAGTCCGCGACCAGTGTGGCCTGTAGTACTTCTTGTGGATATTCGTCCGTTACCACTGCTTCACCGATGCGACGCAACAGCACCAGGCGCAGACGACCGTCAATGACCTTTTTGTCCACCGCCATGTGCTCGAGGAAGTGCTCGGGCGTCATGTCTTCCGGCGGAACCACCGGCAAGCCGGCGCGCTGGAAAATACGGATGCCGCGGTCACGTTCCTGCTCGCTGATCCAGCCCAGACGCGCCGACATTTCCAGCGCCATCACCGTGCCCGCTGCCACCGCCTCGCCGTGCAGCCATACGCCGTAGCCCATGTGGGTTTCGATGGCGTGGCCAAAGGTATGACCGAGGTTCAGCGTGGCACGCACGCCGGACTCTCGCTCATCGGCACCGACGACCGCAGCCTTGGCGGCGCAGGAACGCTCGATCGCCGTGGTCAGCGCGGCCTGATCCAGCCCGCGCAGCTTGTCCACATTCTCTTCGAGCCACGTCAGGAACGGTTCGTCACAGATCAAACCGTATTTGATGACCTCGGCAAGACCGGCGGACAGCTCGCGCTCAGGCAGGGTGTTCAGCGACAAGGTGTCGATCAGCACCGCGTTGGGCTGGTAGAAGGCGCCCACCATGTTTTTGCCCAGCGGGTGATTGATGCCGGTTTTGCCACCGACCGAGGAATCGACCTGGGACAGCAACGTGGTCGGCACTTGAATGAATTCGACGCCGCGCTGGTAACAGGCAGCGGCAAAGCCGGCCATGTCACCGATGACGCCGCCGCCCAACGCAATCACAGTGGTGCGGCGATCATGGCGTGCAGCGAGCAGCGCGTCGAAGATGGTTTGCAGAGTTTCCCAGTTCTTGAAGGCTTCACCGTCGGGAAGCACGATCGGCAAGACGCTGTAACCGGCGAGGGATCGGGTGAGGCGGTCCATGTACAACGGCGCGACGGTGGCGTTGGAAACGATCGCCACTTGTTTTCCGGCTATGTACGGCTTGAGCAACTCGGGCTGATCCAGCAAGCCTTCGCCGATATGGATCGGGTAGCTGCGTTCGCCAAGCTCGACCTTGAGTGTCTGCATGTGTCCCCACGCTGTTAACAATTGGTTGCCTGTGCGGGTCTTGAAAAACGCCGACACCGGCTATGGCGCAAGGCCATGTAGCGACCCCACTTTTTATGGTCGCCGAGGATAGCGCATTTCCGTCTGCGCTTTAACGGGGAGGAAGCTCGGCCAGCAGGGCGAGGATGTCGATAACCACCATTCGCGGGGGCCGCTCATCGGTTTCGATGATGACATCGGCGATCTCGCGGTACAGCGGATCGCGAATCTCCAGAAGCTCACGCAGCACGCGCGCCGGGTCAGCCGTACGCAGCAAGGGGCGATTACGATCTCGTGAGGTACGGCCCACCTGCTGCTCAACCGACGCGTGCAAATACACCACCCGACCGCCGGCGTGCAGGGCGCGACGGTTTTCTTCGCGCATGACCGCGCCACCGCCGGTGGCCACGACCACACCGTCCAGCGCGCAGAGTTCGGCGATCATCGCTTGCTCACGATCGCGAAAGCCCGCTTCACCTTCCTTGTCGAAGATCCAGGGAATATTGGCACCCGTTCGCAGCTCGATTTCCTTGTCGGAATCCTTGAACGGCAGTCGAAGCTCTTTGGCCAGCAAGCGACCGATGGTGCTTTTGCCAGCCCCCATCGGCCCCACAAGAATTAAATTTCGCACAGAATCAACGACTCACAGCAATCGCCTGGTTATTCATGATACGCGGAGTGAGAAACACCAACAGCTCGGATTTTGACTCCGAAACCACATCGCGCCGGAAAAGGCGGCCAACATACGGCACATCGCCTAAAAATGGCACCTTGTCGACGACTTTACTCTGCGTATTCGAGAACACGCCACCAATTACTATGGTCTCGCCGTCGGCCACCAGCACCTTGGCGTTCACTTCGTTTTTCTTGATCGGCGGCACACCCAGCACCGTGTTCACGTAGTCCGGCTCATCTTTCGTAACCTTGACCTCCATGATGATGCGGTTGTCAGGGGTGATCTGCGGGGTCACTTCCAGCGACAGCGACGCCTCTTTGAACGACACCGACGTCGCGCCGCTGGAACTGGCTTCCTGATAAGGCACTTCCGTACCTTTCAGGATTTTCGCCGTTTCCTTGTCCGACGTGACGACCTTCGGCTGCGAGACCACCTCGCCGTTGCCGCTTTTCTCCATGGCCGTCAGCTCAAGGTCGAGAATCGTGTTGTTGGTCAGGAAGCCCAGGCCGATCGACGAGGTGGCGTCGGTCACACCCATGTCCACGTAAGGACCATTGGTCGCTGATGCGCCCGAGACCGTGCCATTACCGCCGGTGGTGAAATTGCCTTTGTTGCTCGAACCACCCCAGCGCACGCCCAAGGCCTTGTCGTAATCGACGTTGGCTTCAACGATGCGCGCTTCGATCATCACCTGACGCACCGGGATGTCCAGTTGCGACACGATGCGGCGCAGCTCGTCCAGACGATCCTGGGTCTGGTAGGCAATGATGTTGTTGGTGCGCTCATCGACGGTGATCGAACCACGCTCGTCGGTCTTCGATTCAGCGCTGGTCACCGACTGAAACAGCTTGGCAATGTCGGCGGCCTTGGCGTAGTTCACCTGCAGCAACTCGCGGCGCAGCGGGGCCAGCTCGGAAATCTGCTTGAGGGATTCCAGCTCCTGGCGCTCACGTGCGGCGATCTCGTCAGCCGGACCGACCAGCAAGACGTTACCGATCTTGCGCTTGTCCAGGCCTTTGGTCTTGAGCACCAGATCCAGCGCCTGATCCCACGGCACGTTCTGCAGGCGCAAGGTGATGCCGCCCTGAACGGTGTCGCTCGCCACCAGATTGAGGTTGGTGAAGTCAGCGATCAGTTGCAGCACCGAACGCACGTCGATGTCCTGGAAATTCAGCGACAGCTTCTCGCCGGTGTAGACCAGTTTTTCCGAGTTGCGCCGCTCCTGATCTTCGTTGGTCAGGGGACGCACGCTGATGGTCAGCTTGTTGTCGGTCTGGTAGGCGGAGTAATCGAACGCACCGGACGGTTCGATGGAGATACTGGCCTTGTCACCCGTGGCGCTGGAATTGACGAACTGCACCGGGGTCGCGAAATCCTTTACGTCCAGACGCACGCGCAGGGGTTCGGGCAATTGCGTTTTGGCGAAGTCGACGCGGATCTTCCCACCCTGCTCCTGAATGTCCGGGGCAATGCCGGTGTCGCTCAGCTCGATGATGACGTTGCCCTCACCCAACTCGCCGCGCTGGAAGTCGACGTTTTTCACCGAACGCGGGCCTGGCGCATACGAGCGGGCAACAGGTTTCGATTGAGCGGCAGGCCCACTCGGCACACTCACTCGCGCCGCGCCCATGGCGGTGCTCGGCTGCGAACCCTGGGCCGCAGCGGCGCCCTGGCCCACGACCACGAACAGGTTGTTGCCATCGACACGCGAGCTGTAGGGCGCAAGCGTGGTGAGGTTGATGATCACCCGCGTGCGGTCCTTGGCTTCGACGACCACAACGCTGTGGGCGTTGCCTGAACCCAGGTCACGGCTCTTGATCGCCAGTTGGCTGGTGACCCCCGGCAGGTCCAGCGCAATGCGCGCCGGTTGTTCGGTGGTGTAGCCGCGCGGCGCCGCCACCGGACCGTCGAAGGACAGTTTCAATTCGACTCGATCCCCCGGCAATGCAGCCACATCCAGCGTCTTGAGGTTAGCCGCCTGGACAACCGGTGAAAGCATCGCCATCCCTAGCGACAGGCCGATAATCGAGAGAATCCTGTTCATGTTCACATTCCACCACTGTGCCGATCCGAAGGTGCTTCGCTTGCTTGCCGTCTTCATGAGCGCTCCTTGAGGGAAATACTGAGCGGGCGCTCCAGCCACGCCCCCTCTCCATCCGGAACGATTTCCATCACTTGCACCGCCGAGTCGGTGATCGCCGTGATCCGGCCATCGTTACGTCCCAGGTAGTCGCCCACTTTCACCCGATGCACGCCACCCGCCCCGCGAAGCAGCGCGAACGTGCCGGTTTCATTGCTCAACGTGCCGACCATTTCGAAGGAGTCGATGTTGAAGCCTTCGAGGAACTGTTTCACCCGCGTCGGATCAGGCTGCACCAGGTGCGAGCCCTTTGGACGGTTGACCAGATCAATCTTGATCGGCGGCTGAAACGGACTGCGCAAACTGGCCGCCGCATAGGTAAAGGCTTCGTACGGCCGAAATTTGGGCATCGGCTCGATGGTGCCCACCGGCCGCGCGCGAACCTCGGCCATGAACTGCTTGAGATCGTCAAATTCGTTCGAGCTGTCGCAACCCGCGAGCCCCATCAGCGTGACGCCGACGCACAACCAACGCATCGCCCTCATTTCGCTGGCCCTTTCGTGTCGACGTTCTGAAGACCTTTGTCGTTATAGCGGTAGGTCTTGGCAAGGATGCTCATGCGCAGCTTCCCGGGGGACTTGGCGTCCAGCGGTTTGATCTCGAAGTCATGCAGGGTCACGATTCGCGGCAGGCTGGCGACGCCGCTGGCGAAGGTCGCGAGGTCGTGATAACTGCCCGTCACGGTAATCTGGATCGGCAATTCGATATAAAACTGCTGGGCCTCTTCGGGGAGCAGCTTGATCTCCTCGAACTCCAGGCCGCTGCCCAGACCGGTGCGGGTGATGTCCTCCAGCAAGCCGGGGACTTCAGTGTCGCTTGGCAACTGCCGCAGCAAGGCGCCGAAGGTGTTTTCCATCTCCACCATCTGGCTCTTGTAAGCCGCGAGGTTGGCAGCCTGATACGCCTTGGTCGCGAACTGCTCTTTCAGTGCGGTCTCTTCGCCACGGGCCTGATCGAGCTGAGTCTGCATGTCCTGGATATAGAAGAAATACCCACCGGCCAACACCAGCGCCAGCAACAACGCGCCGGCAATGGTCTTCACCGCGGCGGGCCAGGAACCCAGGTTATTGATGTCCAGGTCGTTGATGTCGATCTTTTTCAGGCTGTCGAGCCAATCATTCATGTTCATGGCCTGACCCCCTCAACCGCTGGCTGCGTCTGGCGCACCGTCAACTGGAAAGTGTTGGTCTGATCCACGCCGCCCGCCGCAGTGTTTGCCTTGACCTCGGTCAGACTCGGCGACTCAAGCCAGTCAGACGCATCCAGATTACGCAGCAGATCCGAAACCCGGTTATTGGATTCGGCAGCCCCGGAGATGCTGATCATCTGCCCGGTCATCTTCACGTCGTTGAAATAGACACCATCGGGAAGGGTACGGGCCATCTGATCGAAGATGCGCCCGATGATCGGCCGGTTGCCTTGCAGGTCCTGAATGATCTTCATCCGCTCCAGCAGTTGCTTGCGACGTGCCTTGAGCTCGCTGATCTCTTTGATGCGCGCGTCGAGCTGGACGATTTCGGTTCTGATGAATTGATTGCGGGCGTTTTGGTGGGCAATGGCACTGCTCAAATATTGATCAGCCAAAAGAATGGCGCCGATGCCCAGCACCAGCACACCCGCCAGCGCCAGGATGAAGCGCTTCTTGCGCTCCTCGCGTTGCTGTTCGCGCCAGGGAAGTAAGTTGATCCGTGCCATTAGTCAAAGCTCCTCAGGGCCAGACCGCAAGCGATCATCAGTGCGGGAGCATCGCTGGCGAGCGCGCCGGCGTTGACCTTGACGCTCAGTGCCATGTCAGCAAAGGGGTTAGCCACCAGCGTTGGCGTGCCGAGGCGCTCCTGAATCAGCCGATCAAGACCGGAAATAGAGGCGGTCCCGCCGGCCAGCATGATGTAGTCGACGCGGTTGTACTGGCCGGCCGCAAAGAAAAACTGCAGCGAACGGGACACCTGCTGCACCACGGCGTCTTTGAACGGCTGCAGGACTTCCATGACGTAGTCGTCGGGGAGCCCGCCCTGCTTTTTCGCAAGCCCGGCCTCGCTGACGGACAAACCATAGCGGCGCTGGATTTCTTCGGTTAACTGGCGACCGCCAAATAATTGTTCGCGGGTATAAATGATGCGGCCGTTGTGCAGCACGCTGAGGGTGGTCATCGTCGCGCCGATGTCGATGACGGCGACCGTCAGCTGTTCGTGGTCCTGGCCCAACTGCGCAGACAACAGACCGAACGAGCGCTCCAGCGCGTAGGCTTCGACGTCGACCACGCGGGCGGTCAGCCCGGCCAGTGCCAGAGCAGCTTCGCGCACCTCGACGTTTTCCTTGCGGCAGGCGGCGAGCAACACTTCGACGCGTTCTGGATTACGGGCTGAATAGCCCTGGACTTCGAAATCGATGGCGACTTCTTCCAGCGGATAGGGAATGTACTGATCGGCCTCGATCTTCAGCTGGTTTTCCATCTCGTCGTCGGAAAGCCCCGCATCCATCTCGATGGTCTTGGTAATAACAGCCGAACCCGCGACAGCAACCGCCGCGATTTTGACGTTACTCTTGGCTTTTACCAGCAAACGCGTCAAAGCACTGCCGACGCCTTCGAGCTCCGCGATGTTCTTTTCGACCACTGCGTTGGCTGGCAGTGGCTCGACCGCATAAGACTCGACCTTGTAACGGTTGCCGGAACGACTTAGCTCCAGGAGCTTGACCGAGGTGGAGCTAATATCGATCCCCAGAAGGGTGTTGGCCTTCTTACTGAAGAGTTCGAACACAACCGATTCCCTATGCGTTTCCGTCACTTACGGATGATTTCTAGTCCAGTGCCACTGTCGGCTGACTTGACAGTAGCGCAAATAACGCTCGACGACGAAAAATGCTTATAATGCCCAGCGTTTTTTTCGTGTACCAAAGCTTCAAGGCGTGTTCATTTGTAAATGCCTGCGTCTAACTCATTCTTTTTTCTGGAAATCCAAAAGCCTTGATACGCCTGCTGAAGTTTGTCTGGTGGTCCATCGTCGCGGTCGTCTGCGGGCTGCTCCTCGGCCTGAGCGGCGCCTTTCTCTACCTGGCCCCGAACCTCCCATCGGTCGATGCGCTGCGCAATATCCAGCTGCAGATCCCGCTGCGCGTCTTCAGCAGCGACGGCAAGCTGATTGCAGAGTTTGGCGAAATGCGCCGCTCTCCCATCCGTTTCGCCGACATTCCGCCCAATTTCATCCACGCCCTGCTGTCAGCCGAAGACGACAACTTCGAGAACCACTATGGCGTGGACCCGAGCAGCCTGATGCGCGCGGCCAGCCAACTGGTCAAGAGCGGTCACATTCAGTCCGGCGGCTCGACCATCACCATGCAGGTCGCGAAAAACTATTTCCTGACCAGCGAGCGCAGTTTTTCGCGCAAAACCACCGAGATTCTCTTGGCCTTGCAAATCGAGCGCCAACTTACCAAGGACGAGATTCTCGAGCTGTACGTCAACAAGATCTATCTGGGTAACCGCGCTTACGGCATCGAGGCCGCAGCGCAGGTTTACTACGGCAAATCCATCCGCGACCTGAGCGTTGCGCAGATGGCAATGATTGCCGGCCTGCCCAAGGCGCCGTCACGATTCAACCCACTGGCCAATCCGGTGCGCGCCAAAGAGCGCCGCGACTGGATTCTTGGCCGCATGTTCAAGCTGGGGAAAATCGACCAGAACACCTACCAGACCGCCCTTGCCGAGCCGATCAACGCCAGCTATCACGTTCAAAGCCCTGAAGTGAACGCGCCGTATATCGCTGAAATGGCGCGCGCCGAAATGGTGGGTCGTTATGGCAGCGCAGCCTACACAGAAGGCTTCCGCGTCACCACTACTGTCCCGAGCGGCCTGCAGGAAGACGCCAACAAGGCGGTGCAGGACGGCCTGATCGAATACGACCAGCGCCATGGCTATCGCGGGCCTGAGAGCCGATTCCCAGGCCTGACCCGCGAGGGCTGGGTGCAGGAACTGAGCAAACAGCGTCCGATCAGCGGCCTGGAGCCGGCCATCGTCACTCAGGTCGACAAGACCGGCATCCGCGTCCTGACCCGCAACGGCGAGAACGAAGAAACCGTCGCCTGGGACAGCATGAAGTGGGCCAAGGCGTTCCTGAACACCAATAGCGTCGGCGCCAATCCCAAGCAGCCCGGCGATGTCGCCCATGTCGGCGATCTGGTGCGCCTGCAGCGTCAGGCGGACAACTCGCTCAAGTTCAGCCAGCTTCCGGTGGCGCAGAGCGCGCTGGTTTCGCTGGATCCGCAGAACGGCGCGATTCGTGCGCTGGTCGGCGGCTTCGCGTTCGAGCAAAGCAACTACAACCGCGCGATGCAGGCCAAGCGTCAGCCGGGCTCCAGCTTCAAGCCGTTCCTGTATTCGGCGGCGCTGGACAACGGCTACACCGCCGCCAGCCTGGTCAACGACGCGCCGATCGTGTTCGTCGACGAGGCCATCGACAAAGTCTGGCGGCCAAAGAACGATACGGGCACCTTCCTCGGTCCGATTCGGCTGCGCGAGGCGCTGTACAAGTCACGTAACCTGGTGTCGATCCGCCTGCTGCAAAGCCTGGGCGTGAACACCGCGATCAACTACATCACCCGCTTTGGCTTCAACAAACAGGACTTGCCGCCCAACCTGTCCCTCGCACTGGGCACTGCAACCCTGACGCCGATGGAAATCGTCGGCGGCTGGAGTGCGTTTGCCAACGGCGGTTACAAGATCAGCCCGTACCTCATCCAGAAGATCGAGGACCGTGAAGGCAAAACCCTGTTCGTAGCCAACCCGCCGACAGTGCCTGCCAACGACCCGAACCCGAAAGCGGTCAGCGAGGCGGCCATCAGCAGCGCATCAACCTATGCAGCGCCAGAGACCCCGCCGTTGACCGCCAACGTCGTGCCGAACGCGCTGGATGCCTCGGGCCCAGCGCCCGCCCCCGTGGTCGCTGAACGGATCGTTGACGGTCGCACGGTCTACATCCTCAACAGCATGCTGCAAGACGTGATCAAACGCGGTACTGGCCGCCGTGCCCTGGCGATGAACCGTCCGGACATCGCCGGTAAAACCGGGACCACCAACGATTCGAAAGACGCGTGGTTCACGGGCTATAACGCGGATTACGTGACGACGGTCTGGACCGGTTTCGATCAGCCGGAAAGCCTGGGTCGCCATGAGTTCGGCGGCACGGTCGCGCTGCCGATCTGGATGAAGTACATGAGCGCCGCGCTGAAGGACAAACCGCCCCATGTTCAAGCCGAACCGGACGGCATCCTCAGCCTGCGTATCGATCCCGTCAGCGGCCGCTCTGCCACACCGAGCACGCCGGGCGCGTTCTTCGAACTGTTCAAGAGCGAGGACACACCGCCTAGCGTGAACGAACTCGGCGGCAGCCCGCCTCCAGGCAGCCCGCTGCCGGCGGACGAGTCGGCGCCGATCGATTTGTTCTAGTGAGGCGTAGATCAGTAGGCGGGTGATCCTCAGGCATCAACACCGTCCATGTGGGAGCGAGCTTGCTCGCGAAAAGGTCGGAACATCCGCTGCATCTTCAGCGGTTGAAGCACCGTCTTCGTGAGCAAGCTCACTCCCACAAGGATTGCGTATCCTGAACAAAGGTGTTGTGTCCAGCCGGACAGCAAAACGAGCGCCCATAAAAAACCCAGCACTTGGCTGGGTTTTTTATGGGCGTTGCTATCAGCCGTTAAACACGTCATCCACGCTTTTCAGCGGGTAGTGCTTTGGATACGGCAGGGTTGCGACACCGCTCTCGATGGCGGCCTTAGCCACGGCATCGGAAACGATAGTCAGCAGGCGCACGTCCAGTGGTTTCGGGATGATGTACTCACGACCGAATTCCAAGGCGATGCCGCCGTAGGCGTCGCAGACTTCCTGGGGCACTGGCAGCTTGGCCAATTCGCGCAAAGCGTTGGCCGCTGCGATTTTCATCTCTTCGTTGATGCGCTTGGCGCGAACGTCGAGTGCGCCACGGAAGATGAACGGGAAGCCCAGCACGTTGTTGACCTGGTTCGGGTAATCCGAACGGCCGGTGGCCATGATCACGTCGCTGCGGGTGGCGTGAGCCAGTTCTGGCGAGATCTCCGGATCCGGGTTCGAGCAGGCGAACACGATCGGGTTGGCCGCCATCGACTTCAGGCCTTCAGCGCTCAGCAGGTTCGGACCGGACAGACCGACGAACACGTCGGCGCCTTCCAGTGCATCGGCCAGCGTGCGCTTTTCGGTGGAGTGAGCGAACTGCGCCTTGTACTGGTTCAGATCGGTACGCCCGTCGTGAACCACGCCGTTGCGGTCGATCATGAAGATGTTTTCGATCTTCGCGCCCATACTCACCAGCAACTTCATGCAGGAGATGGCCGCAGCGCCAGCACCCAGGCAGACGATCTTCGCCGCTTCCAGGGTTTTGCCAGCAATTTCCAGCGCGTTGATCATGCCGGCTGCGGTAACGATCGCGGTGCCGTGCTGGTCATCGTGGAAAACAGGGATGTCGCACTGCTCGATCAGCGCCTTTTCGATCTCGAAGCACTCAGGCGCCTTGATGTCTTCCAGGTTGATGCCGCCGAAGGTGATGGAGATGCGTCGCACGGTGTCGATGAAGGCCTGCGGGCTTTCAGAATCGACTTCGATATCGAACACATCGATACCGGCAAAGCGCTTGAACAGCACGCCTTTGCCTTCCATGACCGGCTTGGACGCGAGAGGCCCGAGGTTACCCAGACCCAGAATCGCGGTGCCATCAGAGATGACCGCTACCAGGTTGCCCTTGCCGGTGTACTTGTAGGCAAGTTCCGGATCGCGACCGATTTCGCGGACCGGCTCAGCCACACCCGGGCTGTAGGCCAGCGACAGATCGCGAGCGGTAGCAGTGGCTTTGGTGAGCTCGACGCTGAGTTTCCCCGGACGGGGATGAGCGTGATATTCGAGAGCGGCAGTTTTCAAATCTGACATGGGGGCATTCCGCTTTTTTGCTGTTGGACAGACGGACCGCCGAGCATACGCAAGTCATAAAGTCCTAACAAGACTGGCGGGTCACCTGTGTCAAGAGGCCGCATCTACGACTTTCAGCGTAGAGCCGCAGAACATAAGGCCTGGAGCGGCAACAATCCTCAGAAAAAATGTCTACAATTTATTTATTAACTGTATCCAACATTGCAGAGTGAGTGATCGACATCATCCAGCGCGGTTGACCTGATTTCAGACCGCCCCGACGCGAACGATCGACCACCCAGCCACGGGCTTCGATTCGCTGCCCCTTCAAGCGCTGCAGCGCGGCAGTGTCGAACTGGCCGAGCAGCTTGGGCGCAATGCGCAGCACCAATGAATCGCCCAATTCGATCCACAGGCCGCCGCCATTGCGCTGCACGCTGGTCACGCGCCCGCTGACCAGCGCGAACCCGCCGGTGCTGATCTGCTCGGCCGGTTGAACCGGCGAATTGCGCCACAGACCCAGGCCGGCCTGGCGAGCTGAATGCTCTGCGGCCTGCTGGCAGCTGACCAGCGCCACGTTCGGGGAAACCGCGACGAGATAGCCAAGGCCCTCGGCAAGCAGTTGCGCCTCAAGGTTGGCACCATCACGGCCATAGACGTTAGCGAGAGTACGGCCGTAATGATCGGTCGGCTCTTCACCCACGCGCAGCCTGACCTGCCCATCACTGGCATCGATCAACGCCTGCAAACGACGCTTCGCCACATCTGCCAACGGCTGGGCTGACTGACCCTTTTTGCCGGTTTCCGGCGTATTCAGGCCAATCATGCGAACGCTGCGACCATCTGTCAGGCGCACCGTGTCGCCATCGACGACGCGCTGCACCTTAGCCACAGGCAGCGAAGGCGGCGCATGGCACGAGGCCTGGGCCGTCGAAAGCCAAATCGCGGACATAAAAAAGGCGCCCGCGAGGGACGCCTTCTTAAGCAGCCTGGAGAAACGCATCGGCGACTCCAGAACGGCCAACCTTACTCTGCAGCAGCAGGAGCTTTGGTAGGACCGAATGCACCGAAACGCGACTTGAACTTGTCGACACGACCGCCGACGTCCAGAGTTTTTTGCTTGCCGGTGTAGAACGGGTGGCACTCGTTGCACACGTCCAGGCTCAGAGGCTTGGCCAGTGTGGAACGGGTTTTGATGACATTGCCGCAGCTGCAGGTTGCGTCAATGGCTTCGTAAACTGGATGGATATCAGCTTTCATGGGTATTTCCTCAGGCTATCGTGCCGCCACCCAACACTATTGTTGAATACCGCACGGAATTAGGCCGCGCATATTAACAGACAACGCCAATCACGCAAGGGAACGTTCACGCCGGTCGTCTGCTAAGATCGCGCCCTTCGTCATACTCCGTAACAGGATATCCCCCGCGTGCCCGACGCCATCTTGCGCCTCGCCCTGCCCTCGCCGCTGCGTCGCCTATTCGACTACCTTGCCCCCGCAGGTGTGGCGCGCAGTACGTTGCAGCCGGGGATGCGCCTGCGCGTGCCATTTGGCCGTCGGGAAATGATCGGCGTGCTGGTGGAAGTCGTCGATCACAGCGACGTGCCGGCCGACAAGCTCAAGCCGGCCATTGCTGTGCTGGATGCCGAACCGCCGTTGCCGCCCGCACTGTTCAAGTTGTGCCTGTGGACGGCCCAGTATTACCAGCACAGCCTGGGCGACACGCTCAGTTGGGCGTTGCCAGTGTTGCTGCGTCAGGGCGAGCCGGCGGAAGCGCGGCAGGAGCGTTTCTGGCACGCGGCGCCGGATGCCAGCGTCGATGACCCGCGCATCGCCCGGGCGCCCAAACAAAAGGAAGCGCTGCGCACCCTGGCCCAGCACCCCCACGGCGTGGCTCACCAGTTGCTGAGCAAGCTGATGCTCAACCGGGACAGCCTGAATCTGCTGCTCGCCAAGGGACTGGTGACCGTCGAGGTGCGCGGTCATGGGCCGGTCGAGCGGCACGAGCACTGGCTGGCGCAGCCGGAACTGCCGCTCAACACTGAGCAGCGGGCCGCCTATGAAGCCATCCGCTCGGGTTTCGGCAGCTTTCATGCCTCACTGCTGGCGGGTGTCACCGGCAGCGGCAAGACCGAGGTGTATCTGCAGCTCATCCGCGAAACGCTAGAAGCGGGCAAGCAGGCGCTGGTGCTGATTCCGGAAATCAACCTGGGTCCGCAGACCCTGGCGCGCTTCGAGCAGCGTTTCAACGCGCGCATCGCGCTGCTGCATTCGGCAGTCAATGATCGCGACCGGCTGGACGCCTGGCTGGCGGCGCGCGATGGCGAAGCCGACATCATCATCGGCACCCGCTCGGCGCTGTTCACCCCTATGAAGAATCCGGGGCTGATCATCATCGACGAGGAGCACGACGGCTCTTATAAACAGCAGGAAGGCCTGCGCTATCACGCCCGGGATCTGGCGCTGGTGAGGGCGCATCAGGAGGACATTCCGATCGTCCTCGGCTCGGCGACGCCTTCGCTGGAAAGTCTGCACAACGCCCACACCGGTCGATACGCGCTCCTGCGTGTGAATCAGCGCGCGGGCGGGGCCCAGCAACCCCGCTTCCTGCGCCTGGATGTCAAAAGCCGCCCGCTCGACAGCGGCATCTCGGGCCCGATGCAGCAAGCCATCGGTCAGACCCTGGCGGCGGGCCAGCAAGTGCTGGTGTTCCTCAACCGGCGAGGCTTTGCCCCGACGCTGCTGTGTCACGACTGTGGCTGGCTGTCGGAATGCCCTCGCTGTGACGCGCGCATGACCGTGCACCAGCGCTCGGGTGAGCTGCGTTGTCACCATTGCGGCCATGTCGAACGGGTGCCACGCAATTGCCCGGCGTGCGGCAAGGTCGATCTGCGCCCGGTGGGTGCGGGGACCGAGCGTGCCGAGGAGCGGCTGGCGATTCTTTTCCCCGACTACCCGGTCTTGCGGGTTGATCGCGACAGCACCTCGCGCAAGGACGCGATGAATCAGCTGTTCGCGACCATCCAGAAAGGCCAGCCCTGCATTCTGGTGGGCACGCAAATGCTCGCCAAGGGGCATCACTTCCCGCGCGTCACTCTTGTGTCGATTCTCGATGCCGATGGCGGGCTGTTCTCCGGCGACTTCCGCGCCAGCGAGCGCATGGCGCAATTGATTGTGCAGGTCGCAGGCAGAGCCGGGCGCGCCGAAGAGCCGGGCAAGGTGATCATCCAGACTCACCTGGCCGACCATCCTTTATTGATTCAACTGACCGAACAGGGCTATTTCGCGTTTGCCGAGCAGGCCTTGAGCGAACGTCGCGCCGCCGGGCTGCCGCCGTTTTCGCACCTGGCGCTGCTGCGCGCCGAAGCGCACAAGCCTGGTCAGGCCGAGGGGTTTCTCGACGAAGCCTGCACCGAAGCCGAGCGCTTGCTGAAGGACCTGGCGCTGGGCGGCATTGAGCTGCTGGGCCCGGTTCCGGCACCGATGGAACGACGCGCCGGGCGCTATCGCGCTCAGTTGCTGGTCCAGGCCAACGCCCGCGCGCCGCTGCACAAGCTGCTCGCGACCTGGTTGCTGACACTGGAAAACATGCCCAGCGGGCGCCAGGTCAGATGGTCGCTGGACGTGGATCCGGTGGACCTTTATTGATTCGCATCGGTTGACCGCGCATCCAGCGCGGTTGGCAAGGTGGCCCCGGCCACGGATAATGCCCAGTTTTTCCACCCGCGCATCCAGGCGCGGCCGCGCTTGCGGTCGAAAGAGAGCACCATGAAAGACACCATTCGCCAGCTGATTCAACAAGCTCTGAGCCAACTCGTCACCGATGGCGTCTTGCCGGAAGGGCTGACGCCGGCGATTCAGGTGGAGAACGCCAAGGACAAGAAAAACGGCGACTTCGCCAGCAATATCGCCATGATGCTGGCCAAGCCTGCGGGCATGAAGCCGCGTGACCTGGCCGAGAAAATCGTCGCCGCGTTGCCCGCCGACGAGCAGATCACCCAGGTCGACATCGCCGGCCCCGGTTTCCTCAATTTCTTCCAGAACACCCAGGCCCTGGCTTCGCGACTCGACGAAGCTCTGGCCGACGCGACCCTGTCCGTGCGCAAGAACGGCCCTGCTCAACGCGTTGTGGTCGACCTGTCTGCGCCGAATCTGGCCAAAGAGATGCACGTCGGCCACTTGCGCTCGACCATCATTGGCGACGGCGTGGCCAGCGTCCTTGAGTTTCTTGGCGACACCGTGATCCGTCAGAACCACGTCGGCGATTGGGGCACTCAGTTCGGCATGCTGCTGGCCTATCTGCAGGAAACCCCGGCGACCAGCGATGAGCTGGCTGACCTCGAAAACTTCTACCGCGCCGCCAAGGGCCGTTTCGACGAGTCCGAAGAGTTCGCCGAGCGCGCACGTGGGCTGGTGGTCAAGCTGCAAGCTGGCGACGCCGAGTGCCTGAGCCTGTGGACGCGCTTCAAAGACATCTCCCTGTCCCACTGCCAAGAAGTGTACGAGCGCCTGAACGTCAAACTCACGCCGAAGGACGTCATGGGCGAAAGCGCCTACAACGACGACCTCGCCAATGTCGTCGCCGACCTGAAGAAGGCCGGACTGCTGGTCGAGAGCAACGGCGCGCAGTGTGTGTTTCTTGAAGAATTCAAAACCGCTGAAGGTACGCCGCTGCCGGTGATCGTACAAAAGGCCGGTGGCGGTTATCTCTATGCCACCACCGACCTCGCCGCCATTCGCTACCGCAGCAACGTGCTGAAAGCCGATCGCGCGCTGTATTTCGTCGATCAGCGTCAGGCGCTGCACTTCCAGCAGGTCTTCGAAGTGGCGCGCCGCGCAGGCTTCGTTACCAACGGCATGCAGATGGAGCACATGGGCTTCGGCACCATGAACGGCGCCGATGGCCGTCCGTTCAAGACCCGCGATGGCGGCACGGTCAAGCTGGTCGACCTGCTCGATGAAGCCGAAGAGCGCGCCTACACGCTGGTCAAAGAGAAAAACCCGGACGTCGCCGAAGACGAGTTGCGCTCGATCGCCAAGGCCGTGGGCATCAGCGCGGTGAAATACGCGGACCTGTCCAAGCATCGCGCCAGCGACTACAGCTTCAACTTCGACCAGATGCTCAGCTTCGAAGGCAACACTGCGCCTTATCTGCTGTACGCCTACACCCGTGTGGCCGGCGTATTCCGCAAGCTCGAAGAAAAGGGCGAAACCTTCAACGCGAGCGAGGGCCGAATCATCCTGGACGCCGCCCAGGAGCAAGACCTGGCCGCACGCCTGGCGCAGTTCGGCGAGACCGTGAACACCGTTGCCGACAAGGGCACACCTCACGTGCTCTGCGCGTATCTGTATGACCTCGCCGGCCTGTTCTCCAGTTTCTACGAGAACTGCCCGATCCTGGCGGCGGAAAACCCTGAACAACAGCAAAGCCGTCTGCGCCTCGCCGCCCTGACCGGTCGCACCCTCAAGCAAGGCCTGCAGTTGCTGGGTCTGGACACTCTGGAGCGTATGTAAGTTGGCCGTTAAAAAGAAACCTGCTCCCAAGCGCGGCGCCAGCCGGTATCAGGCACCCGCCAAGAAGCCGATTCCGGGCTGGGTGTGGATGGCGATCGGCCTGACCGTCGGCGCGTTCGTTGTTTTCCTGATGAAGCTCGAACCCGGCAGCGGCGACGACATCAAGCGCGTCAAGGCTGAAGCCAAGGCCGCGAAGATTGCCGAAGCAAACAAGACGCCGCCCAGCCCGACCGCGCCTGTGAAGCCGAAATACGACTTCTACACGCTGTTGCCTGAGTCGGAAGTCATCGTGCCGAACGAAGCAGTGCCGGAGAAGACGCCACCGGTCGTTGCGCCAAGCACGCCGGTTACGCCTGAAGTGGCCGCGAAGATCGACACCGCTCGCGCCCAGGCGGCGCTCAGCGGTCTGACGCCACCGCCAGCGCCTCCGGTGACCAAGCCGGCGGCGGTGACGACGTTCTTCCTGCAAGCGGGCTCGTTCCGCAAACAGGCCGACGCCGAGAAGGTGCGCGCGCAGATCATTCTGCTGGGGCAAACGTCGACCGTGGAGTCAGGCACGGTGAAGGATGAAACCTGGTACCGCGTGCTGGTCGGCCCGTTCAGCAACCGCGAACAGCTGACCACAGCGCAGAAGCAGTTGGCAGGTGGCGGTTTCAGCAACCTGCTACTGCAACAGCGCCAGGCCCGCTAGGGCACTTCATAGAATGTGGTAGCTGCTCTTGGTCCTGATGCAACGCCATAGCGCATCAAACACCGCACCTGTGGGAGCGAGCTTGCTCCCACGAATCATTCATCATCAGATACATCTGCGGTGTATGGATTAATCGTTCTCATACCCCCGCAGGGAAAGCACTCGAGGACGTTCAGCGTGCGGTCGGCGTTACCACGCAGAGCGTGGGAACGATCAGGCAGTGATCGGCACCACCATTCATCCCTCAACCCACTCAACGGTTGAAATACCCGCCCCCACCCCCATATGAGTTTCCATCAGGGCATTTTCGCCCCGCAGCGTGGAGACTCTCCCCTTGACCACCATCGTTTCAGTGCGCCGCCAAGGCAAAGTCGTCATGGCCGGTGACGGCCAGGTTTCCCTGGGCAATACCGTCATGAAAGGCAACGCCAAGAAAGTCCGGCGCCTTTACCACGGCCAGGTCATCGCCGGTTTCGCAGGCGCCACCGCTGACGCCTTCACCCTGTTCGAGCGTTTCGAAGCCCAACTGGAAAAACACCAGGGTCACCTCATTCGCGCCGCCGTAGAGCTGGCGAAAGAATGGCGTACCGACCGCTCCCTGAGTCGCCTTGAAGCCATGCTGGCCGTTGCCAACAAGGACGCTTCGCTGATCATTACCGGTAACGGTGACGTCGTTGAGCCCGAAGACGGCCTGATCGCCATGGGTTCCGGCGGCGCCTTCGCCCAGGCCGCTGCCCGCGCATTGCTGCTGAAGACCGAACTCTCTGCCCGTGAAATCGCTGAAACCGCCCTGCACATTGCCGGCGACATCTGCGTCTTCACCAACCACAACATCACCATTGAGGAGCAGGACCTCGCCGAGTAAGCCTGAGGTGCTGGCCGCCATTCATCGCGGCCTGCCCGACTTGCCATCTGCCGAGGACCGTTGAAAACCATGTCCATGACTCCCCGTGAAATCGTCCACGAACTCAATCGCCATATCATCGGCCAGGACGATGCCAAACGCGCCGTCGCCATCGCGCTGCGTAATCGCTGGCGCCGAATGCAGCTGCCTGAAGAGCTGCGCGTCGAAGTCACCCCGAAGAACATCTTGATGATCGGCCCGACCGGCGTCGGTAAAACCGAAATCGCCCGTCGTCTGGCCAAGCTCGCCAACGCGCCTTTCATCAAGGTCGAAGCGACCAAGTTCACCGAAGTCGGCTACGTGGGCCGCGACGTCGAGTCGATCATCCGTGATCTCGCCGACGCTGCAATGAAACTGCTGCGTGAACAGGAAATCACCAAGGTTCGCCACCGCGCAGAAGACGCCGCCGAAGACCGCATTCTCGACGCCCTGCTGCCACCGGCACGCGCGGGCTTCAACGAGGACGCGTCGTCAGGCAGCGATTCCAATACCCGCCAGCTGTTCCGCAAGCGTCTGCGCGAAGGCCAACTGGACGACAAGGAAATCGAGATCGAGGTCGCTGAAATGGGCGGCGTTGATATTTCCGCGCCGCCGGGCATGGAAGAGATGACCAACCAGTTGCAGAGCCTGTTTGCCAACATGGGCAAGGGCAAAAAGAAGAGCCGCAAGCTGAAAGTCAAAGACGCGCTGAAGATGGTTCGCGATGAAGAAGCGGGCCGTCTGGTCAACGACGAAGAGCTGAAAGGAAAGGCACTGGAAGCCGTCGAGCAGCACGGCATCGTGTTCATCGACGAGATCGACAAAGTGGCCAAGCGCGGTAACGTTGGCGGCGCCGATGTATCCCGCGAAGGCGTGCAGCGCGACTTGCTGCCCCTGATCGAAGGCTGCACCGTTAACACCAAGCTGGGCATGGTCAAGACCGATCACATCCTGTTCATCGCTTCCGGTGCGTTCCACCTGAGCAAGCCAAGCGATCTGGTGCCTGAGCTGCAGGGTCGTCTGCCGATTCGTGTCGAGCTCAAAGCGCTGAGCCCGCAGGATTTCGAGCGCATCCTGACCGAACCCCATGCGTCGCTGACCGAGCAATACCGGGAGCTGCTGAAGACCGAAGGCCTGAATATCGCGTTCCTGCCGGATGGCATCAAGCGTCTTGCCGAGATCGCCTGGCAGGTCAACGAGAAGACCGAGAACATCGGTGCGCGTCGCTTGCACACGCTGCTTGAGCGGTTGCTGGAAGAGGTTTCTTTCAGTGCCGGTGACCTGGCGGGCGCTCAGGATGGCGGGACGATTCAGATCGACGCTGAATACGTGAACAGTCACTTGGGTGAGCTGGCGGAAGACGAAGATCTGTCGCGCTATATCCTTTAAAGCAGCTGCAAGCGGTTAGCTTCAAGCGGCAAGCAGATTTCACTGGCTGCACGAATCTGCTTCGCTTGGAGCTTGGAGCTTGGAGCTTGGAGCTTGGAGCTTGGAGCTTGTAGCTTGTAGCTGAGATTACCTCTATGACCCGCATCCCCACCGCTATCCAGCTGCACAAAGCCTCGAAAGTCCTCAGCCTGAAATACGGGCCGGATGAGGAATACCGCTTGCCGGCGGAGTTCCTGCGGGTGCACTCGCCGTCGGCGGAGGTGCAGGGCCATGGCAATCCGATTCTGCAGTTCGGCAAGCTGGGCGTCGGGCTCACCAAGGTCGAGCCCGCCGGCCAGTACGCGCTGAAGCTGACCTTCGACGACGGTCATGACAGCGGGTTGTTTACCTGGGAATACCTGGAGCAGCTGGCGCAACGCCAGGCGCAACTGTGGGACGAGTATCTGGCCGAGCTCAAGGCCGCCGGCAAATCCCGCGACCCTTCCGAGCAAGTCATCAAGCTGATGCTCTAGCCCCTCTCTCGGGACTTCAGGCCATCAAGACTTTATCCAGCTGCCGTTCTACTTCGGTCTGAATCGAACCGCTCATGGCGGAGAGGAAGAAGTTGAGGTCGATGTTCACCCTCACCCACTCATCTTCGACAGCGACCGTGCCCTTGGCGCCCTTGCCTTCCAGGGCGACGGTATCGCCTGTCCACTCGTGCTCGATGCCGTACTTGTCGGACAGCTTCTGCAGCATGATTTCAGCCTTCTCGCGGGCCTTTTCCTTTCCCAGCGTGTGCTGGCGTTCCACGGTAATTCTGGCCACTGACGGGCTCCTGCTTCGGCTTAAATCGTCGGCGCACTATACCAGCGGCCCGGACCGAAGAAACTGTTGGCCGTGAGCCTTGTCAAGACAAAGCCAGCCCCGACGATTAGAATGGCGCCACTTTATTCCGGTGACAGCGATATGAATGATCCGCGCAAAGGCAGCGATGCCGAACCCATCACCCACTTCGGTTACAAAAACGTACCGGAAAGCCAGAAGGCCGAGAAAGTCGCCGAGGTGTTTCACTCCGTCGCGGCCAAATATGACCTGATGAACGACGTCCTGTCCGGCGGCATGCATCGCCTCTGGAAGCGCTTCACCATCGAACTGTCAGGCGTTCGCAGCAGCAACCGCGTGCTCGACATCGCGGGCGGCACTGGCGACTTGGCGAAGAAGTTTTCCCATCTCGTGGGCCCGACCGGCGAAGTCGTACTGGCCGACATTAATGCTTCGATGCTCAAGGTCGGTCGTGACCGCCTGCTGGATCGCGGCGTGGCCGGCAACATCAAGTTCGTCCAGGCCGACGCTGAAAAGCTGCCGTTCCCCGACAACTACTTCGACTGCGTGACCATCGCCTTCGGCCTGCGCAACGTGACCCACAAGGAGGACGCCATCCGCTCAATGCTGCGCGTGCTCAAGCCGGGTGGTCGTTTGCTGGTGCTGGAATTCTCCAAGCCCACCAGCAAAGTCATGTCCAAGATCTACGACGCCTACTCGTTCGCCTTCATGCCGCTGGCCGGCAAGTTGATCACCAACGATTCGGAAAGCTACCGTTACCTGGCAGAGTCGATCCGCATGCACCCTGATCAGGAAACCCTGAAGTCGATGATGGTCCAGGCCGGTTTCGACCGCGTGACCTACCACAACATGACCTCCGGCATCGTCGCGCTGCACCGGGGCATTAAGCCCTGATGCTGATCAACGGCTTGCTCGCCAGTGCCGAGCACGGCATCAACCGCGTGCTGCGCATGGACAGCACTGCCTTGCCACGCCTTGACCGGCTGAGCGGAAAGGTCATCGCGATCGAGTGCACCAGCCCGGCGTTTCATCTGCACGTACTGCCCAGCGACGACGGCCTGATGCTGGCGGCGAACTGGGAAGGCGGTGCTGATGTGACCCTGCGCGCCCCCGCTGCGAGCCTGATGCGCCTGGCGATGAGCAAAGACAAAAATGCCGTGCTGCACAGCCCGGAAGTCGAGCTGGAGGGTGAAAGCGCCGTGCTGCTTGAGCTGGTGGGCGTGCTGCAGGACCTGGACCTCGACTGGGAATACGAGCTGCAACGCTGGCTCGGTCCCGTCGCGGCGCCCCTGATCGGCGGGCACCTGCGCAACAGCGCGCGCTGGACCCGCGACAGCGCAGCCAGCCTCAGCCACAACCTGGCCGAATACCTGGCCGAAGAATCCCGCACGCTGGTCGGCAAACGCGAGGCCGAAGCCCGCTTCGCCGAACTGGATCAGACCAAACAAGACCTGGAACGCCTCGAAGCCCGCTTCGAGCGTCTGGCCCACTCCCTCAAATCCAGCGATAACGCATGAGCCTGCTTGCCGTCCGCCGCCTGTTTCGCATCCAGCGTGTCGTAATCCGTTACCGCCTTGATGATCTGTTGTTCGCCCTGCCCCTGCCGTGGTGGCTGCTGGCCGTGCGCTTTGTACTGCCATGGCGCTGGCTGCCGCGGCGCAAGAACGAACTGAGCCGTGGCGCGCGTCTGCGGCTGGCGTTGCAGGACCTGGGGCCTATTTTCATCAAGTTCGGGCAGTTGCTGTCCACCCGCCGTGACCTGCTGCCTGAAGACGTCGCCGACGAGCTGATGATGCTGCAGGATCGCGTGCCGCCGTTCGACTCCGCCAAAGCCGTTGCGCTGATCGAGTCGCAACTGGGGGCGAAGATCAGCGAGGTCTTCAGCCGTTTCGACGTCGCCCCGCTGGCCTCCGCTTCTGTCGCTCAAGTCCACGCCGCGCGCCTGAAAACAGGCGAAGAAGTGGTGGTGAAGGTCGTGCGGCCAGGCCTGAAGCCGATCATCGGCTCTGACCTGGCGTGGCTGTTCATCCTGGCGAAGATTGCCGAGCGGGTTTCGGCTGATGCGCGTCTGCTGCACCCGGTGGACGTGGTCGCCGATTACGAAAAAACCATCTACGACGAACTCGACCTGTTGCGCGAGGCGGCAAACTCCAGCCAGCTGCGCCGTAACTTCGAAGGCTCGACCATGCTTTACGTGCCGCAGGTCTATTGGGACTGGTGCCGGCCGAAGGTGTTGGTCATGGAGCGCATCTACGGCGTGCAAGTGACCGATCTGGCAACCCTCGCCGATCAGCGCACCGACATGAAGAAGCTGGCCGAGCGCGGCGTCGAGCTGTTCTTCACCCAAGTCTTCCGTGACAGCTTTTTCCACGCCGACATGCACCCCGGCAACATTTTCGTCAGCACGGTCACGCCGTGGGATCCGCAGTACATTGCCATCGACTGCGGCATTGTTGGCAGCCTGACCCCTGAGGATCAGGACTATCTGGCGCGCAACCTGTTTGCGTTCTTCAAGCGTGATTATCGCCGTGTGGCACAGCTGCATATTGACTCGGGCTGGGTGCCGGCCGAGACCAAGCTGAATGAATTCGAAGCGGCCATCCGGACGGTGTGCGAGCCGATCTTCGAGAAGCCGCTGAAGGACATTTCCTTCGGGCAAGTGCTGATGCGCCTGTTCCAGACCGCTCGCCGCTTCAACATGGAAGTGCAGCCGCAACTGGTGCTGCTGCAAAAGACGCTGCTCAACATCGAAGGCCTGGGCCGTCAGCTGTACCCGGAGCTGGATCTCTGGGCGACTGCGCAGCCGTTCCTCGAACGCTGGATGCGCGAGCGCGTCAGCCCGAAGACCCTGCTCGGCAACCTGCAGTCTCAGGTCGAACAGATACCGCATCTGGCGAACATGACCCGGGATTTACTCGAGCGTCTGTCTCAGCCCCATCGCCACGATCCGCCCCCGCCCTATCGGCGCGACGGCGATCATTGGGCCCTTCGCTTGCTCGGCGCTGGCCTGCTGGCCGGTGGCGTTCTGTTGGCGATCACCCATACCCAGACCGGCGAAGCGCTGAACACGCTGAGCGCCTGGCCTGCCTTGCTGATGCTGGCGGCAGGCGTCTATCTGGTCGTTCGCCGATAGCCATCGGCGCGAGCCGCTGGCACACTAACCCTCCCCTGGAACGGCCGGAGCCGATGATGAAAGACTGGCTGGACGAGATTAAGTGGGACAAGGACGGTCTGGTGCCCGCCATCGCGCAGGACCACAAGACCGGTCGCGTGCTGATGATGGCCTGGATGAACCGCGAAGCCTTGAGCCTGACTGCCAGCGAACAGCGCGCTATCTATTGGTCACGTTCACGTGGCAAGTTGTGGCGAAAGGGCGAAGAATCGGGCCACATGCAGAAGCTTCATGAACTGCGCCTGGACTGTGATGCCGACGTCATTATCCTGATGGTCGAGCAAATCGGCGGCATCGCTTGCCATACCGGCCGCGAGAGCTGCTTCTACCGCGTCTACGACGACGCCGGCTGGAAGACCGTGGACCCGGTGCTCAAAGACCCGGATGCCATTTACCAAGCAGGACACTGAACATGACTGATACCTTGTCACGCCTTGCCGAGGTGCTTGAAGCACGCAAGGGCGCGGCTGCCGACTCTTCTTACGTCGCCAGCCTCTATCACAAGGGACTGAACAAGATTCTGGAGAAGGTCGGCGAAGAGTCGGTCGAAACCATAATCGCTGCCAAGGACGCTGCCATCAGCGGTGACTGCAGTGATGTCGTCTATGAAACCGCCGACTTGTGGTTCCACAGCATGGTGATGCTTGCCCAACTGGGCCAACACCCGCAAGCCGTGCTCGATGAGCTGGACCGCCGCTTCGGCCTGTCCGGACACGCCGAGAAAGCGTCTCGCTCGGCGGAATAAACACCTGGGCTGCGGCCCGAAATTTCTTGTGAGGAACGCGTCATGGGCATTTTTGACTGGAAACACTGGATCGTCATTCTTGTGGTTGTGGTGCTGGTGTTCGGCACCAAGAAACTCAAGAACCTGGGGACTGACGTGGGTGAGTCGATCAAGGGCTTTCGCAAGGCCATGAATGACGATGACAAGCATCCGGAAGAGCCAACGGTGCAGCCGCCGGTTCAACCACAGCCGACCGCGCAGCCTGTGCCTCCGACTCAGCCGCTGCACCAGCCGCACACCATCGACGCGCAAGCGCAACGAGTCGAAGACCCCCTCCGCAAAGACTAGGTCGTGACGCATGTTTGGTATCAGCTTTTCTGAACTGCTGCTGGTCGGCCTCGTTGCCCTGCTGGTGCTGGGCCCCGAGCGTCTGCCGGGCGCAGCACGGACGGCCGGGCTCTGGATCGGCCGCCTGAAACGCAGCTTCAATGCGATCAAACAGGAAGTTGAGCGCGAAATCGGCGCTGACGAAATTCGGCGTCAGCTGCACAACGAGCACATTCTTTCGCTGGAAGAAGAAGCCCGCAAAATCATGCAGCCGCAGCAACCGCCTGCGGCGCCTGTCGCCCCGGCGGAAACTGTTGCGCAAGCGCCGGCCGAACCTGCTGCCGAGACGCCGGTTTCACCGGCTCCGGCCTCTACAGCGCCGGTTATAGGTGCCGCATCTCCGGCACAGAGCGCGGACATTGGTCCGGCCGCTCCGGCTGAAAGTGCGTCGGTTACACCGCCGCCTGCTCACGTTGGGCCTGCCGCGCCTGCTGCACCAGAATCCGCATCTGCTCCTGCACCCGCGCCGGTCATCACCCCTGCGACCGCGGTGCAAAGTGCGCCTTCTGCCAACGATTCGTCACTGCCACCACGAGCCCCATGAGCGAAATTCCGGAAAACGACCAGCAAATGCCGCTGGTCTCGCACCTGACAGAACTGCGCTCGCGCCTGCTGCGCTGCGTGCTGGCGATCTTCGTGATCTTCGGCGCGCTGTTCTACTTCACCCAGAAGATCTACACCTTCGTTTCTGCCCCGCTGCGCAAGTTTCTGCCTGACGGCGCCACGATGATCGCGACCGATGTGGCCTCGCCGTTCATCACGCCGTTCAAGCTGACGATGATGGTGGCGCTGTTCCTGGCGATGCCGGTGATTCTGTATCAGATCTGGGGCTTCATCGCGCCGGGGCTGTACAAGCATGAAAAGCGCGTGGCAGTGCCGCTGTTGATCTCCAGCATCATCCTGTTCTATGCCGGGATGGCATTTGCCTACTTTCTGGTCTTCCCGCTGATTTTCCACTTCTTCGCCAGCGTTACCCCGGAAGGCGTGTCGATGATGACGGACATCGCCAGCTACCTGGACTTCGTCATGACGCTGTTCCTGGCGTTTGGTGTGGCGTTCGAGATCCCGGTGGCGGTTGTGCTGCTGGTGTGGATCGGCATCGTCGACGTCAAATACCTGAAGAAGATTCGTCCGTACGTGGTGATCGGTTGCTTCGTGGTCGGCATGATCCTCACCCCGCCGGACATCTTTTCGCAGACCCTGCTGGCTGTGCCGATGTGGCTGCTGTTTGAAATCGGCGTGTTGTGCAGTTCGATGATCACCAAGCGCGGCGATCATGAAGACGACGAAAAAGCCGAAGACGAGCAGAGCCAACCGCCAGCGACCCAGCCGTGAACCTGCTGTTGCTTGAGGACGCCGACTTCATCGCGGCGGACCGGGTGGTGCTGCGTGACCGGCGCCTCAAGCACATGCAGGAAGTGCATCGCAGCGAAGTGGGCGACAGCCTGCGGGTCGGCCGTGTGGGCGGACTGCTGGGCAGTGCGCAACTGCTGCGGCTGGAAGCGCGGGAAGCCGAGCTGTCAGTGAGCTTCGAGCACGCCCCGCCGGCCAAACTCCCCTTAACGTTGATCCTGGCACTGCCCCGCCCGAAGATGCTGCGCCGGGTGTTTCAGACCGTAGCGACGATGGGTGTGCCCCGAGTCATCCTGGTCAACAGCTACCGCGTCGAAAAAAGCTTCTGGCAGACGCCTTTTCTGGAGCCTGCGGCCATCCGCGAACAGTTGATTCTCGGGCTGGAACAAGCCCGGGACAGCGTGCTGCCGGAGATCGTCATCGAAAAGCGCTTCAAGCCCTTCGTTGAGGACCGACTGCCCGCCATTGTGGACGGGACGTTGGGGTTGGTCGGTCATCCGGGGGACTTCTCCGCCTGCCCGCGTGCGGTTGAGCAGCCTGTCACCCTGGCGATCGGCCCTGAAGGTGGCTGGATTCCCTACGAAGTTGATTTGCTGCAGGCCTCGGGCCTGACTCCAGTCCAGCTGGGCGCGCGTATCCTGCGCGTAGAAACCGCCGTCACCGCGCTGCTCGCCCGATTGTTCTAGGGCCCGCGCACATCGAACATGGAGACACCCGTTTCCCCGCAGACGCAAAACCTGTGAGAGCGAGATTGCTCGCGAAGGGGCCGATACATCCGCTAAATATCCGGCGCTTGAAATGCAGTCTTCGTGAGCAAGCTCACTCCCACAAGTCCTGTGTCTGCTGCTCGACAGCGCGGTGTCAAAACACAGACCCGCGCTCAGAGCACATGGCGACACCGATCTCCCCGCAGACGAAGACCCCGTGGGAGCGAGCTTGCTCGCGAAGGGGCCGATACATCCGCTAAATATCCGGCGCTTGAAATGCAGTCTTCGTGAGCAAGCTCACTCCCACAAGCCCTGTGTTTGCTGCTCGACAGCGCGGTGTCAAAACACAGACTCGCGCTCAGAGCACATGGCGACACCGATCTCCCCGCAGACGAAGAACCCGTGGGAGCGAGCTTGCTCGCGAAGGGGCCGATACATCCGCTAAATATCCGGCGCTTGAAATGCAGTCTTCGTGAGCAAGCTCACTCCCACAAGTCCTGTGTTTGCTGCTCGACAGCGCAGTGTCAAAACACAGACCCACGCTCAGAGCACATGGCGACACCGATCTCCCCGCCGACGAAGACCCCGTGGGAGCGAGCTTGCTCGCGAAGGCTCGCTTTCAGCCACCCGCGAAAGTGGCTGACTGTCCCGGCCTCTTCCTGAGCAAGCTCAGTCTCACATGGGCAGTGTTGGCTGGCTGAATTACGCGGTGTCAGAGCGATGGGGGATTTTCCACCCGACACCCCCACGCCCCTCTTCATCACCCCACGCTTCAGTTCGTCACGCATCGGCCGATGTACAGGCGTCCATAACTACAATTCGCAGGAATCATCATGTCTCGCTGGTTTACCCAACGCCTTGGAAATATGAGCGTCAGCCTCAAACTGGGTATCGGTTTCGGCCTGGTGCTATTGCTGACGCTGCTCATCACGGCGACGGGGTGGTCGAGTGTCAAGGCGTTGATCGAGCGCGGCGACAAGCTGGGGATGATCTCGCAGATCAGTGAGCGGACGATGGATCTGCGCACGGCACGCATGGTGTATGAAACCCAATACACCGCTGAAGCCGCGACGGCTGTCATGACCGCGCTGGACAATCTCGACGCCGACCTGAAAACCGCGCAGAGCATGGTCAAAGGTGTCGGCGATCTCAAACTGATGGACGCTCAGGCTCAGGCCGCGGGCGAATACCGCCGCGCCTTTGGCGACATGACCAAAGCCATCCAGACCCGCGAAGCGAGCCGAACCAATCTGGGAACTACGGCCGATGCAGCCGTAGATGTCGTCAAAAAGATCGAAGAAGCGCTGATCCAGCACGACAACATCCTGCAATTCAACAGCGCGGTGGATGTCAGCAAACAGATTCAGCAGGCACGCTTCCAGGTGCGCGGTTACACCTTCAGCGGCAAAGCGGATTTCGAGAAGAACGCCACCGCCGCCATCGACGAAGCCATCGTCGGAGTTAACACGCTGGCCGGGGACGTTTCCTCCCAATACATCCCGCAGCTGCAAAAGGCCAACCTCGCGCTCAAAGGCTACCGCGACGCTGTCGGCCAGTACCGTGACGCACAACTGGTCAGCGTTCAGGCCCTGGCCAAAATGACCGAGCTGGGCCAGCAGCTGCTGGACAACAGCGAACAATTGAACAGTTCGCAAAACGCCAAGCGTGATGCAGACACTCGTCAGGCCCAATCGACGCTTGGCATCGCTACGATAGTGGCCCTGATCCTCGGTGTTCTCGCCGCCTGGATCATCACACGACAAATCACGGTGCCGCTGGGCCAGACGCTCGTGGCGGTCGAGCGCGTGGCGTCCGGTGATCTGACCCACAACTTGAGCGTCGACCGCCGCGATGAGCTGGGTCAGTTGCAGGGCAGCATCCAGCGCATGACCGTGGAGCTTCGTCAGTTGATCAGCGGCATCGGCGAAGGCGTAACTCAGATCGCCAGCGCTGCCGAAGAGCTATCGGCGGTTACCGAACAGACCAGCGCCGGCGTCAACAGCCAGAAGGTCGAGACTGACCAGGTAGCGACGGCGATGCACGAGATGACCGCCACGGTGCAGGAAGTCGCCCGTAACGCCGAAGAAGCGTCCGAGGCCGCCGTAGCTGCCGACCTCCAGGCGCGCGAAGGCGACAAGGTGGTCAACGAGGCCATCGCGCAGATCGAGCTTCTCGCCACCGAAGTCGGTCACTCCACCGAGGCCATGGCCGAGCTCAAGCGCGAGAGCGACAAGATCGGCAGCGTCCTCGACGTGATCAAGTCCGTCGCACAGCAAACCAACCTCCTCGCCCTGAACGCCGCTATCGAGGCTGCGCGGGCGGGCGAGGCTGGTCGCGGATTTGCTGTGGTGGCGGACGAAGTGCGTAGCCTGGCGCAGCGCACTCAGAAATCCACTGAAGAGATCGAGGAACTGATTTCCGGCCTGCAGAACGGTACGCGGCAGGTGGCGACGATCATGGACAACAGCCGCGAGCTCACTGTCAGCAGCGTAGAGCTGACCCGCCGCGCCGGCACCTCCCTGGAAAGCATCACCCGCACCGTGTCTGCGATTCAATCCATGAACCAGCAGATCGCTGCCGCAGCCGAGGAGCAAAGCGCCACCGCCGAAGAGATCAACCGCAGCGTGCTCAATGTGCGCGATGTGTCGGAACAGACCTCCGCGGCCAGCGAAGAAACCGCCGCATCGAGCGTCGAACTGGCGCGACTGGGCAGCCATCTGCAAGCGCTGGTGGGTCGCTTCCGGGTCTGATTCAGTGGCCTGATCCGCACCCGTCTCAGTAACGCACCTGCCGCAAAACCTCCGATCAGGGGTGGAATCTGTGACACGCGTCACCCCTTCCCACCCCTCGGAAATCTCCTACGACCTGATCAGGTCACGGCTCCGCTTGCCCTGCCGATGCGCGTTTATCGCTCATCCGCAGGAGACGCATCATGCTGCAAGGCATCAACCGGACGCTGGCCAACGCCAGCGTCAAACTCAAACTCTCGCTGGGCTTCGGCCTGGTTCTGCTTCTGACCCTGGCCATCACGCTGACCGGCTGGCATGGGCTCGACACCATGATCGAGCGCTCGGAGTCATTGACCTCCATCGCCCAGCTCAACGCGATGACCAAGGACCTGCGTGCCGAGCGCATTGTCTTTCGGGTCGAAAACACCGCTGACAGCGCCTCGCGCGTCGTCGCCCGCATCAACGAGATCGAAGCGCATCTGGTGCTCCTGCGTGACGACGCCCCACCGGCCGACATCCTCACGTTACTCAACGGGCAGAGCGACACTGTGCGGGCGCTCGAAGCCACCTTCGCCGATCTGGCCAAGCTGTTGAGTGAGCGGGCAGATTCCCGCGCGCAACTGGCCGTTCTGTCTGAGGAGGCGATCACGTCCATTGGCCAGGTGGAAAGCGAAGTTTTGAAGGCTGTGAGTCAGGAGCAGGACAGCAGCGAGCGGCTGGGGGAGTTCACCAACATCCAGCAATTGCGCGGCCAGGTGCAGAACGCCCGTTACGAAGTCCAGGCGTACGTGTTCAGCGGTAAAGAGTCCTACGAGGTCGCCGCCATTACCGCCATCGACGAAGCGCTGAAGGAAGTCGAACAAATTGCCACCGACCAGGCCGATGGCAATGTCAGTGAATTGCTCAACGCCCGTAAGACGCTGCTCAAGTACCGCGAGCACATGGGCCAGTTCAAGGACCTCCAGGTCAAGGTTGAAGCGGCCCAGGAGTCCATGGAGGCGCTCAGCGAGAATCTGCTGACATCAACCGGGGAGATCACTGCGCTGCAAGGCCAGCGGCGTGATGCCGAAGCCACTCAGTCGCGGCAGACGCTCAGTGGCGTGGCCGGGTTGGCGATGCTGCTTGGCCTGCTGGCCGCCTGGCTGATCACCCAGCAGATCATCGCGCCGCTACGGCTGACGTTGAGCGCCGCCGCGCGCATCGCCAAGGGTGATCTGAGTCAGGACCTGGAAATCGGCCGGCGCGACGAAATGGGCATGCTCCAGCGCAGCATGCAGGACATGACCCTGAGCCTGCGGCAACTCATCAGCGGCATCAGCGACGGCGTGACCCAGATCGCCAGCGCGGCGGAGCAATTGTCGGCCGTCACTGCGCAGACCAGCGTGGGCGTCACCAGCCAGAAAGACGAAACGGACTGCGTCGCCACGGCGATGAACCAGATGACCTCGACCGTGATGGAAGTGGCCCGCAATGCCGAAGAAGCCAGCGAAGCCGCACGGCACGCTGATCAGCAGGCGCGGGACGGCGACAAGGTGGTCAACGACGCTATCGCGCAGATCGAGCGCCTGGCGCTGGAGGTCAACAACTCAACCCAAGCCATGGGCAAGCTGAAACTGGAAAGCGACAAGATCGGCGGGGTGCTCGACGTGATCAAGTCAGTGTCGCAGCAGACCAATCTGCTCGCATTGAACGCCGCAATCGAGGCGGCCCGTGCAGGCGAAGCGGGACGCGGGTTTGCGGTGGTGGCCGATGAGGTTCGCGGCCTGGCGCAGCGCACTCAGGAATCCACCGAAGAAATCGAAGTACTCATCGCGGCGCTGCAAAGCGGCACCCAGCAGGTGGTGATGACCCTTGATGCCAGCCGGACCCTGACCGACAGCAGCGTCGAGCTGAGTCGTCAGGCCGGCGATGCCCTGGGACACATCACACGCACGGTGTCGACGATTCAGACGATGAACCAGCAGATCGCTGCCGCGGGCGAGGAGCAGAGCAGCGTGGCGGAGCAGATCAACCGCAGCGTGCTGAACGTGCGGGATGTGTCCGAGCAAACCGCCGCGTCCAGCGAAGAGACCGCTGCCTCCAGCATCGAACTGGCGCGGCTGGGGGTGCAGTTGCAGGAGATGGTCGGGAAGTTTCGGGTGAGTTGATCCGGCATCAGACCTTGCAGGACAACGCCTCTGGACGGAGCGCGATGGCGCAACAAACAGAGTCCTTGTGGGAGTGAGCTTGCTCGCGAAAGCGCCATTTCAGTCGCTGAAGATTCAGTGGATCCACCGACATCTTCGCGAGCAAGCTCGCTCCCACAATTTGCGTTTCGACAGATAGATCTGCGACGTCGGCATGTTGGCTGAGAACGAGCTTGCACATGGCCTGAGCATTACGACTTCAATGCAACGGATTCCCAAACAAAAACGCCGCCGAAGATTGGCTCTCCGGCGGCGTTTTGTTTAGCGGGTCAATCAGGCGTTGACGAGGGTCGCGTCGTTCACATGGGTCGCTGGCTGCAGCGGCAGCAGCGGCGCATGAGGATCGGCTTCGACCGAGGCGCGCCAGGCATTGAGCCACGCAGAATTGCCTTCGCTCCAGACCAGTTCGTGCAACCGAGCCAGTGCAACCGGATCGCTCAGCAATTGCAGGCGCTCATGATTGTTCAGGAGTTCAGGGCCACCTTTGATCGCATGACGCACACGCTCGACACGCATCCACTCGATCGGCTCGGCTTCGCGATGGCGAGAGGTCGCCAGCGCACAGGCCAAGGCGTTCTGCTGCGGATCAACCACGGCGCGAACAAAGCCGTCGTTCAGCGCGTGCCAGCGGTTCTCGTGGGTGTACTTGTCAGTGGACACCAGTTCTTGCGGCGGCGTGTGCTCTTCCGGGATCAGGAACAGCTTATTGTCGCGCGCCTTCAAACCCAGATTCGTGCGGCTGGAAATCACCGACACCGGGATCGACAGCATCAACGAACCCACGATCGGCACCAGCCACCACAGGAAGCTCGGGTTCAGCCAGGCCACCAGCAGCGTCCAGCAAAAGCCCAGCAGCGTCTGCGGCCCGTGACGCTTGACCGCTTCGCTCCACGGCGTCGAGTCATCATCACGCTGCGGTGAGTTCCACGTCGCAGCCCAGCCCAGGAAAGCGGCCAGTACAAAGCGGGTATGGAAGATCATGCGCACCGGCGCCAGCAGCATGGAAAACAGCATTTCCAGCAGCATCGACATCGTGACCTTGATACGACCACCAAAGCCGGTCGCACCCTTGGCCCAGATCAGAATGACGCTGAGCAGTTTCGGCAGGAACAACAGCACGACGGTCGTCGAGAACAAGGCGACGGCTTTTTCCGGGTGCCACTGTGGCCACAACGGATACAACTGACGCGGCTCCATGAAGTAGGTCGGCTCCATCAGCGTGTTCACCGCCAGCAACGCAGTGGACAACACCAGGAAGAAGAACCACAACGGCGCCGACAGATAGGACATCACGCCGGTCAGGAACACCGCACGGTGTACCGGGTGCATGCCTTTCACCAGGAACAGGCGGAAGTTCATCAGGTTACCGTGGCACCAGCGACGGTCACGCTTGAGTTCATCCAGCAGGTTCGGCGGCAGCTCTTCGTAACTGCCCGGCAGGTCGTAGGCAATCCACACGCCCCAGCCGGCACGGCGCATGAGCGCTGCTTCGACGAAGTCGTGGGACAGAATCGCACCGGCGAAGGCGCCCTTCCCGGGCAGCGGCGCCAGGGCGCAGTGCTCGATGAATGGCTTCATGCGGATGATCGCGTTGTGACCCCAGTAGTGGGATTCACCCAGCTGCCAGAAGTGCAGGCCGGCCGTGAACAGCGGGCCGTATACGCGAGTCGCGAACTGCTGCATGCGGGCATACAGCGTGTCCATGCCCGAAGCACGTGGCGCGGTCTGGATGATACCGGCGTCCGGCGTCGCTTCCATCAGGCGCACGAGGCTGGTCAGGCAGTCGCCACTCATGACCGAGTCAGCGTCAAGCACGACCATGTAGCGGTATTCACCGCCCCAACGACGGCAGAAGTCATCAAGGTTACCGCTCTTGCGCTTAACGCGACGGCGGCGACGACGATAGAAGATCTTGCCGAAACCGCCGGTCTCACGGCACACGTCCAGCCAGGCTTGTTGCTCGGCCACGCAGATGTCGGTTTCGTTGGAGTCGCTGAGAATGAAGAAGTCGAAACGATCCAGATCGCCCGTGGCTTTAACCGATTCGAACGTCGCCCGCAGACCCGCGAATACGCGAGGCACGTCTTCGTTGCAGATCGGCATGACCAGCGCAGTGCGAGCACCGGCTTCGATCGGCTCATTGCCCGCACTGGCACCGGAAATACGGTACTTGTCGTGGCCAGTAAGCAGTTCGAGGAAGCCCATCAGCGCGGTCCAGAAACCCGCCGATACCCAGCAGAACAGAATGCCGAACAGCAACAGAATGCTGGTCTGCAACGCGTACGGCATGACCTGAACCGCGGTCTGCCACAGAGTCTGGTGACTGATTTCGTCGAACGAAACCAGCGACCAGCCCTGGTACGGCAGGATGCCTTTCATGTAGAAGCCGGCGACGATGGTCTGGCCCAGCATGAGGATCAGCAAAATGTAGCGACGGATCGAACCGACGGTGCGCCAGCGCGCTTTCGGCAGATCCCGTGGCAAATCGTCCTTGGGCGGCGGCGGGTTGGATTTCCCGGTCAACCGGCGCCAGCCGCGGTGCAGGATGTTGGTCCGCCACGGCTCCGGCACGACTTTGGTCCGACGAATCGGCGGCGTCGCTTTCAGGACCACGCGCCCGCTGGCGTCGACACTCAGCATCTCGGCTTCGCGCAGTTCATCAGCGGTCGTCAGGGTGAGGCGACGACCCACCGAAGCCTGGGAGGCCTCGGCAGAATCAGCGACGGTTTGCGCCGAAAGGCGTTCGTGCAACTCAGCGAACGAGGTGCAGCTGGCAAGTTCTGCGCGCTGCGCATCGGTCATCGGCAAGTGCGCCAGGTACTCGCTGAGAGACTCATTCAAAGGCTCTGGCACCGCGTGTGAATTACTCATCGGCTGGCAACTGGTAGCTCCAGGTTTCGGTCAGGACTTGTTGAATCATGGCCGGCCCCTGTTGGGTGGATGCAGCCTCTACCGCTGGCTGCGGGGTATCTTTCACGCCTTTGTTGGCCTTGGCAGCGTCGCCCAGAGCGGCTTCGGGCTTGGAGGCCTCGTCCGACTTGGCTTCCGCTACTTTAGTGGCGTCGGCAGACTTGGCGGCGTCTTTGCTGTCGGCTTTAGGACCTTTGGCTTCCTTCGCATCACCCGCCTTCAAGGCGTCGGTTTTGACGATTTCAGCTTTCTCGTCTTTCGGTGCAGCAACGACTGGCGCAGCGGCAACGGCAGGCTTGGAATCAGCTTTGGCGGCCGGTTTCTTGTCGGACTTGTCAGCTGTGATCACCGCGGGCTCTTTGCCTGGCTCGGCAGGGGTTTCGCGCAGTAGATAAGCACGCATCTCAACCGCCTTGCCCGGATCCTTGACCTTCAGGCGCAGCGTCAGACGCCAGCCCTTGGTCACCGGGTTGTAGCGCAGGTTGTTCTCGACCAGATCAGTGTTGTCGTCGGTGATGACCTGACTGCGGATCGACGGATCTTCGCCCAGCTTGGCGAGGGTCGGGCCGACAAAATCGACCAGGTAGGCAACGCTGCCGTCCGGTTGACGAATCAGGTTGGACTGCTTCACGTCACCAGTGGAGCGCAGGGTCTGCTTGACCCAGCCCAGATCTGGCGAGTGAATGGCATCTTCATCCATGGTCCAGTGCAGACGATAGTTGAAGTCGATCGCCTGACCCGGCTCTGGCTGGGTTTCCGGCTTCCAGAACGCAACGATGTTGTCGTTGGTTTCGTCGGCAGTCGGGATCTCTACCAGATCAACAGTGCCCTTGCCCCAGTCGCCCTTCGGCTCGATCCAGGCGCTTGGACGTTTGTCGTAGCGGTCATCCAGATCTTCGTAGTGGCTGAAGTTGCGGCCACGTTGCAGCAGACCGAAACCGCGCGGGTTCTCCACAGAGAAGCTGCTGACAGAGAGGTGTTTAGGGTTGTTCAGCGGGCGCCAGATCCACTCGCCATTGGCGGCCTGAATCGACAGACCGCTGGAGTCGTGCAGTTCGCGACGGTAGTTGAGGACTTTCGACGGCTGATTTGCACCGAACAGGTACATGCTGGTTAGCGGCGCAACACCCAGTTTGCCGACCTTGTCACGCAGGTACATGCGCGACTGGACATCAACCAGTGTGTTGGTGCCCGGACGAAGGGTAAGCTTGTACGCGCCAGTGGCGCGAGGGGAGTCGAGCAGGGCGAAGATGACCAGATGGTTGTCATCCGGGTTCGGCTTCTCGATCCAGAATTCGGTGAAGCGAGGGAATTCCTCACCCGACGGCATGGCTGTGTCGATCGCCATCCCGCGCGCAGACAGACCATAAACCTGACCTTTACCGATCACGCGGAAGTAGCTCGCGCCCAGCATGGTCATGATTTCGTCTTGCTTGTCATCTTTGTTGATCGGGTAAGTCACGCGGAAACCGGCATAGCCCAGGTTCTCGGTCGACTTCGGATCGAACTTCACGTCGCCGAAATCGAAACGACTCGGGTCGTACTTGATCTCGTTGACGGAGTTGGCGGTGACTTCGTTGATCTTGACCGGGGTGTCGAAGTGCATGCCCTGGTGGTAGAAAGACACCTTGAACGGGGTCTTGTCATTGGCCCATTCGGCTTTGTCTTGCAGGAAGCGGATCTTTTGATAGTCCGCGAACTTCATGTCGCGGAATTCGGCCGGAAGATTGCTCTTCGGCGCGGTGAATTTCTGTCCGGCCAGATCTTTGGCCTTTGTCGCCACGTCGTCGAGATCGAACGCCCACAGCTGACTGGCGCCGAACAGACAAAACAAAGCCGACCCTGCCAGCAGTGCGCTACGCAAGCGACCACCCGGGTTCTTTGGTGCATTACATGGACTAACAATCACGAGCAACCCTCGCCGAAAACAGATGAAGAAACCAACGGCCAGCTATCAAATGCCGGGTTGGCGAGCATTGTTCCGACTCCAAAAGGGGCCAATGATTCCCCAAGCGGTGTCGGACCAGTCTGCGTTTTACCGATTTGACGGGCCCTGGCCCGTCCTTGTAGCGCGCGATTATCCAGTAGCTCGCGTTACAACGCATCAGGTGACGCAAACTATTTATTGCGTTTAAAGCGCGTAAATCCGGGGTCATCAAACAAACTTGGCCATTCAGGTCTCAAGCAAAAATGTCACGGGGCCATCGTTGACCAGATGCACCTGCATATCTGCACCAAACTGGCCCGTTTCCACGGTCGGGTGAGACGTTCTGGCCTTCGTCACCAAGTAGCCAAACAGCTCGGCACCGAGTGCCGGAGGCGCGGCTTTTGAAAAGCTCGGCCGCATCCCGCTTTTGGTATCCGCCGCCAGTGTGAACTGAGAGACCAGCAACAACCCGCCATTAACGTCGGTTAACGAAAGATTCATCTTTGCGTCGGCGTCACTGAATACTCGGTAGTTAAGCAGCTTGTGCAACATCTTGTCGGCGCTGGTCGGCGTGTCTTGAGGCTCGATGCCAATCAGGACCATTAATCCTTGATCAATCGCGCCAATGGTTTCGCCGGCGACGTCGACGCGCGCCTGGGAAACGCGCTGCAGCAAGGCTTTCATTTAAGCCTCTTCCGGCGGCAGATCCAGCAAACGGCGCGCCACTTCTGATGCTGCGCGCACGAGCGCGTCGGTGATGCCCGGCTCGGACGCCGAGTGCCCGGCGTCGCGGATGACCTGCAGCTCACTGTTCGGCCACGCCTGATGCAGTTCCCAGGCATTATCCAGCGTGCAGATCATGTCGTAGCGGCCATGGACGATGATGCCCGGCAAATGGGCGATCTTCGGCATGTCGCGAATCAACTGGTTTTCTTCAAGGAACGCGCCGTTGGTGAAGTAGTGGCATTCGATGCGCGCGATGGACAGCGCACGATGGGGCTCGGTGAAGCGATCGACCACCTGCGGGTTCGGACGCAAAGTGGCGGTGCGCCCTTCCCACGTCGACCATGCCTTGGCGGCGTGCATCTGCGCGATCTGGTCACTGCCGGTGAGGCGTTTGTGGAATGCGCCGAGCACGTCGTGGCGCTCGTCCGGCGGAATCGGCGCCATGTAATCCTGCCAGTAATCAGGGAACAGCCGGCTCGCACCCTCCTGATAAAACCACTTGATGTCCTGGGGACGGCTCAGAAAGATGCCGCGCAAAATCAGTGCGTGAACCCGATCCGGGTGCTTCTGTGCGTAGGCCAGGGAAAGCGTCGAACCCCACGAGCCACCGAACACCACCCATTTGTCGATGCCAAGATGAGTGCGAATGCGTTCGAGGTCGTCGACCAGATGCCAGGTGGTGTTGTTTTCCAGGCTGGCGTGAGGAATGGACCGGCCGCAACCGCGCTGATCGAACGTGATGATGCGGTAGAGGTTCGGATCGAAGTAGCGGCGGCTTTGTGCGTCGCATCCCGAACCCGGCCCGCCGTGGATGAAGATGACGGGCAGGCCGTCTGGCGAGCCGCTTTCATCGACATACAGCACATGCGGCTCTTCCACCGCCAGATCGTGCCGGGCGTAAGGTTTGATCTGCGGGTACAAAGTCTGCATAGGTGCTCCAAAAGTCCGGTTCAGGGGCTGCGGTCTATCTGCCGTGGGGCATCATAAACCCGAATCGGCGAATGAACATGTCTGCCTCATTCTGGCCAACTGTGATCCCCTGTTTCACGCGGCACATGCCCACTGAAAGCAGGCATGAGCAAGATCAACGCCAGAGTGGAACGATCAATGCAAGCCGTCTCCAGATCAGGGGAAAGCGCCAGATATTCGCCGCCGGTGTGCATTGACGGCGAACCGAGGTAGCTTGTTCGAGTCGAACCGAGGGTCGTGCGACTGCGTATTTTTCATCCGATCGGGAGGAAATAACCAATGACACGCCCTACAGTCAACCCACCCATTTAATCGTCAAACCAACTTGAGGTCGTACCCGATGTCTCCGGAACCCAACGTTCGTGACGCTGAAGTGGCAGCCTTCCGAGAAGCTGTGCTGAACAAACTCGAGTATGCCGTCGGTAAAGACCCCGACCATGCCTTCGACCATGACTGGTTCATGGCAATTGCCCTGGCGACTCGCGACAAGATGGCCGAGCGCTGGATGAACCACACGCGCTACGTCTACCGGCAGGAAAAGAAGCGCGTCTATTACCTCTCCCTCGAGTTCCTGATTGGCCGTCTGATGTTCGACAGCCTGAGCAACCTGGGCATTCTCGAAACCGCGCGCGAAGCGTTGAAGGGTCTGAACGTCGATCTGGAGCAAATCCGCTCGCTGGAGCCTGATGCTGCACTGGGCAACGGCGGCCTCGGTCGTCTGGCCGCGTGCTTCATGGAAAGCATGTCGACCCTCGGCATTGCGGGTCATGGCTACGGCATTCGTTACGAGCACGGCCTGTTCCGTCAGGCCATCGTCGATGGCTGGCAGCAGGAGCAGACCGAGAACTGGCTGGACTTCGGTAACCCGTGGGAATTCGAACGCCCTGAAGTGATTTACCAGATCGGTTTCGGCGGCAGCGTGCAGCCCCTGCTTGATGCAGCCGGCGCGCCAGTACTGGATGCCTCGGGCGAAACCCGTCAGGTCTGGACCGCAGGTGAAACCGTCCGCGCGATCGCGTACGACACCCCGGTTGTGGGCTGGCGCGGCAAAGCGGTGAACACGCTGCGCCTGTGGCGTGCGCGCGCCGTGGAAGACCTGCACCTGGAACGCTTCAACGCCGGTGACCACGTCGGTGCGGTGGCGGAAGTGGTGCGGGCAGAAAGTATTTCCCGTGTGCTGTATCCAAACGACAGCACCGAAGCGGGCCAGGAACTGCGCCTGCGTCAGGAGTTCTTCTTCGTTTCGGCGTCGCTGCAGGATTTGCTGCGCCGTCACAAGAACATGGGCTACAGCATCAGCAGCCTGCCGGAACACGTGGCCATCCAGATGAACGACACGCACCCGTCGATCGCTGTGGCAGAGCTGATGCGCGTTCTGATCGACCTGCACGACGTGGAGTGGGACGAGGCCTGGCGCATCACCGTGGGCACCCTGGCGTACACCAACCACACGCTGCTGCCTGAAGCGCTGGAAACCTGGTCGGTCGGCCTGATGGAGCGCATGTTGCCGCGCCACATGCAGATCATTTACATGATCAACGCTCAGCACATCGACAAGGTTCGCCAGGACTTCAAAGACGACCCCGCACTGTTCGACCTGCTGCGCGCCGTGTCGCTGATCGAAGAAGACAACGGCCGTCGCGTGCGCATGGGTAACCTGGCATTCCTCGGTTCGCACAGCGTGAACGGTGTGTCAGCGCTGCACACGCAGCTGATGCGCAAAACCGTTTTCGCTCACCTGCACAAGCTGCACCCGGACCGCATCAACAACAAAACCAACGGCATCACCTTCCGCCGCTGGCTGTTCCAGTCCAACCCGCAACTGACGTCCATGCTGGTCAACGAGTTGGGCGAGCAAGTGCTCGACAACCACGAGACCGCACTGCTGAAACTGGAGCCGCTGGCCGACGACGCACGTTTCCAGAAGGAGTTCGCTGCTCAGCGCCTGCAAAGCAAGCAAGCCCTGGCCTCGATCATTCAGGAACGCATGGGCATCTCGGTTAACCCCGAGGCGATGTTTGACGTGCAGGTCAAACGCATCCACGAGTACAAGCGTCAGTTGCTGAATCTGTTCCACACTGTGGCGCTGTATCAGGCCATGCGTGCAGACCCGAGCACCGATTGGGTGCCGCGGGTGAAGATCTTCGGCGGCAAGGCGGCGGCCAGTTATCACTCGGCCAAGCTGATCATCAAGCTGACCAACGACATCGCACGCACGGTCAACAACGACCCGACGCTGCGCGGCCGTTTGAAAGTGGTGTTCATGCCCAACTACAACGTCAGCCTGGCGGAAAGCATCATTCCGGCGGCGGATTTGTCGGAGCAGATTTCCACGGCAGGTCTGGAAGCGTCCGGCACCAGCAACATGAAGTTCGGCCTCAACGGTGCGCTTACCATCGGCACTCTCGACGGCGCCAATGTGGAGATGAGCGAGCAGGTCGGCCTGGAGCACATGTTCATCTTCGGCATGACCGCGCAGGAAGTCGAAGCGCGCAAGCATGCCGGTGAGTTCAACGCCCATCAGGACATCGCGGCGTCCGGGCGTTTGAATGACGTGCTGCAAGCGATTCGGGGCGGGGTGTTCTCGCCGGATGATCCGTATCGCTATGCCGGGCTGATCGATCAGTTGATCAACTACGACCGCTTCTTCGTCTGCGCGGACTTCGAGTCGTACTGGCACGCCCAGGCCAAGGTGGAAGCGCGCTGGCACGATTCGAAAGAATGGTGGCGCTCGGCGGTGCTCAACACCGCGCGCATGGGTTGGTTCTCTTCGGACCGGACCATCCGCGAGTACGCGACCGAAATCTGGAACGCGCTGGATTAAGGACGCGGGGGGTGATCGCCTCAGCGGAGACGATCACCTTCATGTGATCGCTCGCTCTCGCAGCAAGTACAAATCCTGTGGGAGCGAGCTTGCTCGCGAATAAGGCAGTTCGGCCGCTGATGATCTGGCGGATGTACCGACCTTTTCGTGAGCAAGCTCACTCCCACAAGTTCACCAGCGTGATGAGATCCCCTCCCCGACACAAAATGTTTCCCCTTTCCTGAGGCCCGATATACTTTTCGCCATCGCCGTTAATCGGCCGAAAAGGGATGTCGTCGCGTGCAATGGATTCTTCTGCTGGCCGGTCTGGTAATCGGAGCGCTTCTTGATGAGTCGCTGTTGGGCGGCGCTGTCGGCGCGGTCATTGGCCTGGCCGCAGGCTTGAGCTTCCGGCTCAGCGCATTGACGCGGGAGACCGCTGCGCAGAAAGCCGAGCTCGCCAAAACCCGGCTGGACCTCAACGCCGTTCAACAACGCCTTAGCCAGCTGGACTCAGCCGCCGCGCAATTGCCGGATGCGCCCGCGCCTGCGCCGTTGAATGTTCAGCCCATCGCAGACGACGGCCCGGAACTGCTGTGGGACCTCCCGGATCTTGAACCGGCCGCCTCGGACGCTGGCGACTCAGAATGGAGCAGGCCTGCGCACGCGCCGTCACCTACAGCCCCGAGCTACCCGCCCGCCTCCCCGCCCGCTTCAACCCGGCCCGCTCCTCCCCAGCACAGCCTCTTCGACAGCGCCTTACTGCGCGCGAAAAACTGGCTGCTGGGCGGCAACACCGTGCTGCGGGTCGGCGTGGTGCTGCTGTTTCTCGGCCTGGCGTTTCTGCTGCGCTACGCCACCGAAGGCATGGTCGTCCCGATTGAAGCCCGTTATGCCGGCGTGGCGTTGGCCGCCCTGGCGCTGTTGGGTCTGGGTTGGTGGTTGCGTCACCGCAACGAATCCTTCGCGTTGATGCTGCAGGGGACGGGCGTCGCGGTGCTGTACCTGACCGTATTCGCCGCCATGAAAGTCCACACCCTGCTGGCGCCGGGGATGGCGTTCAGCCTGTTGGTTGCAGTCACCGTGTTTTCGGCCATTCTCGCCGTCACGCAAAACTCCCTGGCCCTCGCCTGCGTGGCCGCGCTGGGCGGGTTTGCTGCGCCGCTGCTGACGTCCTCCGGCGAGGGGAGTCATGTCGCGTTGTTCAGTTATTTCGCCCTGCTCAACGCCGGCATTTTCGCCATCGCGTGGTTCAAGGCATGGCGCCCGCTGAACCTGATCGGCTTCATCGGCACGTTCGGCATTGGCTTCGCCTGGGGCATGGACGCGTACACGCCCGAGCTGTTCTGGAGCACCGAACCCTTCCTGATTCTGTTCTTCCTGATGTACCTGGCCATCGGCCTGCTGTTCGCCCGGCGCAAGCTGCAAGAGCATGCCGCCGGGCCCGACGAGGAAAGCCGCGAAGCCACCCTGCGCTGGTCCGCGCGCCAGACTCACTACGTCGATGGCAGCCTGTTGTTCGGCACGCCCATCGTGGGGTTCGGCCTGCAATACGCGCTCGTCAAACATCTGGAATTCGGCGCTGCGTTGAGCGCACTGGCGCTTGGCTTGCTGTACATGGGCATCGCCCGGTTACTGGCCGGGCGCGCACCGGGTCGGGCATTGCTGTTGGTCGAAACGTGCCTGTCACTGGGCGTGGTGTTTGGCACGCTGGCGATTCCGCTGGGCCTGAGCGCGCAATGGACGACGGTCGCCTGGGCCGTCGAAGGCGCGGCGGTGTTCTGGCTCGGCATGCGCCAGAACCGCTTGCTGGCGCGGGCTTTCGGCTTGCTGCTGCAACTGGGCGCGGGGATCGCGTTCCTTGGCGTGGTCGGCCGCTGGTTTGTGCCGAACTTCAACCACGGCGATTTCTGGACACCGCTGATCATCGCGCTTGCCGGCCTGGTCAGCGCCTTCACGGTCGAGCGCGTAGGCACCTTGCGTTTGTCGTTGAGCAGTCGTTTCCTGCAGCCGTTGCTGTTGATCTGGGGCGCGCTGTGGTGGTCCGCGGCAGTGGGCGTCAGCACCCATTACGTGCCGGGAGAGACCGAGTTCTCGACGCTCTTGCTGTTGGGCGCTGTCAGTGTCGGGCTGTGGACAATGGCGGCCCTGCGTCTGAACTGGGAGGGACTCGCGCAGCTGTCCACGCTGCTGACGCCCATGAGTGCTGTGTTGCTTGCACTGCTGAGTTTCAATTCCTACTACAACCCTGCCGCCGACTGGGGCTGGCTGGGCTGGCTCGCGGTGTTTGCGGTTCACCTGTGGTCGCTGAATCGGCTCGACAAACTGCTGCTCCCGCGCTTGCGCAGTGCAGCCCACGTGATCGGCTGCTGGCTGATCATCGCCGTGCTCTCGCTGCAACTTCGTTACGGATTGCTGGTGTTGTCGGAGTCGTATAACGCTTGGCGCTGGCTGGGCTGGGCGTTGCTGCCGAGCCTGTACTTGCTGGCGATGACCGCATCCCGCACGTGGCCCTGGCCTGTCGGGGCGTACCCGCGCGAATACCGTGTCTGGGCCGCTGCGCCGCTGGCGGCATTGATGCTCGGCTGGTTCTGGCTGGCGAACGGGTTCAGCGAAGGCGCTGCCGATCCCCTGCCCTATCTGCCGCTGCTGAACCCGCTGGAGCTGGGCTTGCTGATCACACTGACCGGCATCTTCAGTTGGACCCGCCAGCAACTGCCGCAGTTGGGCGTCAGTGAGGGCCATGCTCAAAAAGCGGCGCTGGTCATTGCCGGCGCATCGCTATTTGCGTTGATCACAGCCATGGTCCTGCGCACGGCGCATCACTGGCTCGGCGTTGCCTGGCATCCCGACGCGTTGTTTGAATCCATGCGGGTGCAGGCCGGGCTTTCCATCGTCTGGACGCTGACCGCGCTGGCGCTGATGATCGGCGGCCACCTGCGCGCCCGCCGCGACCTGTGGATCGTCGGCGCCGCGCTGATTGGGGTTGTCGTCGCCAAATTGTTCTTCGTCGAGCTGAGCAATCGCGGCGGACTGGAGCGAATCATTTCCTTCATCGGCGTTGGCGTTCTGTTGCTGGTGGTGGGATATTTCGCCCCCCTGCCGCCCCGGCATCCGGCCCGAAGTGAGGGTTTGACCGATGCGGGTATTGCGGATCGGGCATCGAAATGAAGGGTGTAAGGAGTGTTCAGTTGAGTCGTCAGTTCGTCATCAAGGCTGCCCTGCTTGTCCCGTTGCTGGGCTCGCTGCTGTGCGCGGCGTCGCTCAGTCAGGCGGAGGATCTGCCGGATGATTTCACCACCCATGCGCCCCTGACCGTCAGCGGTGAAGGGCCTTGGTATCGGCTGGAATTGCCCCTCGGCGTGCAGTTGAACGCGCGCCAGAGCAATCTCAACGATGTGCGCGTTTTCAATGCGGACGGCCAGGCCCAGCCCTACGCGATCACTCAAAGCCCGCCTCAGCGTGCCGCCGACGCCAGCCCGGTCTCGGTGAAGTGGTTCCCGCTGTACAACAGCGATGGCGCGAAAGACGCCGAGCCGAAAATCCGCGTCGAGCGCACGCCCAACGGCACGCTGGTGGAGGTTCAGCCCCAGGGCGAGATCGAGGCGGGCGAAGAAATTCTGCGCGGCTGGTTGCTCGACACCAGCGCGATCAACGCGCCGCTGGATCAACTGACTCTGGACTGGAGCAGCGAGCGCGACGGTTTTCAGCGCTTCAGCATCGAGGCCAGCGACGACCTCCAGCATTGGCAACGCTGGGGCGATGGTCAGGTGGCGAGGCTGTCATTTGCCGAGGAATTGGTTGAGCAGCGCGTCGTCAATCTGCCGGGGCGCAGCGCCCGCTATCTGCGCTTGCTGTGGAAATCGCCGCTTTCCGCGCCCACGCTGAACGCCGTGCAACTGATCAGCACGCAACCCGGTGTGCTGCCGTTGAGCTGGTCACCGGCCATCAATGGACGCGTCGAAAAACCGGGCGTGTATGTGTGGCAATTGCCGGTGGCCCTGCCGCTGGAACGCATGCGGATCGACATCGCGCAACCCAACAGCCTCGCACCCGCCACGCTGTATGGGCGTCGCGATAGCAACGCGCCATGGCAGTTGATCGACAATGGCCTGCTTTATCGGCTCAGCCAGAACGGTCAGGACGTTGTGCAGGATGAAATGGAGCTGCCGGGCAATGTCGTGCAGCAGCTGAAACTTGAGGTCGATGACCGTGGCGGCGGCCTGGGCATTGACGCGCCTACGCTGAGTTTTGCCGTGCGCGCCACGCAACTGGTGTTTCTCGGCCGCGGCGCGCCGCCTTACAGCCTGGCCGTCGGCAATGCCACGGTGAAAAGCGCGGCGCTGCCACTGGCGACGCTGATTCCCGGTGTCAGCCCCGAGAAACTGGCGGCGCTGGGCAGTGCGTCCATGGCCTCCACACCGGTCGCGCCGGCTGCTGCGGCTGCACCTGTGGAGGCCAGTGGTCCTGACCTGAAACGCATCGGTTTGTGGGCCGTGCTGATACTCGGCGTGGTTTTTCTGGCCTGGATGGCGCTTGGCACACTGCGCGGGTCTCGTAGCAAGTAACGCGCAAAATAACGCGCCAATCGAGGCGCCAAATTATAAGTGTCGGGGTGATGACGCTGAATCGACCCGGCATCGAAAAAATTGCAGACGATGCCCGCCGACTCGTCACCCCGATCGGGTTACGCTTAACGTACACACGATGCGACCGGGTCGCGACGATCCCTTGTGGGACCGGCTTCAGCCGGGAAGGCGTCGGTCGTCACGCTGCAAGATTTGCGGTGTTCACACTGGCCTCTTCCCGGCTAAAGCCGGTCCCACTTGGATGTAGCCCGTGAACTGAATCACTACCTAACCGGTCTGACAGGCAGTATTAAATCTCCGCTCACGCTAGACTGTGCGCGTTTTTATCCCCCATTTCGGAGCTCTCCATGTCCCGCGTTACCTTGAGTCGTTATCTGATCGAGCAGACCCGCACCAACAACACCCCTGCCGATCTGCGCTTTCTGATTGAAGTGGTGGCGCGTGCGTGCAAGGAGATCAGCCACGCGGTATCCAAAGGCGCCCTGGGCGGCGTGCTCGGCAGCATGGGCACCGAAAACGTGCAGGGTGAAGTGCAGAAGAAACTGGACGTGATGTCCAACGAGATTCTGCTCGAAGCCAACGAATGGGGCGGTCACCTGGCCGGCATGGCCTCCGAAGAAATGGACAACGCCTACCAGATTCCCGGCAAATACCCGAAAGGCGCCTACCTGCTGGTGTTCGACCCACTGGACGGTTCGTCCAACATCGACATCAACGCGCCGGTGGGCACGATCTTCTCGGTGCTGCGCTGCCCGAACGAGTACCTGAGCCAGAACGAAGCGCTGAACGAGAAGGCATTTCTGCAGCCAGGCACCCAGCAAGTCGCCGCCGGTTACGCCATCTACGGCCCGCAGACCATGCTGGTGCTGACCCTGGGTGACGGCGTCAAAGGCTTCACGCTGGACCGCGAGATGGGCAGCTTTGTCCTCAGCCACGAAGACATCAAGATCCCGGAGTCCACTCAGGAATTCGCGGTCAACATGTCCAATCAGCGTCACTGGGAAGCCCCGGTCAAGCGCTACGTCGAAGAGCTGTTGGCCGGCGAAGACGGTCCGTTGAAGAAGAACTACAACATGCGCTGGGTCGCGGCGATGGTCGCTGATGTACACCGTATCCTGACCCGTGGCGGCCTGTTCATGTACCCGCGCGATTCCCGCGAGCCTTCCAAGCCGGGCAAGCTGCGCCTGATGTACGAAGCCAACCCGATGTCGTTCCTGGTTGAACAGGCCGGTGGCGCGTCGACCGATGGCCATCAGCGCATCCTCGACATCCAGCCCGAAGGCCTGCACCAGCGCGTCGCGGTGTTCCTGGGTTCGAAAGAAGAAGTCGAACGCGCAACGGCGTATCACAAAGAGTAACGTCCTGGATGGCCGCCTTTGGCGGCCATTTCTTTTCTGCAGGACCCGGTTATGTGGAAGTGACTTGGGTGGCGCTTCACTGTTTTCGAAGGCGGGCAAGAACATCCGCTGAATTTTATGCGGCTGAAATTCCGTCTTCGTGAGCAAGCTCACTCCCACAGGGATTACTTTTGCTGCACAACCCGCGCGCTGTCGGGCCGAGCGGGAAAATCTCTTCCTCGGAACCAGTCCTCCCCTTTTTTCTTCTAAGCTTGCGGCATCAGGGCGGCGCTGCGACGCTGCTCTCCCCCTCGATTCAGGAGCTTCATCTCATGTCTTTGCGCACTCTCGCGGTGTTGTCGTTCTGCGTATTGCTGGCGGCCTGCAGCAAGGTCACTCAGGAAAATTACTCGAAAATCTCTGCCGGCATGCCCAAGGCCCAAGTCGAGCAACTGCTCGGCAGTCCGACCGAATGCTCCGGCGCGTTGGGAATGTCCAGTTGCACGTGGGGCGATGCGAAGACCTTCATCAGCGTCCAATACGCCGCCGACAAGGTCGTGCTGTTCTCGGCGCAGGGGCTTGAATGAATATTCGTCAGGGATTGAAAATCGGCGCCGTGGCGCTGGCAGCATTGTGGATCAGCGCCTGTGCGGTTAAGCCAGAAACTGAATCCATGGCGCCGAAGACGGTTGATCATGTTGATCTCAAGCGTTATCAGGGCACGTGGTACGAAGTGGCGCGGCTGCCCATGTTCTTCCAGCGCAACTGCGCGCAGTCCGAAGCGCATTACACGCTGAAGGACGATGGCAACATCGCTGTCACCAACCGCTGCCGCACGATCGAGGGCAAGTGGGAGCAAGCAACCGGAACGGCTTCACCGCAGGTTCAGGGCAAGACCGACAAGCTGTGGGTCGTGTTCGACAACTGGTTCTCGAACCTCTTCCCGGGCGTGGCGAAGGGCGATTACTGGGTCCTGCACGTGAGCCCCGACTACAAGGTGGCGCTGGTGGGCAGTCCGAACCGCAAGTTCCTCTGGCTGCTGTCGCGCACGCCTCAAGTGCCGGATGCAGTGCGCAACGACCTGCTGATGAGAGCGCAGCAACAGGGCTACGACACCACCAAGCTGATCTGGCGGGTGGCGGATTCGAAAGTGGGCAAGGCAAAGGACTGACCTGTTCGGTCGTTCGTGAGCAAGCTCACTCTCATGAAACATGACAGCGCCGCAGTTCTACCTGTGGACACAAAATTGTGGGAGCGAGCTTGCTCGCGAAGGGGCCCTTTGCCTCTGCACACATGTTCAGCCCAGCAATTCCCTCAGCACCTGAGCGAACGCACGGCTGCTCTGCCCTTCATCGGCATGGTGGCCGTCGCGGATCACCCAGCGGCCATTGACCATCACATCCTTGATCTGACGATCACTCCCGGCGAACAGCCAGCGATTGAGAATGGCATCGCCAGACGCCGTTGCCAGATAAGGGTCATTGCCATCCAGCACCAGCCAGTCGGCCCGTTTGCCCACTTCCAGCGCACCTACCGGTTGGCCCATCGCTTGGGCACCGCCCACCAGCGCCGCGTCGTATAGCGTGCGCCCGACCATCGGCTGATCAGGCCGGTACAGGCGGTTACGGCGCTGATCGCGCAGACGCTGACCGTATTCGAGCCAGCGCAGCTCTTCGACCACGCTCAGCGACACATGGCTATCAGAGCCGATACCCCAGCGCCCGCCCTGAGCGATGTAATCCACCGCCGGGAAAATCCCGTCGCCCAGGTTCGCTTCGGTGGTCAGGCACAATCCCGCGATCGCACGACTTTTCGCCATCAACGCCACTTCGTCAGGCTCGGCATGGGTCGCATGAACCAGGCACCAGCGCGCGTCGACATCGACGTTTTCATACAGCCACTGCAATGGCCGGCGACCGCTCCAGTCCAGGCAATCGTCGACTTCCTTTTGCTGCTCGGCGATATGAATGTGGATCGGGCAATGGGTGTCGCTGGCGGCCGTCACGTCACTGATCTGCTGCGGCGTCACGGCGCGCAATGAGTGAAAGCAAAGCCCCAGCGCCTGGGCAGGTTGGGTGGTGATGACGGGCTTAAGACGTGCTTGCAGGTCCAGGTAACTGTCGGTGCTGTTGATGAATCGGCGCTGTCCTTCGTTCGGGTTCAGGCCGCCGAAACCGGAGTGGCTGTAGAGCACCGGCAACAGGGTCATGCCGATGCCGACCGAACTCGCCGCCTGGCTGACCTGCAGCGCCAGCTCGGCGGGGTCGGCGTAGGGCTTGCCGGTGGTGTCCTGATGGACGTAGTGAAACTCCGCAACCGAAGTAAAACCGCCCTTGAGCATTTCGATGTACAGCTGGCGCGCGATGACGCCGAGCTGCTGCGGGCTGATCTGCCCGACGAGGCGATACATCAGGTCGCGCCAGGTCCAGAAACTGTCATTGGGATTGCCGGCCACTTCCGCGAGGCCCGCCATGGCACGCTGAAAGGCGTGGGAGTGCAGATTGGGCATGCCCGGCACGACCGGCCCGTTGAGCAGCTCGGCGCCAGCGCGTTCGGCATCGGCTTGAACTTGGCTCAGCAGGCCATCGGCGCTGACCTCGAAACGAACGTTATTGGCCCAGCCGGTGGGCAATAGCGCGCGTTCGGCAAAGAAAACGGACATGACTCGGCACCCCTTGCGTGAAATTGTCTATACATATACAGACGTTTATACGGCCGGTAAACTGCGCCGCGCTTGTCGGCACACCTGTTAATGGTTAGCGTGGACGCTGTAACCTCTTTCGCCTGAATAACGCCATAACAAGGATTTCTCTGTGCCGACTCCGCCTGCCAATTTGCCGCTGGCCTCCCAGATGGGTGACAGTCCGGCGCCGCTGTACGCCAGGGTGAAGCACATGATCACCCAACAGATTCAGAACGGCACCTGGCCGCCACACCACCGCGTGCCGTCCGAGAGCGAACTGGTGACGCAACTGGGCTTCAGCCGCATGACCATCAATCGTGCCCTGCGCGAGATGACCGCCGAAGGGCTGTTGGTGCGCATGCAGGGCGTCGGCACCTTCGTCGCCGAGCCCAAGACCCAATCGGCACTGTTCGAAGTGCACAACATCGCCGATGAGATCGCCGCCCGCGGACATACCCACACCTGCCAGGTGATCATCCTCACGGAAGAAGCCGCTGGTTCCGAACGCGCGCTGGCGCTGGACATGCGTGAAGGCCAGCGAGTGTTTCATTCGCTGATCGTGCATTTCGAAAACGATATCCCCGTGCAAATCGAGGACCGTTTCGTTAACGCCCTCGTCGCGCCGGACTACCTGCAGCAGGATTTCACCCAACAAACGCCCTACGCCTATCTGTCTCAGGTCGCGCCGCTGACCGAAGGCGAGCACGTGGTTGAGGCGATTCTCGCCGAACCCGACGAGTGCACATTGCTACAGATCGAGAAGGGCGAGCCGTGCCTGCTGGTGCGTCGGCGCACCTGGTCCGGGCGCCAACCGGTGACTGCCGCCCGCCTGATTCATCCCGGCTCACGCCACCGGCTGGAAGGACGCTTCAGCAAATGACTCAACTGACTGTTCTGCGCGCTGCTGACTACCCGCGCATGCCCTGGAAAAACGGCGGCGGCAGCACCGAGGAAATCACTCGCGATGCCGGCGAAGGCCTGGAGGGTTTCGGCTGGCGGCTGTCGATTGCCGACATCGGTGAGTCGGGCGGCTTTTCGGTGTTCGCCGGTTATCAGCGCATCATCACGGTGCTGCAAGGCGCAGGCATGACGCTGAACATCGATGGCAAGGACAGCGAGCCACTGCTGCCGTCCGATCCGTTCGCGTTCAGCGGCGACAGCGCAGTGTCATGCACGCTGCTCGACGGCCCGATACGCGACTTCAACCTGATTTACTCGCCCGTCCGCTACCGCGCGCGCCTGCAGTGGATCGACGTGATGCAGCCGCAGCGGTTTTTCAGTTCGGCCAACATGTTCGTGGTATTCAGCGCGGCCGAGCAGATGGCCGCCAATGTCGGCGAGCATCCGCCGCAACGGCTGGAAAAACACGATTGCCTGCAATTGGACAACGCTGCAGGCGGGCTGCTGGAGGTTGTGCTCTACGCCCCTCGCGCCAGTCGCGTGTGCGTGATCGAGTTGTCACGCGTCTGAGTCCCGCCGTCCCTGTGGTAGATTGCGTTTTTTTTCGCCAGCACAGGGACGACCATGACGACGCTCAACAACAATAAAGAAAGCCCCCGAGCCCTCGCCATTCTTGCCAGTTTTCTTTCATCGGAGTCGGCAGGCGGCCTTGTGCTGATGGGCGCTGCCCTCGCGGCAATCATCGTTGCCAACTCCCCCCTCGCCCCCTCGTATTTCGCCGCACTGCACAGTGTGTGGGGCGGGCTGTCCATCGAGCTGTGGATCAACGACGGGCTGATGGCGATCTTCTTTCTCATGGTCGGTCTGGAAATCAAACGCGAAGTGTTGGCCGGTGGCCTTGCCACATGGGGTCAGCGCGCGCTTCCCGGTTTTGCGGCAGCGGGCGGCATGCTGGTGCCGGCGCTGATCTATATCGGCATCAACATGGGCAACGCCGAAACCCTGAGCGGCTGGGCAATTCCTGCGGCCACCGATATCGCCTTCGCTCTCGGCGTGCTTTCGTTGCTGGGCAAGCGGGTGCCGACGTCGTTAAAGGTGTTTCTGGCCGCACTGGCGATTCTCGATGACCTGGGCGCCGTCACTATCATCGCTCTGTTCTACAGCAGCGGCCTGAACATGCCGATGCTCGGTGCCTCCTTCGCGACGCTGGCCGTGCTGGTGATCATGAACCGCATGGGCGTGCAGCGATTGCTGCCGTACCTGCTGCTCGGTCTGCTGTTGTGGTTCTTCGTGTTGCAATCCGGCGTGCACGCGACGTTGGCTGGTGTAGCGCTGGCGCTGTGCATTCCGCTGGGCACGCCCAAGGAAGAAGCCCGCTCGCCGCTGCTGTTCCTTGAAGAAAAAATGCACTACTGGGTGGCGTTCGCGGTGGTGCCGATTTTCGGCTTCGCCAACGCGGGCGTGTCCCTGTCGGGCATCACCCTCGGCAATCTGGTCGATCCAGTGCCGCTTGGGGTGGCACTGGGGTTGTTCGTCGGCAAGCAGATCGGCGTGTTTCTCGCAGCCGTGCTGGCGATCCGTTCCGGCCTGGCAACCCTGCCAGAAGGCAGCAACTGGCCGCAGCTGTATGGCGTGGCCCTGCTCTGCGGGATCGGGTTCACCATGAGCCTGTTCATTGGCAACCTGGCCTTCCCGGGCGCCGCGCATCTGATCGATGAAGTGAAAGTGGGCGTGTTGCTGGGTTCGATCGCGTCGGCGCTTGCCGGGGTGTGGCTGTTGCGCAGCAAGCTCGCGCAGCACTGATTAGCACTGAGACTACCCTGATATACCCAGCGCTACCGATCATGTGGGAGTGAGCTTGCTCACGAAGACCGTGTATCAGCCGCAGAGAATTTGGCGGATGTACGGGCCTCTTCGCGAGCAAGCTCGCTCCCACAGGTCAGGTGTCGGCAGCGATATCTGCACACGACGTTCTGTTACCCAATTCGCGCACTGAGCTGGGGCGTTCGCACCGAAAAGTAACAATTTCCTTCGTTTCATCTTCTTTGCATCCGTAACCCTCCTTGCACCTGAAATCTTGGCAAGCCCGACGCAGAGCGGGCCAACGGGATTTCTGCACCTGCAAAACCAACATTGGCCCCTTGGTTGCATATGCTTGTATGTACAAGTAAGCATGAGTCGATAAAAGGCGTCCACGCCCGGTTCGGATCACAGCAGCGACGCTCATGCAGAACTTATTCCCACATTCGTCACGGACCCCGCGTCCCGGCCGGATTGATCATCGAGGATTGTTAAGTGACTACTGACCACAACACCCCTGCTCAGCAATGGACCAAACGCCGCGATGTGGAAATCCGCGCAGCCCGTGGCACTCAGCTGACGGCCAAGAGCTGGATGACCGAGGCACCGTTGAGGATGTTGATGAACAACCTCGACCCGGAAGTCGCCGAGAACCCGAACGAACTGGTGGTCTATGGCGGTATCGGTCGTGCAGCGCGCAACTGGGAATGCTACGACAAGATCGTCGAAAGCCTGACGAACCTGAATGACGACGAAACCCTGCTGGTGCAATCCGGCAAGCCGGTCGGCGTGTTCAAGACCCACAGCAACGCACCGCGCGTACTGATCGCCAACTCCAACCTGGTGCCGCACTGGGCGAGCTGGGAGCATTTCAACGAACTGGACGCCAAAGGCCTGGCGATGTACGGCCAGATGACCGCCGGCAGCTGGATCTACATCGGCAGCCAGGGCATCGTTCAGGGCACCTACGAAACCTTCGTCGAGGCCGGTCGCCAGCATTACGACGGCAATCTTAAAGGCCGTTGGGTGTTGACCGCAGGCCTTGGCGGCATGGGCGGCGCACAGCCGCTGGCCGCCGGCATGGCGGGCGCCTGCTCGCTGAACATCGAATGCCAGCAGAGCCGCATCGATTTCCGCCTGAAAACCCGTTACGTCGACGAGCAAGCCACTGACCTCGACGACGCCCTCGCCCGCATCGCCAAATACACCGCCGAAGGCAAGGCGATCTCCATCGCCCTGTGCGGCAACGCCGCCGAGATCCTCCCGGAAATGGTCCGCCGTGGCGTGCGCCCGGACATGGTTACCGACCAGACCAGCGCCCATGACCCGCTCAATGGCTACCTGCCAAAAGGCTGGACCTGGGAGCAGTACCGCGAGCGCGCCGCCACCGAGCCTGCCGCTGTGGTCAAGGCCGCCAAGCAGTCCATGGCCGAGCACGTCGAGGCCATGCTGGCGTTCCAGAAAATGGGCGTGCCGACGTTCGACTACGGCAACAACATCCGTCAAATGGCGAAGGAAGTCGGCGTGACCCACGCCTTCGATTTCCCCGGTTTCGTGCCCGCTTACATTCGTCCGCTGTTTTGCCGTGGCGTCGGTCCATTCCGCTGGGCCGCGCTGTCGGGCAATCCTGAAGACATCTACAAGACCGACGCCAAAGTCAAAGAGCTGATCCCGGACGACGCGCACCTGCACAACTGGCTGGACATGGCCCGTGAGCGCATCAGCTTCCAGGGTCTGCCGGCACGTATCTGCTGGGTCGGGCTGGGTCAGCGCGCCAAGCTGGGCCTGGCGTTCAACGAAATGGTCCGCAGCGGCGAGCTGTCGGCGCCGGTTGTCATCGGTCGCGATCACCTGGACTCCGGCTCCGTCGCCAGCCCGAACCGCGAGACTGAATCGATGCAGGACGGCTCCGACGCCGTGTCCGACTGGCCACTGCTCAACGCCCTGCTCAACACCGCGAGCGGCGCGACCTGGGTCTCGTTGCACCATGGCGGCGGCGTCGGCATGGGCTTCTCGCAGCACTCGGGCATGGTCATCGTCTGCGACGGCACCGATGAAGCCGCCGAGCGCATCGCCCGCGTCCTGCACAACGACCCGGCCACCGGTGTGATGCGTCATGCCGATGCGGGTTATCAGATCGCGATCGACTGCGCCAAAGAGCAGGGTCTGAACCTGCCGATGATCAATAACTGATCAATGCCCGGGTTGCTCGCAGCCCATGTGGGAGCGAGCTTGCTCGCGAATGCTTAGGCCCAGACGCAGGTGATGCGTCGTCTGTACCGGCCTCTTCGCGAGCAAGCTCACTCCTACAGAGGGATGCATTCTGCAGTTACGCGTGCCGACACTCGCTTGAGGGGATGTTTGAGATGGCTGTTCCAGATGATCGTGCTGCACCTGCTTCCGTGATCGAGCGGCGTTCGATCGATTACATCCCTGATGCCGAACGACACGGTCGTCTGTTCAGCCAGTTCACCCTATGGCTGGGCGCCAACCTGCAGATCACCGCGATTGTCACCGGGGCCCTGGCCGTGGTGCTGGGCGGCGATGTGTTCTGGTCGTTGATCGGGCTGTTCATCGGTCAGCTCATCGGCGGTGGCGTCATGGCGCTCCACGCGGCACAAGGACCGAAGCTCGGCCTGCCGCAGATGATTTCCAGCCGGGTGCAGTTCGGCGTCTACGGCGCGGTAATTCCGCTGGTGCTGGTGTGCCTGATGTACATCGGGTTTTCCGCCAGCGGCTCGCTGCTCGCAGGCCAGGCGGTGGCGCAACTGATTAACGTGCCGGACTGGCAGGGCGTGGTCATCTTCGCCGCCGCCATCGTGGTACTGACCATTCTGGGCTACCGGGTCATCCACATGATCGGCCGTGTCGCCAGCCTCATCGGCGTGATTGCCTTCGTCTATCTGTTCGCCGCGCTGCTGGCGGGCAACGACGTAGGCGCGCTGCTGGGCAACAAGCACTTCTCGCTGAGCAGTTTCCTGCTGGCGATTTCCCTATCGGCGTCCTGGCAGATCGCTTTCGGCCCTTACGTCGCGGACTACTCGCGCTACCTGCCGCGCAGCACGTCGGCTGGCAAAACCTTCTGGGCGGTGGGCTTGGGTTCGGTGATCGGCGCGCAGGCGTCCATGGTCTTCGGCGTGTTCGCGGCGGCGCTGGCCGGCAAGAACTTCGCCCATCACGAGGTCTCGTTCATCGTCGGCCTCGGCGGGACCGGCGCGGTGGCCGCCGCGCTGTATTTCAGCATCGCGTTCGGCAAGGTGACCATCACCACGCTCAACGCCTACGGCAGCTTCATGTCCATTGCCACCATCGTCAGCGGCTTTCGCGGCAACCGGCACATCTCCAGCGCGCTGCGGCTGACGTACATCTTCGCCATGGTCGGCATCGCGACGGCGCTTGCGCTGCTGGGCAAGGACTCGTTTCTCAAGGACTTCTCGGCCTTCATCCTGTTTCTGCTGGCGTTCTTCACGCCGTGGAGCGCGATCAATCTGGTGGATTTCTACTGCATCACCAAAGAGCGCTACGACATTCCCGCGCTGTCGGACCCGAACGGTCGCTATGGCCGCTGGAACGGGATGGGCATCGGGATTTACGTGGTGGGCGTGCTGATTCAGATGCCGTTCATTTCCACGCATTTTTACACCGGGCCGCTGGTGGCGAGCCTCGATGACACCGACATCTCGTGGATCATCGGCCTCATCGTGCCGGCTGTGCTGTACTACGTGGCGGCGAAGAGGTGGCCCGGCAAAGTGGCCGATCGCCTGACCCTGCCGACGGATTCGGGGGCGCCTCAGGCAAGTGGCACCGTTGCCCCTGCGCACGTGCCGGTGAACTGACCGTTCGTCCTGCACGTCTGTTGCAGGGGGCATGCTGGAGAGAGAAGCGGGACGAGGCCGACAAGTGCCTCTCCCCACGGCTGGACGCCATCTGTTTTCGTTACTGCCGTCATCCACTACAAGACCGGAGCGTCACTCAATGAACACGAAAAAAGCCCTGCTATCCACGTTGCTCACCGTCGGCGTGCTCGCCAGTGGCGCCAGTCAGGCGGCGGGATGGTGCGAGTCCGGCAAGCCGGTGAAATTCGCCGGCCTGAACTGGGAAAGCGCGATGCTGCTGACCGATGTACTGCAAGTTGTCCTGAACAAGGGTTATGGCTGCGAAACGGACAGCCTGCCGGGCAACTCCATCACCATGGAAAACGCCCTGAGCACCAATGATATTCAAGTGTTTGCCGAAGAGTGGGTCGGTCGCAGCGAAGTGTGGAACAAGGCTGAAGCCGCCGGCAAAGTGGTCGGCGTCGGTTCGCCGGTGAAGGGCGCGGTGGAAGGCTGGTACGTGCCGCGTTACGTGATCGAAGGCGACGCCAAGCGCAAGCTGGCAGCCAAGGCGCCTGACCTGAAGTCCATCGCCGACCTGGGCAAATACTCAGCGCTGTTCAAGGACGCCGAGGAGCCGGAGAAAGGCCGTTTCTATAACTGCCCGGCGGGCTGGACCTGCGAGCTGGAAAACAGCGAGATGCTGAAAAGCTACGGCCTGGAAAGCAAATACACCAACTTCCGCCCAGGCACCGGCCCGGCGCTGGATGCGGCGATTCTGTCCAGCTACAAGCGTGGCGAGCCGATCCTGGCTTACTACTGGTCGCCAACGCCGCTGATGGGCCAGGTGGACATGGTGCGCCTGGAAGAGAAAGACGGCGTGAACAAGACCATCGAGATCAAGGTCGGCCTGTCCAAGGCATTCCACGAGCAGGCGCCTGAACTGGTGTCGGTGATGGAGAAGGTCAACATCCCGATCGACCTGCTCAACCAGAATCTGGCGCGCATGACCAAGGAACGTATCGAGTCGCCGAAGCTGGCGAAGATCTTCCTCAAGGAACACCCGGAAGTGTGGCATCAGTGGGTGAGCGAGGATGCGGCGAAGAAGGTGGATGCTTCGTTGTAAGAGCTCGATCCGGGTGCCGCGCGATCCGGCGGCATCCGAATCGGGCAGCACCTGAGCACGGATCCGCACGCAGTATTTGAATGAGATAACGATATGTTTCCCGAAAGCTTCACGTTCTCCATCGCCGACTGGGTCAATGACTGGGTCGACAAGCTGGTCACCAACTACGGCGACGTGTTCCGGCATATCTCCGACACGCTGCTGTGGGCCATCGTCAAGCTCGAAGGCCTGCTGCGCATTGCGCCGTGGTGGCTGCTGCTGGCCATCGTCGGCCTGATCGCCTGGCACGCGACCCGCAAGATCACCACCACGGTGGTCATCGTCGGCCTGCTGTTCCTGGTCGGTGCCGTGGGCCTGTGGGACAAGCTGATGCAGACCCTGGCGCTGATGCTGGTCGCCACGCTGATCTCGGTGATCATCGGCATACCGCTCGGCATTCTGTCGGCGCGCAGCAATCGCCTGCGCTCGGTGCTGATGCCGCTGCTGGACATCATGCAGACCATGCCCAGCTTCGTGTACCTGATTCCGGTGCTGATGCTGTTTGGCCTGGGCAAGGTCCCGGCGATTTTCGCCACAGTCATCTATGCCGCGCCGCCGCTGATTCGCCTGACCGATCTGGGCATTCGTCAGGTCGATGGCGAGGTTATGGAGGCGATCAACGCGTTCGGCGCCAACCGCTGGCAACAACTGTTCGGCGTGCAGCTGCCCCTGGCCCTGCCGAGCATCATGGCCGGGATCAACCAGACCACGATGATGGCGCTGTCGATGGTGGTGATCGCCTCGATGATCGGTGCCCGCGGTCTGGGCGAAGACGTGCTGGTCGGCATCCAGACCCTCAACGTCGGTCGTGGCCTGGAAGCAGGTTTGGCCATCGTCATCCTGGCGGTCGTGATCGACCGTATTACGCAGGCCTACGGCCGTCCACGGCATGAGGCGAACAAATGAGCGTCGAGACTATTAATCCAGCGAGCTCGGGCAATCCACTGAGCGCGGGCGTTCCAGAGAACACGGGCGGCAAAATCGTCGTCAAGAACGTGTACAAGATCTTCGGCAACCGCGCGAAAGATGCGCTGGCCATGGTGCAGAACAACCAGAGCAAGGATCAGGTCCTGGCGCAGACCGGCTGCGTGGTCGGGGTGAACGACCTGTCGCTGTCCATTTCCAGCGGCGAGATTTTCGTGATCATGGGCCTGTCGGGCTCCGGCAAATCGACCCTGGTGCGCCACTTCAATCGCCTGATCGATCCCACCAGCGGCGAGATCCTGGTCGATGGCGAGAACATCCTGACCTACGACATGGAAGCGCTGCGCAACTTCCGTCGGCACAAGATCAGCATGGTGTTCCAGAGCTTCGGTCTGCTGCCGCACAAGACCGTGATCGATAACGTCGCCTACGGGCTGACCATTCGTGGCGAAAGCAAAGCGCAATGCGCCGAGCGCGCGCAGCACTGGATCACCACGGTGGGCCTGAAGGGCTACGAGAAAAAGTACCCGCATCAGCTTTCCGGCGGCATGCGTCAGCGCGTCGGCCTGGCACGGGCGCTGGCGGCTGACACCGACATCATCCTGATGGACGAAGCGTTCAGCGCACTCGATCCGCTGATTCGCGCCGAGATGCAGGACCAGTTGCTGGAGCTGCAGTCGAGCCTGAAGAAAACCATCGTGTTCATCACCCACGACCTCGACGAAGCGGTGCGCATCGGTAACCGCATCGCCATTCTCAAGGACGGTCGGCTGATTCAGGTTGGCACGCCGAAAGAAATCCTCTACTCGCCCGCCGACGATTACGTTGATCGTTTCGTGCAGCGGCGCGTGGCGACTCTCTAAGGACGCTGTGGTCATGTCGCGAGCAGAACAGATCATCATCGGCGACGGCCCGCTCAGTTGGCGGGACGTGACCGCGGTTGCCCGTCATGGCGCGACGCTGTCGCTGTCGGAAGCCGCCTGGGCGCGGATCGACAATGCCCAGGCGATCGTGCAGCGCATCGTTGCCAGCGGTGAACGCGCCTATGGCGTGAACACCGGCCTCGGCGCGCTGTGCAACGTGTCACTGGCCGACGAGCAGCTTGGCCGACTGTCACGCAACACCCTGCTCAGCCATGCCTGCGGCGTCGGCCCGGCGTTACCGGACGAGCAGACCCGCGCGATCACCTGTGCCGCGATCATCAACTACAGCCAGGGCAAATCCGGGATTCATCGCCAGGTGGTCGAGGCCCTGCTCGCCCTGCTCAATCGACGCATCACCCCGCAAGTGCCGTCCCAGGGCTCGGTGGGATACCTCACGCACATGGCGCACATCGGCGTCGCACTGCTCGGCGTGGGTCAGGTCAGTTACCGCGGCCAAGTGATGTCGGCGCTGCAGGCGCTTAGCGAAGAAGGGCTGTCGCCGGTGGAACTGGGAGCGAAGGACGGTCTGTGTCTGGTCAACGGCACGCCGTGCATGACCGGCCTCAGTTGCCTGGCCGTGGCCGACGTGAATCGCCTGATGCAGTGGGCCGATGTCATCAGCGCCATGACCTTCGAGGGCCTGCGAGGCCAGCTCGACGCTTTTGACGAAACCATCATCGCGCTCAAGCCGCACCCCGGCATGCAGCAAGTCGGCAAAAACCTGCGCGGCCTGCTCGCCGGCAGTGAAGTGCTCGCCAACAGTCAGGGTATCCGCACCCAGGACGCCTTGAGCATCCGTTCGATTCCGCAGGTGCACGGCGCCACCCGCGACCAACTGGCCCACGCCACGCGGCAGATCGAGATCGAGCTCAATTCCGCCACCGACAACCCGCTGCTGCTCGGTACGCCCGACGCGTATCGCGTGGTTTCCCAAGCCAATCCTCACGGCCAGTCCGTGGCGATGGCCGCTGACTTGCTGGCGATTGCCATGGCCGAACTGGGCTCGATTGCCGAGCGGCGCCTGGACCGGCTGATCAACCCCACGGTCAGCGGGCTGCCGGCGTTTCTGGTCAGCCAGCCGGGGGTCAACTCCGGAATGATGATCACCCAATATGTCGCCGCCTCACTGTGCGCGGAAAACCGCCAGCTGGCACAACCGGCGGTCATCGACAACTACGTGACGTCCGGCCTGCAGGAGGATCATCTGAGCATGGGCACCAGCGCCGCCTTGAAGCTGCACAAGGTGCTGGAGAACGTGACGCAGATCCTCGCGATCGAGTATTTGCTGGCCGCCCAGGCGTTCGAGTTCTTCAAGGGCCCGCGCTTTGGCGTTGGCACCGAAGCGGCGTGGCGTCTGTTGCGCGAGCGCGTGCCGGCCTATGACGAAGACCGCTGGCTGGCGCCGGACATCGCCAGCAGCGTGACCCTGCTCAAGAACGAAGAGTCATTGGAAACCGTATTCCAGCGTTGCCGCGACTACGCGGCAGGCGCTAATCCCGACACCGACAACAACGGTCGCAGCGCAAGCGCCCCTCGTGCAGGACAGGCAGGAGCCGGTTCAGCGCAGACGACCGATACCCAATCAGGAGTAGCAGCATCGTGACCGACACCCAACAGGCGACCCCGCTGAATCTGATCCCCGGCCAATTGAGCCTCGCCCAGCTGCGCGCGATTTATCAGCGGCCCGTCACGCTGACACTCGACACCAGCGCCAATCGGCAGATCGAAGACAGCGTGGCCTGCGTCGAGCAGATCCTCGCCGAAAATCGCACCGCCTACGGCATCAACACCGGTTTCGGCCTGCTCGCCTCGACGCGCATCGCCAGCGCCGACCTCGAAAACCTGCAGCGTTCGCTGGTGCTGTCTCACGCCGCGGGCGTTGGTCAGCCGATCAGCGATGAGCTGGTCCGTTTGATCATGGTGCTCAAGGTCAACAGCCTGAGCCGGGGTTTCTCCGGGATTCGCCGTCAGGTCATCGACGCGCTGATCGCGCTGATCAACGCCGAGGTTTACCCGCACATCCCGCTCAAGGGTTCAGTCGGCGCATCCGGCGACCTCGCGCCATTGGCGCACATGTCGCTGGTGCTGCTGGGCGAAGGCAAGGCGCGCTACAAGGGCGAATGGCTGAATGCCGTGGAAGCGCTGGCCATCGCCGGGCTCACGCCATTGACGCTGGCGGCCAAAGAAGGCTTGGCGCTGCTCAACGGCACGCAGGTGTCTACGGCCTATGCCTTGCGCGGCCTGTTCGAAGCCGAAGACCTGTTCGCCGGCGCCCTCAGCTGCGGCGCGCTGACCGTTGAAGCCGTGCTTGGCTCCCGCGCACCCTTCGACGCACGTATTCATGCGGCACGGGGTCAGCGCGGCCAGATCGACTCGGCTGCGGCCTATCGCGATCTGCTTGGCGACGGCAGCCAGGTCTCCGACTCCCACCGCGACTGCGACAAGGTTCAGGACCCCTACTCTCTGCGCTGCCAGCCACAGGTCATGGGCGCCTGCCTGACCCAACTGCGTCAGGCCGCCGAAGTGCTGGCGATCGAATCCAACGCAGTGTCGGACAACCCGCTGGTGTTCGCGGCCGAAGGTGAAGTGATTTCCGGTGGTAACTTCCACGCCGAACCGGTTGCCATGGCCGCCGACAACATCGCTTTGGCCATCGCTGAAATCGGCTCGCTGAGCGAACGCCGCATCTCGCTGATGATGGACAAGCACATGTCGCAGCTGCCGCCGTTCCTGGTGGCCAACGGCGGCGTCAACTCCGGCTTCATGATTGCCCAGGTCACGGCTGCAGCGCTGGCCAGTGAAAACAAGGCCCTGTCCCACCCGCACAGCGTCGACAGCCTGCCGACGTCCGCCAACCAGGAAGACCATGTGTCGATGGCGCCCGCCGCCGGCAAGCGCTTGTGGGAAATGGCGGAGAACACTCGCGGCGTGCTGGCTGTAGAATGGCTGGCTGCGTGTCAGGGTCTGGACTTGCGCAACGGTCTGAAGACCTCCGAAAAACTGGAAATCGCCCGCACCACGCTGCGCGGCAAAGTCCCGTTCTACGAGAAAGACCGCTTCTTCGCCCCTGATATCGAGGCCGCCATCGAGCTGCTGGCTTCCAACTGCCTGAGCGACCTGGTTTCTGCTGACCTGCTGCCGAGCTTCTGATCGGGACAGGCCAGGGATGGCCTGTCGTTGAAATGAGTGGGGGGATTACCCCCTGTAGGAATGAGCTTGCTCGCGATGCAATAGGTCAGAAACGCATTTACCGTCTGACACACCGCAATCGCGAGCAAGCTCACGCCTACAAAAGCCTCTCGTTTCGCAGCAAAAAGTAAGACTAGGAACGTGTGAAATGACATCGCAAAACGCTACAGATCTGAAACGCGGGCTCAGCGCGCGTCACATTCGCTTCATGGCGCTGGGCTCGGCCATCGGCACCGGGTTGTTCTACGGTTCCGCGTCGGCCATCAAACTGGCCGGTCCCGCCGTTCTGCTGGTGTACATCATCGCCGGCGCTGCGGTTTACATGGTCATGCGCGCTCTCGGCGAGATGGCAGTGCGCAACCCGGTCTCCGGCTCGTTTGGCGAGTACGCCACCACGTATCTGGGTCCGCTCGCAGGGTTTGTCCTCGGCTGGACCTATGCCTTCGAAATGGTCATCGTCTGCCTGGCCGATGTCACTGCGTTCGGCATCTACATGGGCTTCTGGTTTCCCGAGGTGCCGCGCTGGATCTGGGTGCTCGGCATCGTCTTTCTGATCGGCGCGCTGAACCTGTGCAGCGTCAAAGTGTTCGGTGAAACGGAGTTCTGGCTGTCGCTGCTGAAGGTCGGCGCAATCATCGCGATGATCCTCGCCGGCTTCGGCATCATGCTGTTCGGACTCGGCTCGGTCTCGGGCGGCGGCGTCAGCAGCGTGAGCAATCTATGGGCCTACGGCGGCTTCATGCCCAATGGCATCGGTGGCCTCGTGGCCTCGCTGGCCGTGGTGATGTTCGCCTTCGGCGGCATCGAAATCATCGGCATCACCGCCGGCGAAGCGCGCAACCCGGAGCGCGTGATTCCTCGCGCGATCAACGCGGTGCCGTTGCGGATTCTGCTGTTTTACGTGCTCACGCTGTTCGTCCTGATGTCCCTGTATCCGTGGCAGCAGATCGGCAGCCAGGGCAGCCCGTTCGTCCAGATCTTCGATCACCTGGGGATTTCCTCCGCCGCCACCGTCCTCAACATCGTAGTCATCACTGCCGCGGTTTCGGCGATCAACAGCGACATCTTCGGCGCCGGACGCATGATGTACGGCCTGGCGATACAAGGTCAGGCGCCCAGGGGTTTTGCTCAGTTGTCCGCCCAGGGCGTGCCCTGGATGACCGTGCTGGTGATGGGCGTCGCGCTGCTCTGCGGCGTTGTGCTGAATTACCTGATTCCTGAAAACGTGTTCCTGCTGATCGCCTCGATCGCGACTTTCGCGACGGTCTGGGTGTGGCTGATGATTCTGGTCACGCAGATCGCCATGCGCCGCTCGATGAGCGCAGAAGAAGTCGCCCAGCTGAAATTCCCGGTGCCGTTCTGGCCCGTCGCGCCGATTGTTGCCACGTTGTTCATGGTGTTCGTGTTCGGCGTGCTGGGTTATTTCCCGGACAGCCAGGCCGCGCTGGTGGTAGGAGCGGTGTGGATCGGGTTGCTGGTGGTTGCGTACTGGATTTGGGTGAAGCCGAAGCAGAACCTGATCAAGGCCCCATCGAATAGCTGATTAATTGACCCACTCTTGGAGAGATCGATGAAAACGCTCTGGCACCACTGTCACGCAGCAACCATGGCGAACGGCACGTACTCGATCATCGAGGACGCCGCCATCGTGACCGATGCAGCGCAGATCGTCTGGATCGGTCCTCTCCACGCGCTGCCGGACCAGGGCGACGTCAAGCGCGTCGACCTGAATGGCGCGTGGGTCACGCCAGGCCTGATCGATTGCCACACGCACACGGTGTTCGGCGGCAATCGAAGCGGCGAGTTCGAGCAGCGTCTGCAGGGCGTCAGTTACGCGAAAATCGCGGCAGCGGGCGGCGGCATTGCCAGCACCGTGCGCGCCACCCGCGCCGCCAGCGAAGAAGAACTCTACGCCAGCGCTGAACGTCGTCTGCTGCACTTGCTCAGGGACGGCGTCACCACGATCGAGATGAAATCCGGCTACGGCCTGGACCTCGCCAGCGAACGCAAAATCCTGCGGGTGATTCGACAACTGGGTGAAAACCTGCCGGTCACCGTGCGCAGCACCTGCCTGGCCGCCCATGCCCTGCCGCCGGAATACAAAGACCGCGCCGACGACTACATCGCCCACATCTGCAGCGAAATGCTGCCGGCGCTGGCGGCGGAAAACCTGGTGGATGCGGTCGATGCATTCTGCGAATACCTGGCGTTCTCGCCGGCCCAGGTCGAACAGGTGTTCATCACCGCCGGCCAGCTGGGCCTGCCGGTCAAGCTGCACGCCGAGCAGTTATCTTCGCTGCACGGCTCGAGTCTGGCGGCGCGTTATCAAGCGCTGTCGGCTGACCATCTGGAGTTCATGACCGAAGAAGACGCCATTGCGATGGCGGCCTCAGGTACGGTCGCTGTATTGCTGCCAGGGGCGTTCTACTTCCTGCGCGAAACTCAATTGCCGCCGATGGATGCCCTGCGCAAACACGGGGTGAAGATCGCCATTTCCACCGATCTCAATCCGGGCACGTCGCCGGGTCTGTCGCTGCGGCTGATGCTGAACATGGCCTGCACACTGTTCCGCATGACGCCGGAAGAAGCCCTGGCCGGCGCAACTGTCCACGCAGCACAGGCGCTGGGCATGGCTGAGACCCATGGCTCACTGGAAGTTGGCAAAACGGCGGATTTCGTCGCCTGGCACATCGAACGGCCCGCCGACCTCGCCTACTGGCTGGGCGGCGATCTGGACAAACGCGTCGTGCGTCATGGCGTGGAACGCACTCTCTAATCAGGGGAATACTGTGGACAAGGTTCTGAGTTTCACTCGCGGTCGCGTACCGCTGCTGATCAGCATGCCGCACCCGGGACTGCACCTGACGCCCGCCGTGCGGGACGGTCTGGTGGATGAGGCCGTGAGCCTGCCGGACACCGACTGGCACATTCCGCGTCTGTATGACTTTGCGTCTGATCTGGGGGCAAGCGTGCTCTCGGCGGAATATTCGCGCTTCGTCATCGACCTCAATCGTCCGTCCGACGACACGCCGCTGTACGCCGGCGCGACCACCGGGCTGTTCCCGTCGACACTGTTCGAGGGCGATCCGCTGTTCAAGGAGGGTCAGGCGCCGAGCAAGGAAGAACGCGCGACTTATCTGGAGAAGATCTGGACGCCCTATCACGAGACGCTACGCGGCGAGCTTGAACGCCTGCGCGCCGAGTTCGGTTATGTGCTGCTGTTCGACGCGCATTCCATTCGTGGGCACATTCCACATCTGTTTGACGGTCGGCTGCCGGACTTCAACCTCGGCACCTTCAATGGCGCCAGCTGTGATGAAGCGCTGGCCCAGCGTCTGGATACTGCGTGCGCTGCCGCGAAGAACTACAGCCATGTGCTCAACGGGCGCTTCAAGGGCGGCCACATCACCCGCCACTATGGCGACCCGGCCAACCACATCCACGCCGTGCAACTGGAACTGGCGCAAAGCACGTACATGGACGAGTTCGTGCCCTTCCACTACCGCCCTGACCTGGCTGAGCCGACGCAGGTGGTGTTGAAAGGGCTGCTGGAAGAGATGATCGCCTGGGGACGTGAAAAGTACGGGAAGTAGACCCGGCTTGATGATTCTCATGGTGGGACCAGCTTCAGCCGGGAAGAGGCCAGTTTGAGCGCCATCAGTTTTGCGGCATTGCACCTGACGCCTTCCCGGCTAAAGCCAGTCCCACTGGATGCGCACGCGGCGTTAGTGAGACCGCCCTTAGCCGGGAAGAGGCCAGTCTGGGCACTATCAGTCTCCTGATGGTGAGCGTTACTTCTTCAACAACCGCAACCCGTTGGCCACCACCAGCAGACTGACGCCCATGTCGGCAAACACTGCCATCCACATGGTCGCCATCCCGGCGAAGGTCACCGCCAGAAAGATCAGCTTGATCACCAGCGCCAGCGCGATGTTCTGTTTGAGCACCGCCGCCGTGTCCCGCGACAGACGAATAAACGTCGGGATCTTGCGCAGGTCGTCGTCCATCAGCGCCACGTCGGCGGTTTCGATGGCGGTGTCCGTGCCCGCTGCCGCCATGGCAAAACCGATCTCCGCCCGGGCCAGCGCCGGCGCATCGTTGATGCCGTCGCCGACCATGCCCACTCGGTGATTCTGCGCGTACAGGGCTTCGATGGCTTGCAGCTTGTCGGTCGGCATCAGATTGCCCTGGGCCTGATCAATGCCCACCTGAGCAGCGATGGCCTTGGCTGTGTGCGGGTTGTCGCCCGTCAGCATCATCGTCTTCACGCCCAGCGCATGCAGTTGCTCGATGGCCTCACGGCTGCTGTCCTTCACCGTGTCGGCGACCGCAAACAGCGCCAGCGGGCCGGAGGCGTCAAACAGCAGCACCACGGTTTTGCCTTGGCTTTCCAGCGTTTCAAGTTGCGCTTCCAGTTCCGGCGAGCAATACCCGGCGTCATGCACAAGGCGGTGATTGCCCAAGTGATACAAACGCCCTTGCACCTCGCCTTTCACACCAAGCCCGGCAAGGGCCTCGAACGCCTCGACCGGCAACCGAGCGCCTTCTTGCGCCGCCTTGGCGATGGCTTGAGACACGGGGTGATCCGAGCGACCGGCCAGGCTTGCCGAGATCGCCAGTGCCTGCTCACCCAGTGACTCGTTGAGCAATACGTAATCGGTCTGCACCGGTTTGCCGTGGGTGATGGTGCCGGTCTTATCGAGGGCCAGGTAATCGAGCTTGTGGCCCATTTCCAGGTACACGCCGCCCTTGACCAAAATGCCTTTGCGCGCCGCCGCCGCCAGACCGCTGACGATCGTCACCGGCGTCGAAATCACCAGCGCACACGGGCACGCGACCACCAGCAGCACGAGCGCGCGGTAGATCCAGTCAAACCACACCGCGCCCATGAACAGCGGCGGGATGATCGCAATCCCCAGCGCAAGCGCGAACACGACGGGCGTGTAGATCTTTGAAAAGCTGTCAACGAAACGCTGGGTCGGCGCGCGAGCACCCTGGGCCGCCTCGACGGCATGGATGATCCGCGCCAGCGTCGAGTTGTTGGCAGCGGCGGTCACTTTGTATTCCAGCGAACCGGCCTGATTGATCGTGCCAGCAAAGACCTTGTCGCCTACGGTCTTCTCGACCGGCAGACTTTCGCCCGTGATCGGGGCCTGATCAATGCTCGATTGGCCGGCAACCACTTCACCGTCCAGCCCGATACGTTCGCCCGGCTTGACCCGGACGACGCTGCCCAGCGCAATATCTTTGACCTCAAGCTCTAGCCACTCGCCGTTCTGCTGCACGGTCGCGGTTTCCGGCGTCAGCTGCATCAGGCCGCTAATGGCATTGCGGGCACGGTCCAGGGATTTGGCTTCGATCAGCTCGGCGACGGTGAACAGAAACATCACCATCGCCGCTTCTGGCCATTGCCCGATCAGCACCGCACCGGTGACGGCGATGCTCATCAGCGCATTGATGTTCAGGTTGAAGTTTTTCAGGGCGATCCAGCCCTTTTTGTACGTGGTCAGGCCGCCGCTGAAAATGGCGATCAGCGCAACGATGGCGACCACCCAGGTGGGCGCGGCGTTGGTGAAGTGGATGACTTCCGCAGACAACGCCGCGACACCCGACAGCGCCAGCGGCCACCACGGTTTGTTGGCAGGTGGCAGCGAGGCTGTTTCCTTGTCGGCGCCCTCTTCGATGAGGTCCGCCTGCATGCCCAGCGAGCCAATGGCGTCGCGAATGGGATCGGTGGACGGCAGCTCATGCCACACGCCCAGCACGCGATTGATCAGGTTGAATTCAAGCTTCTGAATGCCCTTCATCTTGCCGAGCTTGTTCTGGATCAGCGTCTGCTCGGTGGGGCAGTCCATGGCTTCGATGCGGAAGCTGCTCAGTTTTCCATCGGCATTTGATGCGCCATCGATGGTCACGACGGCGGGCGCGCTGTCGTGGGAGCAGCAGGCGTGGGCGGCATGGTCGTGCACGGGCGTGAGTTTGGTTTGCTCGTGTTCATGACCGGCGTGATCGTGCCCAGCGTGATCATGGGCGGAATGGTCATGCCCTGCGTGATCGTGCTCGGCATGGTTGTGCGAGTCGTGGGCAGGTTTGTGCGATGAAGATGTGGGTACAGAGTCACTCATGGATTGAGTCTCTAAATGTGCGTGTTGCCAAGTGAACACCCTGTAGCCACTATAGGGTCAAGCGTCCTTATCGAGATCGTGCACATGAACCCTTCATTTAAAATCGGCGAACTGGCAAAACTCACGGACTGCCCGGTGGAAACCATCCGCTATTACGAGCGCGAGGGCCTGCTCAGCGAACCCGCGCGCAGCGACGGCAACTATCGGCTGTACACCCAGGAGCACGTCGAACGCCTGACGTTCATCCGCAACTGCCGCAGCCTGGACATGACGCTGGACGAGATCCGCAGCCTTCTGGCGTTGCGCGACAGTCCGCGGGACCAGTGCGAGAACGTCAACGCGCTGATCGACGAACACATCCAGCACGTGAACGCCCGCGTCGCGAGCCTGCAAGCGCTGCAGGAGCAACTGGTCGACCTGCGCCAACGCTGCAGCGAAGGGGCGCCGGATCACTGCGGGATTCTTGATCGACTGGAGATCAGCGGGAGTGTCGTGGCAGCGGACGTCGAACACTCCCACGTAGGCCGCAGCCACGGGCATTGAGAGGCTAAATGCGGCTTTTAGTAGGACCGGCTTCAGCCGGGAAGAGAGCAGTCTGCGCACCATCACTTTTGCGGTGAGGCATCCGACGCCTTCCCGGCTAAAGCCGGTCCCACAGGGGTCAAGCGTTGTGAATACGCTCAACCGCCGCGGCGACCCCAATCCCGTACTCGGGATCAGCCATCGAGCAATGCTCGATGTGCAGCTGAATGATCGGTGCCGACACGCCGCGCAGCGAGCGGGCGGTATTGTCGAACAGCGACTGTTTCTCCCGCGCGTTCATCAAACGGAACAGGTTGCCTGGCTGCGAGTAGTAGTCGCCATCCACGCGGTGGTTCCAGTGAGCGGCCGCGCCTTCGATCGACAACGGCGGCTCTCTGAAATCCGGCTGCTCCTGAAACGCACCCTTGGTGTTCGGCTCGTAAGAGGTCATGCCGCCCCGGTTGCCGTCGACGCGCATCAGGCCGTCGCGGTGGTAGCTGTTCACGTGCAGCGCCGCCCGTGGCGAGTTCACCGGGATCTGATGGTGGTTGACGCTCAAGCGGTAGCGCTGGGCATCGCCGTAGGAAAACAGCCGACCCTGCAGCATTTTGTCAGGCGAGAAGCTGATGCCGGGCACCACGTTGGAAGGCGCGAATGCCGCCTGCTCGACGTCAGCGAAGTTGTTCTCCGGGTTACGGTTCAGCTCGACCACGCCCACTTCGATCAGCGGGTAATCGCCCTTCGGCCAGACCTTGGTCAGGTCGAACGGGTTGATAGGGTACGAGCCTGCCTCCTTCTCCGGCATGATCTGCACGAACAGCTTCCAGCGCGGGAAGTTGCCCTGCTCGATGTTTTCGTACAGATCGCGGTGATGGGACTCACGGTCACGGCCCACCAGTTCCTGCGCTTCTGCGTCGGTCAGGTTGGCGATGCCTTGTTGCGAGACGAAGTGAAATTTCACCCAGAACCGCTCGTGCTGTGCGTTGAGGAAACTGTAGGTGTGGCTGCCGAAACCGTGCATCTCGCGGTAGCTGCGGGGAATGCCGCGCTCGCTCATCACGACAGTCACCTGGTGCAGCGCTTCCGGCAGTTGAGTCCAGAAATCCCAGTTGTTCTCGGCACTGCGCATGCCGGTGCGTGGGTCGCGTTTGACGGCGTGGTTCAGGTCAGGAAACTTCATCGGATCGCGCAGGAAGAACACCGGCGTGTTGTTGCCGACCATGTCCCAGTTGCCTTCCTCGGTATAGAACTTGAACGCGAAACCGCGAATGTCGCGCTCGGCATCGGCGGCACCACGCTCACCGGCAACGGTGGAGAAACGGGCGAACATTTCAGTGGACTTGCCGATCTCAGAGAAGATTTTTGCACGGGTGTAGGGAGTGATGTCGTGGGTGACGGTGAAGGTGCCAAAGGCGCCGGAACCCTTGGCGTGCATGCGACGCTCGGGGATGACTTCACGATCGAAATGGGCGAGCTTCTCGAGGAACCAGACATCCTGCAGCAGCGCGGGGCCGTGAGGGCCGGCGGTCTGGATATTCTGGTTATCGACTACAGGGGCGCCGAAAGCGGTCGTCAGTTTGTTGCTCATGCGTGTTTCTCCACCAAGGATACTGGCGGGCGACCTCTGTTAAGGCCGCCCTGTGTCTGTCCGATGGGGAGAACGATAGGGAAATCGACGCGTTTAAGCTCATTGTCACTGCGCACTGGGCGGATAGGGGATTTCAATCGATTGCCGATTGATCAATAGCCTCCGCTCATGAGCGCAGCAGGATTACACCGCTACCGGCGCCTTGATGCTCGGATCCGCGTCATAACCCACGATCTCGAAGTCTTCGAAGCGATAGTCGTAGATGCTCTCCGGGCGGCGCTTGATGTTCAGCTGCGGCAACTGTCGAGGCGTGCGGGTCAGCTGCGTCGCGATCTGCTCTTCGTGGTTGGAGTAAGCGTGGGTGTCGCCCAGGCTGACGATGATCTCGTGGGGGATCAGGTCGCATTGCTGAGCCAGCATGTGGGTCAGCAGCGCCAGCGCAGCGATGTTGTAGGGCAGTCCGAGGAAGACATCGGAGCTGCGAATATACAACTGCATCGACAGCTTGCCGTCGGCCACGAAGGCCTGGTAAAGCAAATGGCACACCGCAAGCGCCTGGCGCCCGGCCTTGACGTTCTCCTGCGGCGACAGCTTCTCGTCTGGCAGGTATTCGGTATTCCAGCCATGGAACAGGATGCGGCGGCTGTTGGGGTTGTTTTTCAGGCAGTCGACCATGTAGTCGATCTGGTTGATCTTGCCGCCATCCTTGGTCGGCCAGCCAGTCCACTGGGCGCCGTATACCGGGCCAAGGTCGCCGTCTTCAGTGGCCCACTCGTCCCAGATGGTCACGCCGTTTTCGTTGAGCCATTTGGTGTTGGTGTTGCCGCTGAGCATCCAGATCAGCTCGTTGGCGATGCTCTTGAAGTGCAGCTTTTTGGTGGTCAGCAGCGGGAAGCCATCAGCCAGATTGTGGCGAATCTGCCGACCGAACACGGCAGTGGTGCCAGTCCCGGTGCGGTCGCCCTTGCGGGTTCCGTTGTTGATGACGTCCTGCAGCAGTTCAAGGTATTGCTTCATGACCAGAGGCCCTCTGTTTCGGTGAATCCGCCGAACCCTTCAGGTCCGGCGTTCAGCAAATGTACCCGGCGCGTCACGCCGCAGCGTTGTTGGCAGTGGGCGCGCGGTGGTAGGCAAGCCAGATCAGCACCAGGCCGCCGATGATCATCGGCAGGCTGAGGATCTGCCCCATGGTGACCCAGCCCCAGGCCAGATAACCCAGCTGGGCGTCCGGCACGCGGACGAATTCCACCACGAAGCGGAAGATGCCGTAGAACAGCGCGAACATGCCGGAAACGGCCATGGTCGGACGCGGCTTGCGGGAGTAGAAATAAAGAATGACGAACAAAGCCACGCCTTCCAGGGCGAACTGGTAGAGCTGTGACGGGTGGCGTGGCAGTTGCGCAGGGTCGGTGGGGAACACCATGGCCCAGGGCAGATCAGTCGGCTTGCCCCACAGCTCGGCGTTGATGAAGTTGCCGATGCGCCCGGCACCCAGACCAATCGGCACCATAGGGGCGATGAAGTCCATGAGCTGGAAGAATGACTTGCCGTTGCGCTTGCCGAACCAGTACGTCGCGATCATCACGCCGATGAAGCCACCGTGAAACGCCATGCCGCCCTTCCACACCTCAAAAATCAGCAGCGGGTTGGCGATGTAGTTGGGCAGGTCGTAGAACAGCACGTAACCGAGACGCCCACCGACGATGACGCCCATGGCGACCCAGAAAATCATGTCCGAGAGCTTTTCTTTGGTCCACGTCGGGTCGAAGCGATTCAGGCGACGGGATGCCAGGTACCAGGCACTGCCGATACCGACCAGGTACATCAGGCCGTACCAGTGAATTTGCAGCGGACCGATGGCCACGGCTACCGGGTCAATCTGCGGGTAAGGCAGCATTGCGACTCCTTGAAATAGAAGCGCTCATTGAGCGACGAAGCAGAACTATGCGGCGGCGGTAGCAGGTAGTGCCACCCAATAATGATGAAATCTGGTGCAAGAGCGACCGCGATGAAACCCCTCGCACGCCGACGATGTCGCCACGCACGGCGCGGACATCTCTCAAAAACAGTGCGGCATGTTACCGGACCGCGCCAATCCGCTCTAGCAGCGTGCGATGGATGTCGGCGTGCGGGGTGGGTAAAGTGGCGCAAAAAGGAGTCATCCATGTGCCTTATCGTCTTCGCCTGGCGGCCATCTCACGCTCAGCCGCTGATTCTGGCGGCCAACCGTGACGAGTTCTACGCCCGCCCTACTCTGCCGCTGGCGCAGTGGGAAGACGCGCCGCAGGTCTACGCCGGGCGCGATCTTGAAGCGGGCGGGACATGGCTGGGCATCAATGCTGACGGACGTTTTGCCGCTCTGACTAATATCCGCGAACCGGGCAAACCGCCTGGCCGCCGTTCGCGGGGCGAATTGGTTGCTCGTTTTTTGACCAGCGATGTGTCCATTGATGAGTATTTGAGTGAGATCGCGACGCGGTCGTCTGAGTACGGTGGGTTCAACCTGCTGGTGGGTGATCGTCAGCAGTTGCATTTTCTCAACGGGAACGATCCGGTACCCCGCCGTCTGGAAGCGGGCGTTTACGGGGTGTCCAACGCAGGGCTCGATACGCCGTGGCCGAAACTGGTGAAAGCCAAAGCGGCGCTGTCTGAACATTTGGAGAATCCAGACACTGAAGCGCTGTTTGGCTTTCTCATCGATCACGCGCCTGCGCCAGAGGCTGAACTGCCGAGCACCGGCGTAGGCCTTGCGACGGAAAAGTTATTGTCGAGCGTGTTCATTGCCAGCCCAAATTACGGCACGCGGGCGAGCACGGTGTTACTGGTCAATGCGGATGGCAGCAGGCGCCTGATCGAGCGCAGCTTCGGGCCGTGCGGCGGGAGATTGGGTGAGGTGGATCTGCAGGTTTAGCCTGCATCAAGGTTTTAGTAGGACCGGCTTTAGCCGGGAAAGCGTCTTGTGTCACGCCCAACATCCTAGGGTGTTCAAGCCGGCCTCTTCCCGGCTAAAGCCGGTCCCACTAAAAGCAGCGCAGCGCCAGCCGTCAATGCCCCTTCACAGACCCCGGATTGATCATCCGCGACAGGCCCAGATTTCTCAGCGCCAGCTGCAACGAGCTGCTGATCACTTGCGGGTTGTCGTTCTTCATCAACTGGGCCAGCAGGTCCTTGGCCATGCTCAGGTTGATCTGACGCAGCATCCACTTCACTTTCGGCAAATTGGTGGCGTTCATCGACAGGCTGTCGAAGCCCATCGCCATCAGCAGCACCGCCGCCGCAGGATCACCCGCCATCTCTCCGCAGATGCTCACCGGCTTGCCTTCGGCATGGGCATCGCGCACCACGCTCTGCAAGGCCTGGAGCACAGCCGGGTGCAGATAGTCGTACAAATCCGCCACCCGCGGGTTGTTACGGTCGACCGCCAGCAGATACTGGGTCAGGTCGTTGGAACCGACAGACAGGAAATCCACCTGACGCGCCAGCTCTCGGGTCTGATAGACCGCCGCCGGCACTTCGATCATCACGCCCACCGGCGGCATCGGCACGTCGGTGCCTTCGTCGCGCACTTCGCCCCAGGCCCGGTGGATCAGGTGCAGCGCTTCTTCGGTTTCGTGGGTGCCGGAAATCATCGGCAGCAGAATCCGCAGATTGTTCAGGCCTTCACTGGCCTTGAGCATGGCGCGGGTCTGCACCAGGAAGATTTCAGGATGATCCAGCGTGACGCGAATGCCACGCCAGCCGAGGAACGGGTTGTCTTCCTTGATCGGGAAATACGACAGCGACTTGTCACCGCCGATGTCCAGCGTTCGCATCGTCACCGGTAGCGGATGGAAAGCCGCCAGTTGCTCACGGTAGATGGCGAGCTGTTCCTTCTCGCTCGGGAACCGCTGCTGAATCATGAACGGCACTTCGGTGCGGTACAGGCCAACGCCTTCCGCGCCTCGCTGTTGCGCGCGGGCCACGTCTGCCAGTAGACCGGTGTTAACCCACAGCGGCATGCGGTGGCCGTCGAGGGTCACGCAGGGCAATTCACGCAGCGCGTCGAGGCCTTGAGAAAGCTGACGCTCCTCTTCGACGACGACGGAGTACTGCTTGATCAGGATCTCGGACGGGTTGGTGAAGACCTCGCCGTGATAGCCGTCGACGATCAGCTGGATGCCATCGACTTTCGAGTACGGCAGGTCCACCACGCCCATGACCGTGGGAATGCCCATGGCTCGGGCCAGAATGGCGACGTGGGAGTTACCCGAGCCGAGTACCGAAATCAGACCCACCAACTTGCCTTCCGGCACCTCGCCGAGCATGGCGGGCGACAGCTCTTCGCTGACCAGAATGGTGTTGTCGGGGTAGACCAGGGTTTGTTGACGCGCTTCCTGAAGGTAGGCGAGCAGGCGGCGACCGAGGTCTTTGACGTCCGATGCGCGCTCACGCAGGTAGGCGTCATCCATCAGCTCGAAGCGTTTGACGTGCTCGTTGACCACCGAGCGCAAGGCGCCCTGGGCCCACTGGCCGGTCTTGATGACGTTGGTGACTTCACTGCCCAGCGACGCATCGTCGAGCATCATCAGATACACATCGAACAACGCGCGCTCTTCAGGACGCAATTGCGTCGCCAACTTCGCCGAAAGGGTACGCATGTCATTGCGAACGCCTTCAAGCGCAGTCTGGAACAGTTTGAGTTCAGCGGTGATATCAGAGACGGTTTTGTCCGGCACGACTTCGAGGTCAGCCGGCGGCAACATGACCAGCGCGGTACCGACCGCAGCGCCCGGCGAACCCGGCACACCGACGAATCGGGCTTCCTGAATGCCCTTGCCCTGCCGGCCCAGCCCGCGGATGGAACCGGTGGCTTCCGCGTGGGCGATGACGCCTGCGAGTTGCGCGCTCATCGTCACGAGGAAGGCTTCTTCGCCCTCGTCGAACTGGCGGCGCTCCTTTTGCTGGATGACCAGAACGCCCACAACCCGGCGGTGGTGGATGATCGGCGCGCCGAGGAACGACGCATAACGCTCTTCGCCGGTTTCAGCAAAGTAACGATAGCGAGGGTGATCGGCAGCATTTTCGAGGTTCAGCGGTTCCTCACGCGTACCGACCAGACCCACAAGGCCCTCGTTCGGGGCCATGCTCACCTTGCCGATCGAGCGCTTATTCAGGCCTTCGGTGGCCATCAGCACGAAGCGGTTCGCTTCAGGATCGAGCAAATAGACCGAGCAGACCTGGCTGCTCATGGCCTCTTTGACGCGTAACACAATAATGCCCAACGCCGCCTTGAGATCCTTGGCGGAGTTAACTTCCTGGACGATCTTGCGCAGCGTATTGAGCATGGCTCGGGGTCGAACTCCGTGTCAGTCGCGCGCCAACAGGCGCGGGGCAAGCTCTTTGAGTGCGCGGCGATATACCTCGCGCTTGAATGTCACCACCTGGCCCAACGGGTACCAATAACTGACCCAACGCCAGCCATCGAACTCCGGTTTGCCGGTCAAATCCATCCGCACCCGCTGCTCATTGGAGATCAGGCGCAGGAGAAACCATTTTTGCTTCTGGCCGATGCACAGCGGCTGGCTGTGGGTACGGACCAATCGTTGCGGCAGACGATAGCGCAACCAACCCCGGGTGCAGGCAAGAATTTCAACATCATGCCGTTCCAGCCCGACTTCTTCATTCAATTCACGGTAAAGCGCGTCTTCCGGGGTCTCCTGAGGGTTGATACCCCCCTGCGGAAACTGCCAGGCGTCTTGATTGATGCGCCGAGCCCATAAGACCTGGCCAGCATCATTTGTCAGAATTATCCCGACATTAGGGCGAAAACCATCGGGGTCGATCACGGCTACAACCTCGCAAACGCATGTCGCCGCATTGTTCCACAAAGATCGTGAAGGCAGCAACGAGGCTGGGACAGCTTATCGTGACAACTGCATTAATAGATGCGATCTCTCGGGCAAACCTCGTATTCTTGTGCTCTTTTTTCTGATAATTCAGCGAGTAAAGCCCATGCGCCTGGCCCTGTTCGACCTCGACAACACCCTTCTCGGCGGCGACAGCGATCACGCCTGGGGCGATTACCTGTGCGAACGCAGCATCCTGGACGGCGCTGCCTATAAGGCACGCAACGATGCTTTCTACCAGGACTATCTGGCCGGCACCCTGAACCTGACCGACTACCTGAACTTCAGCCTGGAGATTCTGGGCCGCACCGACATGGCGCAGCTCGACGAATGGCACCGGGAATTCATGCGCGACTGCATCGAGCCCTTGATCCTGCCCAAAGCGATGGCTCTCATCGCCAAGCACCGGGACGCTGGCGACAAACTGGTGGTAATCACGGCGACCAACCGTTTTGTCACCGCGCCGATCGTGGCCCGACTGGGCATCGACACCTTGCTGGCGACCGAATGCGAGATCGTCGACGGCCGCTACACCGGGCGCACCACTGACGTGCCGTGCTTCCGCGAGGGCAAAGTGACCCGCCTGAATCGCTGGATCGAAGAGAATGGCTTCAATCTCGATGACAGCTGGTTCTACAGCGATTCGATGAACGATTTGCCATTGCTGGAGCAGGTGGCTAATCCGGTCGCAGTCGATCCTGATGAAAAGCTGCGCGCCGAGGCCACCCGTCGCGGCTGGCCGGTGATTTCACTGCGCGATTGAAAGCCTTTGCGAGAAAGCTCGCTCCCACCGTCCTTTATCCGCAGGGACATCTGCGCTGGCGTAAGTTTGGATGACTGAGGTTTAGACCGGTTTGGCGCCCATGAGACCGGCAATCGCCACGAAGCAGACGACGCTGAAGATGGCCAGCGCCAGGGTGAAGCGGGAATTACCCACGATGACTGGCCGGCGCAGGCGATTGACTCGCACCGCCAGCCAGGCCCAGCTCAAGGCGCCGAAGAGATACAGCACACTCGCCGCCAGCAGCCAGGTCTGTCCCAGCGGCCAGCCGGCGTAGTGGACAAGCCACCAGCCGCTGATTGGCAGGGTCAACAAACACACGCCCATCAGCAGCCAGGCAAATGCCCATGGTCGTTGCATGGCGCGGTTCTGCACCTTCGCATCGCCGGCCCGACGGCCGCGCACGATCCACACGATCAACCCCAGCGCGCAGATAAACAGCAGCACCGTGCTGATGACGTGCAGGATTTTCAGTGCAGCGAAGTGTTCCATTGCGTTTGTTCCCTGTGTCTAGCGGTATTTGAAGCGTAGCAGCGGCAAAAGCAAAACTTGTGGGAGTGAGCGAGGTGGCGCTCCACCTTGCTCATGAAGGTCTCTCAGCCAACACAAAACCTGTGGGAGTGAGCTTGCTCACGAAGAGGTCATTTCAGCCGCCGGAGATTTAGCGCCTGATATGGCCTATTCGCGAGCAAGCTCGCTTGTATGGTTAGACTTGAAGGGGTGGTGGGACGAACAGTTCGCATCTGACTGCTGCAACAGTACAGACCGTGGGAGACCTCGCCCCACCCCTTCCACCAAAAGCGCCGATAAAGAATGCTTCGTTCAAGCGACGATAGAAACAAGCCTGCGCCTCTGGGTGAAACCCCTCCAAGCCGTAAAACCTTAA